>DJNY01000147.1:7745-13655 GCA_002441865.1 Lachnospiraceae bacterium UBA6452 | reverse complement strand
GCTCTGAGATCCGCCACATAATCAATAATGGTCGTATCCGTTTCATGCCCGACCGCTGAAATGATCGGAACAGAGCAGTCAAAAACCGCCTGCGCCACTTCTCTGTGATTAAACGCCCAGAGATCTTCTATGCTGCCACCGCCGCGGCCAACGATCATGACATCAACGCCTTCTCTTTCCAGTGCATGAATCCCGTTTATAATACTGCTGACTGCCTGATCCCCCTGTACAATGGCAGGGTATAAGATAATTTCAATAAAAGGGTTCCGCCTTTTTGCCACATTGATGATATCCCGGACCGCAGCCCCTGTCTGCGCTGTTACAACACCAAGTTTTCTGACGTAAAACGGGATCGGCATTTTATAGGCTGCATCAAACATACCCATTTCCGCCAGTTCTTTTTTCAGCTTTTCATACTGCTCATACAGATAGCCGTCTCCCAGACGTTCAATCTGTTTTGCATAGAGCTGGTACTTCCCGTCACGCTCATACACATCAAGACTTCCGCCTACCACAACCTGCTGTCCTTCTTCCATCCGGAAGCTAAGCCCGCTTCTGTTTCCCGCAAACATGACACATGAAATAGCAGCTCCAGTATCTTTCAGGGTAAAATAGATATGACCAGAGCCATGGTACTTCACATTGCTCAGTTCACCCTTAATCATAATGGAACTGCATAAAAAATCCTGCGCAAACATGTTTTTGATATAACTGTTAACCTGGCTGACAGTATATACATTTTGCTTCATCTATTATTTCTCGCTTATGAATTTTCTATTTTTAGAGTTTTGCACCGCAAAACTCTTGCGCCGAGCGCAGCTGCGAAGCAGTTTTTCCTCTTTGCGCGAGTGCGCATCCAACGGAGTATCTACAAAACAGAAAATTCTTATGAATTTTCTGTTTTGGGAACAAACTTGGCAAGCACCCCATTGATAAATGCCGGGGATTCCTGTGCGCCGTATTTCTTTGCCAGCTCTACCGCTTCGTTGATGGAAACGGAGCCCGGGATCGTATCGTCAAATAAGATCTCATATATGGCAAGACGCATAATGGCAAGCTCTACCTTACCAAGGCGGCTGACATTCCAGCCAACTGATTTTTCATTGATCTCTGCATCGATCTGATCTAAATGTGCCAGGATCTGATCATATTTGTCCTGGATCTGTTTCTGTTCCTTCTCTGTCAGTGTTTCCTGCTCTTCATCCGCAAAGAATAAAGCTGCCTGCTCTTCATATTCTTCTTCGCTTCCGAATGCAATACGGAATAACAACTGAAATACTTTTTCTCTTAATTTGCTTCTGCTCATCAGTCTGTCCCTATTATTTATTCTCTTCCTGCATATTCACGCCTGCAATGCGGATATTGATATCGGCTACTTCCAGTCCCGTCATATTTTCAATGGCTGCTTTTACCTTATTCTGTACATTGCGGCTTGTCTCCGGGATATTATGACCATATTCGATCACGATCGCGATATCTACGGATACCACACCGTCCACAACCTCAACTTTGACGCCCTTTGTCAGCTTCTTCATACCAACACGGCTCATCAGCTCATTTGTAATATTTCCAACCAGAGCAGATACACCTTCTACCTCAGCGGCTGCAAGGCTTGCAATCATAGCAACAACATCATCTGCAATCTGGACAGCTCCCAGCTTTTCATCTTCCTTTAATACATAAGTGCCACGTTCTGTTTCTTTTTCCATTTTGTGGTCTCCTTTCTTCTATAGGCTCGTGGGCCTGCCACGCATTATAACCTGCTTTGCAGGTAATTATATCAAATTTTCCTGTCTTTGGAAAGGTTTTCGGATGATTATTGCATAAAAACAAAAATTGTATGCATTTTATCATCACTGCTGTAGGTCACAGCATCTCCGTTTACCAAAGTAAAGATCTTCTGCTGTTCAAACAGCTCATCAAGCATTTCCCGGTACAGCTGCTCGCTGTCGCAGCGGAATCTTACAATCGTTTCACCTTTCGCCTTCGTCTGTTCGATCAGCAGCTTCAGCCTGTCATAATCTTTTTCCCGGAACAGCAGCTTTTCCCTGACATAGTAATTATCCCGCTCCGCCGTACAGTCAGGAACCGGGATTTCCGATACGATCCGGTGTGTCTGCAAAAGTTCTTCCGTCGTGATCAGCAGAAAATTATAATTGATCCCCCTGCTTTCTCCCTGATCTGAAAACTGCATTTCGCCCCAGGTCGTATCCATATAATAATAATCCCCGTCAACTTTGACCAGATTCCAGACATGATCCGCTCCGGTCTGCTCCGTTCCAAAGATCAGTGTCACTTCAAATCCGAGCTTTTCCAGCAGATACTGCGTTGCTTTGGCATATCCCTGACAGACGCTTTCTCCGTTTAAAAAGACGGAACAGATATTTTGATTATCCGGGCTGTCCAGCATATAATCTGTATGGTCGATCACATAATCATACACATATTTGACCTGTCCGTAAGCATCCATTCCCGCCGGCATTTCTGTCAGAACCGCTGTCACGGCCTGATCGATCTGCTGCTGTTTTTCCTGCTGCTCCTGCTCCGTCATCGTATAGACAGGCTGTACGGACAGGCTGGAAAGTACGCCGTTTCTTTCCCTTCCTTCCAGCGAAAAAGAGCTGCTGTAAAAAATTTCCGGATGGTCGTTCAGTACATACTGATACAGTACTTCTGCCCGGCCGCTGTCCAAAATAGACAACGTCTCCTTCTGCCTGCTGGTCAGCGCCATATAGATCTGACAATATGCTTCTTTTTCTGCATCAGAAAGTGCATCATAATAAAAAAGCCCATCCTGCGTGTCCTGCACCTCCGGGACAGGCGCTTTGGCACCCTGCATCTGTGTCATGCGCTGCACAGGCGTGATATCCTCTGTTTCCTGTGATACTTCCTGCACATCCGAAGGCAGAGCTTCCTCTTTTGTCAGATTTTCTGCTGTCCCTGTCTGCTCCTTCTGCAGTCTGCCAGCCCATAGGATACTGACGCCCAGAAGAAACAGAAGCAGGAAAAGGATCCTTTTTTTCCGCACCTTGTTCCCCTTTTAGTTTTTACCAAATTCAGAAAGAACGAGTCCTTCATTTCTGTCAAGCACCATCTGGATGCTCCACGGATTCACAAAGAGAAGCAATGGATTGTCTCTCATATCCGTTACCTTCTTCATATCAGAAGTACCAACCAGCTTATTCAGGTCAATATCTGTATTTTCCACCCATCTGATATGCTCATACGGAAGCGGCTCCAGTCTGATCTCTACATTATATTCATTTTCCAGTCTGTATTTCAGAACGTCAAACTGCAGTACACCGACTACACCGACAATGATCTCTTCCAGACCGGTGTTAAACTCCTTGAAAATCTGGATCGCACCTTCCTGCGCGATCTGTGTCACACCCTTTACAAACTGTTTTCTCTTCATGGTATCCAGCTGTCTGACACGTGCAAAATGCTCCGGTGCAAAAGTTGGGATGCCTGCATATTTAAAGTTATCTTTTGGCATACAGAGTGTATCGCCGATTGAAAAAATACCCGGATCAAATACACCGATGATATCGCCTGCATATGCTTCATCCAGAATCTTTCTGGAATCTGCCATGATCTGCTGCGGCTGGGAAAGACGCATGATCTTTCCGCCCTGCACATGCCTGACTTCCATGCCTGCATCAAAACGGCCTGAACAGATACGCATGAATGCCACACGGTCTCTGTGGGCTTTGTTCATATTCGCCTGGATCTTGAACACAAAAGCAGAAAACTCATTTTCCACCGGATCGATCGGTCCTTTGTCGGAAATACGCGGAAGCGGTGTTGTTGTCATTTCCAGGAAGTGCTTTAAAAATACTTCCACACCAAAGTTTGTCAGTGCCGATCCGAAAAATACAGGTGTCAGATTACCGCTCTGCACCTCAGAAAGATCAAATTCCGCGCTGGCACCGTCAAGCAGTTCGATCTCTTCTTCCAGAAGAGAAAGGGCATCTTCGCCTATCTCTGCTGTCAGTCTGTCCCGCTCTGTGATCGGAATGATCTCTGTTTCGCCTTCCTTTGTTCCCTTTTCCGTATCGGAATAGGTAAAGACGGATTTGGATTTTCTTTCATAAACCCCTTTGAAATTCTTACCGGAGCCGATCGGCCAGTTGATCGGGCAGGTCGCAATCCCAAGCTCTTTTTCTATTTCGTCCAGAAGCTCAAACGTATCATTTGCATCACGATCCATCTTATTGATAAACGTAAAGATCGGGATCTTTCTCATGACACAGACCTTGAACAGCTTTCTTGTCTGTGCCTCAACACCCTTGCTGGCATCAATTACCATGACCGCAGAATCCGCTGCCATCAGTGTTCTGTAGGTATCCTCCGAGAAATCCTGATGTCCCGGTGTATCCAGAATGTTGATACAGAAGCCGTCATATTCAAACTGCAGCACAGAAGATGTAACGGAAATACCTCTCTCCTTTTCAATCTCCATCCAGTCAGATACCGCATGTCTGGCTGTTGCCTTTCCCTTTACACTGCCTGCCAGATTGATGGCTCCGCCGTATAACAGAAACTTTTCCGTCAGTGTCGTCTTACCTGCATCAGGATGCGAGATAATGGCAAAGGTCCTTCTTTTGTTGATTTCCGCTTCATACTTGTTGTTCATTGCTACTTTCCTTCCAGTTGTATTTCTTTTTCTGCTTTTCTATATACTACAGCATAGATTTTCCGGCAATATTTCCGGTTACTCCAAGGTAATCAAGTACTGTTGCACCGATATCCGCAAAAGTCTCTCTCGTACCGAGATTTTCCGGTTTTATCTGCTTTCCGTACATAATACACGGCGTATGCTCCCTTGAATGGTCTGTAGAAACCGTATAGCCCGGATCACAGCCATGATCTGCCGTAATGATCAGCATATCCTCGTCACGCATGACCGCCATGATCTCTGGCAGCTTCTCGTCAAAATAAGCCAGTGCCTTTGCATAGCCGTCTATATCGTTACGATGCCCATATAACATATCATAATCTACCAGATTGATAAAGCATAATCCGTTAAAATCTTTCTGCAGATAAGAAAGTGTCTTTTCGATTCCCTCTGCATTGCCTGACGTATACGTAAATTCCGTCATGCCTCTGCCCGCAAAAATATCATGGATCTTGCCGACCGCGATCACATCCTGTCCTGCCTCCGTGATCGCATCCAGCATCGTCTGTTTTGGGGGCTCCAGTGAAAAATCATGTCTTCTCGGTGTTCTTGTATACTGACCGCTTGCTCCGGTAAACGGACGGGCGATCACACGGCCGACGCTATGCTCTCCCTGCAGTATCTTCCGTGCGATCCTGCAATATTCATAAAGCTGTTCCGGCGGTACCACATCCTCATGTGCAGCAATCTGGAATACACTGTCTGCGGATGTGTAAACGATCAGATCTCCGGTCTTTACATGTTCATCGCCATATACTTTGATCACTTCCGTTCCGGAATACGGTTTGTTGCAGAGCACGCCGCGCCCGGTCTGCTCCCGGAACGGCTTTAACACTTCCTCCGGGAATCCGTTTGGATAGGTCGGCAATGGTTTGGGCGAAATAATACCTGATATTTCCCAGTGTCCGATCGTCGTATCTTTGCCGCGGGAAGCCTCTTTCATGCGCGCGATCCTCGCAAGCGGTTTCTCAATCGGCAAAACCTTACCGCCGACATCAACGCCTTCTATATTGAACAACCCAAGTTTCTGCATATTTGGCATATGGAAATATGGTGATGTGGCACAGGAACGGATCGTGCTTGTCCCCTGATCTCCGTATGCTGCTGCATCAGGCATTTCGCCGATGCCAAAACTGTCAAGAACGATCAAAAAAACTCTCTTCATAGGAATACCTCCTTCTTCTGTTATACCCGCGCCTGCGGCGCTCTCAGACTGTTCACTCGTCTATCTC
>DJNY01000147.1:0-7680 GCA_002441865.1 Lachnospiraceae bacterium UBA6452 | reverse complement strand
ACTCGCGAACCCGCGCCTGCGGCGCTCTCCTGTCTGCTGCGCAGACGGTTCGCTCGTTAACGAACACAGAAAAACAAATAGTTGCTATGCAACTGCTTGTTTTTCTATGTGTTCGTTACATTATACCACTTTTTCTACTGCTCTGCTACGGGAGATATGATTATGTTTTCTGCTGCGATGCCTGTTTTGCGGGAAACAATATCTTCGATCTGGGCTCTCTGTGCCTCGGTCAGATCATTTGCCTGTACGATCACATCCGCAACATCCCCGCTGATCGATACAACAACATCTGCAAAGCCTTTTGCTTCAAGCAGGATTTCCGCTGCACATTCCTTCTGTGTGATGTCCGTCAGCTCGATCATGCTGTTTACCGCATCCTGTTTTGCGCTCTCCGGCAGATTTTCTGCATTGATGATATTTAAAAGTGCCTCTTTATTTTTGGCTCTGGTCTGTTCTTTCATCAGATTGGCTCCGGCAATGGAGCTGATCGCCTGTGAGCTGGTAAACACGGCTTCCCCCGGTGTTTCTCCCGTATAATCCTCTGTTACCTGTGCCACTTCTCCCGAAGCAGTATTTTCGTCTGTTGTTCCGGACATGGCAGTTTCCTCTAAAGATGCATCCTCTGCCGCCGCGCTTACATTTTCCGCCTGGTTTTCATCCAGATAATCGCTGTACACCATCTCATCCTCAGAATCCATGCTGTCAATGTCCGTCATAGCTGCCGATTCATCGATCGCTCCATTTTCCTGATCCGGCAAAAGCGCAAGTGACTCATCCGTAATATCCGTTACCGCTGCCATATCCGTTCCGTCCTCCGTCGTAACACCGGATGCCTCCTCAAACTGGGCAGAGGTTGTAAACAGATTTTCCTCATCTACCTTCTTTCCCATAAAATTCAGATATCCGGCGATCGCGATCATCAAGGCAAGAGCCGTGATCATGATCTGATTTCTTTTCCACAGCTTTTTCACAGTTGTCTCCTTCCCTTTCTATGTAGTCAGTTTTACTATTTTTATTTTATGTGCCTCTATCCCAAATAATGCCTCAAGAAGCTCCACAATCTCATTTTGTACCTTCTGGCTTCCCGCCCCCTGCGCCGCGACAACAACGCCTCTTACCGTCGGCTCGATCTGTCTGATGATAAGCGGAGACTGACTGCCATCTGCCTGCTCATACAATATGATCTCCGCATCATTCTGTGTTTCAGTTAGCGTACGCTTACCGTTTTCATCCGTTTCCTCTTCATTTTTTCTCGTGTATGGCGTATTATGCGCCGGAACCAGTTCTCTGGACGTTTGCATGGTCAGACAGACCTTTACCTTACCTACCCCCTCCACACTGCTTAAAAATGTTTCCAGCTGTTTTTGCAGATATGCTCCGTACTGCGTGGTTGTCAGCTCCGTTTCTCCGCCAGCACCCCCTTTGTCATTTACCGCTGTCGTCTGATCTGCCGCAGCCTGATTTTTAGTTGTACTCTGCTTACTGTTCTGTTTTTCCTGCGGAAGCGGCATTGCAATGACAACCAACAGGATTCCTGCCAGAAAAAGCAGAATAAACCGGTCTTTTCCAAGCTTTCCCAGTTTTTGTATATAGTCTTTCAGATCCTGTTTCATTTTATTCACCTCCTGTTTCCTGTCCCGGTTCCTGCTCTGCATTTTGTTTCTCCTGCTCTGCGTTCTGTTTCTCCTGTTCTGCATTTTGTGTTTCCTCTGCCTTCTGTAATACAGAGTCTGTCAGATCCTCCTGCAGCTGTTCCTCCCCCGGAACCGAAAGCATTTTGTCGATATCGGTCATCCGTTCCTCAAAGCTCTTTTCATATTCCTTCCGGAACTGCTGCCAGTTCTGCAGGCTGTCCGTCTTTCCTTTTCCCAGCAGAGGCAGAAGTATCATGGCATACAGCATCCATGTCACAAGCACCTGCATATATTTTTCATATTTTTCGCCCGGACACATTTGCAGGACTATTTTCGCCAGTATAAAAAAACAGCACAGTTTTTGCAGCAGATCCATAGTTCTCCTTTCCCACACAGTGATGCTTCATCCCCGCACGATAATCATTGTCATCAGGATTGCAATATAAAATACCAGAAGTCCGCACAGATTGATCTTCAGGATCTGAATTCCTCCATCTCCGATCTGCGATACAGCTGCTGCCAGATTCTTCAGGCCCATCAATCCCAGGCAGGCACCTCCCAGTTTCATTGCCGCCAATATACAGAAGATCCGGAAAAGAGGCTTTACCATAATGAAAAACAGCATACACATACCGGCAGTTCCGATCGTATTCCGGATCAGCCCCGCCGATCCCATAAAAACCTGTACCATAGATTCGGACAGATCTCCGATTCCGGGTATACTGCCGATTGCCCGCTGCAGCAGGGACTTCTGCACGCCATCCAGTTTCGAAGCGATCAGATTCTGCATCGTACTGACCGAAACCGTGACCGTCAGGCAAAGTTTGATACCAAAAGAAAGCGTACGTTCCGCCAGCCTGATCAGCTCCTTCATCCGTCCTCTGTCATCAATCCCGTTCATGACAGCCAGATAGATGCAGCCCTTACTGCAGGGAAGCAGCAGATTCAGCAGAATATAATCTATCCCCACTAAAAGCAGCAGAAAAAACTGGTAATTCACGGTTGCTGCCACACTGCCGCCTGCCAGTGACACAGAGAGGAAATATCCCGGAACCAGCACAGCGATAAACTCCCGCAGATTTTCCAGATTCTGCTCCGAAAGAGAAAGCATCGTCGCCACATAACGGAACAGCAGGATCATCATAAAAAGATAAATAAAATACGCCGTCATATCCGCCACCTGCTTATTTTTCACAAAGCCGGCCAGGTAATGCAGCAACATTGCCACCATTCCAATTCCAAGGATCGTCAGCAGGATTTCCCGAAAGGCGGTAATGCCCGGAAAGAATAGCTGCCCCAGTTCCTGCACGAGCAGCTTATAAGCACCTGTAAAATCTCCCTTTATAAGCAGTCCAAACAGATCCGAAAAGCTGACCGTATCCGCCCCTGCCAGCTTTGTTGTGACACGGTCCACCTCGCTGAAATCAAAATACTGTAATAATTCTTCCATTATAAATACCCCTCAAGTACCTGCAGCAAAGAAGCCAGAATAGGAATGCCCAGAAGCAGCACGGCGATTTTCCCGCAGAGTTCGATCTGTCCCGCGATCAGGCTGTTTCCGGTATCTCTTGACAGATTCGCCGTAAATTCGCATAAATAGGTAATACCGACCGCCTTCAGTAAAATACGCATATAAGAGGAAGCATTTTCTACATATCTGCCAATTCCCAGCAGGAAATCACCCGCTTCCTTACAAAGCCCCAACAGATACAGTGCTATCATCAGCGCCGCTGCCAGTGAAAAAAGATGTCCCCACTCATTTTTTACAGATTTTAAAAGCAACGCAAAGACAGCCGCCACCATTCCAAACAGGATCAGCTTCTGGACATCCATTTGTATCTGCCCTCCCTCCTACAGTTGGAATAATGCTTCCACCGTGTCAAATAATGCACTGATATAAGGCACAAGCCATGTCAGGATCAAAACGAGACCACCAAGACCCACAAAAAAAGAATATTCTTCCCTTCCGCTGTTTTTCAATATCTGACTCAGGATCGTAACTAATATCCCGACTGCCGCCATCTTAAATAAAAGAGCTATGCTCATCTTTTTTCTCCCTTACTTTGCTGTTCTCAAAACAACAGGATGCAGATAAACACTCCTGCCATGATACCAATCGTCTGATACAGCTTACATTTCTCTTCCTTTTGTTTTTCCAGTTTCACGATCTGATCTGACAGCTCCTCTTCATAAAGCCTGAGTACCTGCACCTGTCCGCCCGGATCCGAAAAACCTGTCTGTGCCATACAGTCCGCAAATTTTTCCCAGTCTTTCTTTTTCAGCCGGTCTGACAGCATGGCAGCATTACTTTTCCAGAGCCACGCCGGATCTTCTCCGCAAAATGTCTCGATCTGCTGTGCTGTTTTTTCCAGAAACGCTCCATATTCCCCTTCCATACGCATACTGCATCTGAAAAATGCTTCCGCAAGCGGCAGACCATCATATAAAATAGCATCTGCGATATAATGGATCATCTGTCTGACGACTGTCAGCTCCCGCAGCCGCCCCGTATATTCCAGAACAAGTGAAAATCCAATACCACCGCTTCCTATCAGCACAAGGAAAAATCCGATCCATTTCATAAAAGCCGTTCTCCCTTCTCGTTGTATACAAGGCTCGTTCCCCGTCCCTCTAAAACAACAAATCTTGTAAACTCCTGCATATGCAGAAGCGGCTGCAAAAACAGTTTCTTTTCCAGTCCTGCAAAAGAAGTCCCATGTACCGTTGCCAGTACTTTTGTGCCACAATGCATTGCCTTCTGCAGCGTCTGCACATCCCGCTCCGTCGCAATTTCATCCACTGCAAGGATCTGTGGTGCCATACTGCGCAGCAGCATTTCCATACCCGCATCTTTCGGGCAGTTATCCAGTACGTCTGTCCGCATGCCCACATCATTCTGCGGTTCACCCAGAAAGCATCCCGCAATCTCGCTTCTTTCATCTACCACACCGACCGTATACCCCGGTATTTTTCTGCCCTCCAGCATAAAACCATCGGAAATCTGTCTGATGAGATCCCGCAGCAGGGTTGTCTTTCCCATCCCCGGGCCTGCGATCAGCATCGTATTACATGGCATATCTTTTTGCATGATATAAGGCAGGATCGCGTCTGCTGCGCCCTTGATCTCATGGGAGATACGCATATTCAAAAACCGGATATTCCTGATACTGCGGATACTTTTATTTTCCGAAAGCACCTGGCCTGACACACCGATCCTGTGTCCTCCTGCCACCGTGATAAAACCCTGCCTGAGTTCTTCCCCATAGGCATAGGGGGAATACTGGCATAAATGTACAAAAATACTTTCTACCTGTCCCACATTGAAAACCAGACATTCTTCCGGTCGTTTTGTATGTACAGTTCCGTCTGCAGCCAGATAGTATTCGTTTCCGCCCCGCTTTAACATAACAGGTTGTCTGCACCGGATCCGTATTTCAGCAAGATCTTCGCAGCCTGCCGCCTGTTCAAAATAGAGCCGCAGCTTCTGCGGGAACATCTGTAATATACTGGTTGTTTTTTGCATGTGATCCTCTCCTTCCTCACTACAACATATTAGAAAAGAGACAAACTTATGACAGAAAAAAAAGACTTCACAGTCTGTGACTGCAAAGTCCTTTGTATTCTTTCTATTTGGTTTTGTTCATTTTATTCTGCTTCTTTTTCCTGCGGCTGCTGGGACTGTTTCATCTGGATCTCCTGCAGCACAAACGGATCATCAATATGCAGCATAAGTACTTCTATCTGCTCCTTGTAGTGATCGATCTCTTTGCGGAAGCCTGCTGTCTTTTCGCGGAATGCTTCCTGTACTTCTGCAAGCTGCTCATCATACAGATTCTTCATTTTCTCAAGTTCTGCTTCATGCGTCTCTTTGCTGTTTTTAAGTTCCTCTTCATATTTCCGGGTCAGCTCTTTGAGTTCCTGCGTATGCTGCTCTTCCAGCTTCTTTTCTGCCTCTTCCTTTTCCGCAGCCAGCTTCTTTGTCTCTTCCTCATGCGCCTTACTCATATCCGCTTCTTTTTCAGCAAACTCTTTTGCCACTGCATCTTTACACTTTGCCTTTTCCTTTGCAATGACATCCGCTACAACAGCATTGGCTTTGCCAAGCTCCTTCTCAATCTCTTCTTCCAGGCTTTTCAGAGCCTTTCTCCATTCCATGCCCGGCTCAATATAAACTGCGTCTTCTGCCTGCTGTGCACTGGCAGCCGCTTTCATAGCTTCTACGGCCTTGATTGCTTCATCCGAAGCGGAAACCCCATTTTCCACTTCTTTTGCTGCTTCTTTTTCTGTTTCCTTTGTTTCTTCAGTCAGTATTTTGTTGTCCATCCCAATTCACTCCATTACATTCTATAGTATTTTTACCCCTGTCGGTTTTAATCGGCAAGAAGGCTGCCAAGCTGTGCTTTAAATCTGTCGATCTGCCCCTGCAGCTCTGCATTTTTCTCCCGAAAAGCCGTCTGTACCTCTAAAAGCTGTTCATCATACAGCTTTTTCATCTTTTCAAGCTCTGCCTCATGGGATTCCATTCCGGTCTTGTAAAGCTGTACCTGCTCATTTGCTGACGCAAGTTCATCCTGCAGCTGTTTCAGTTTTTCCTGGAATGTCTCCTGAATTTCTTTCAGCATGCTCTCATAAATATTTTTCATGCGATCCATTTCAGCTTCATGGTCGGATTCCTTCTTCTGACGAAATGCTGTCTGGATCTCGTCAATCTGCTCATTATACAGATCTTTCATCTTTGTAAGCTTCTCATCCCGTTCTTTCATCTCTTTCTCAAAGACTGTGCTCTTTTCCTTATAACGGGATAACTCTGTCTGCAGAGAATTGTTTCTGTCTCTGAACGCCGTCTGGATCTCGTCGATCTGCTCCGCATACAGCTTCTTCATCTTATCAAGCTCTGCCTCATGCGCTGCACTCAGCTCTTCTGTATTGTTATTTTCCTTATATTCCTCCAGATCCCTTTTCAGGCTGGCGGTCTTTATGCGGAACGCTGTCTGGATCTCGTCAATCTGTTCTGCATACAGCTTCTTCATCTTATCAAGCTCTGCCTGATGGCTCGCTTTCATCTGCTCTACTTCAGACTTTTCTACGCCACCAAATAATTTTACCAAAAATCCCATTGGATACGCCTCTTTCTATAGTAGGATTTACCAAAAAGCTGTTTTTATTTTAGCATGATTGCAGAATATTGTAAATAATAATTCCGGGGTATGATATCTTTGCACACAGAAAAAGCCGAACCACTATAAAGCAGTCCGGCTTTTGTTTCATCATTCTTACTTGCAGTCTTTGATGGAGAAGCTGATTCTGCCCATCTTGTCTTTGCCGAGGCAGACAACTGTAACAACATCACCGAGTGTAAGAACATCTTCTACATGGTTGATACGCTCTTTTGCAATCTTGGAGATGTGAACCATGCCTTCCTTACCAGGTGCGAACTCGATGAAAGCACCGAATTCCTTGATGCTGACAACAGTACCTGTGTACTTCTTGCCTTCTTCAAAATCAGATGCGATCATTTCGATCATCTTGATCGCACTCTGCATTGCTTCTGCATCTGTACCGCATACAGAAACCGCACCGTCATCTGTGATATCGATCTTAACGCCTGTACGGGCAATGATCTCATTGATCGTCTTACCGCGCTGTCCGACAACATCACCGATCTTTTCAGGATTGATCTGGATCTGAACGATCTTTGGTGCATACTTGCCAACTTCTTTACGAGGCTCTGCGATTGCAGGCTTCATACAGGTATCCATGATGAAAAGTCTTGCTTCTCTTGTACGACGGATCGCTTCTTCTACGATCGGTCTTGTCAGTCCGTGGATCTTGATATCCATCTGGATCGCTGTGATACCTTCTGTTGTACCTGTTACCTTGAAATCCATATCGCCGAAGAAATCTTCCAGTCCCTGGATATCTGTCAGAACGATGTAGTCATCATCTGTATCGCCTGTTACCAGACCACATGAAATACCTGCTACCATTTTCTTGATCGGAACACCGGCAGCCATCAGTGACATGCAGGATGCACAGGTAGATGCCA
>DJNY01000224.1 GCA_002441865.1 Lachnospiraceae bacterium UBA6452 | reverse complement strand
GGCAGGCACTGCACGATCTCCCCTTCATAACCGATGATGAAATGCGCACTTGCTGAAGTTTCTCCCGTAATGCCCAGATTTTCAAAATAGCTGCGGTTCTGCATGGCGGAAGTACCGGCATTTGCCGTATAGTGCACAAATATGCTCTTGACGGCAGGAAGCGGTTCTCCCGGTCTGGAATAAGGATTTACCGTCAGATATTCTTCCGTCATTTCCGGTTTTGTATAGACTTTCTTTTTGCGTCTGAACAGCCTGTTCTCAATCTCCTGAAAAGTTGTCACACTGTCTTTGTCGCCTGTCAGTGCCATGACACCGCGTACTGCAAAAAAGATACCCAGAAGCAGCGCTGCAACTATCAGGAACGCTGCGATCCTTGCGTAGAACACCTGCTTTCTTCTCTTTCTTCTGTTTTTCTCCCGTATGCGGGCGCGCTGTTGTTGATCCATCTTATCTTCTGTCCGTAATAAGGGCTGACGAACATTCCGTTCCTCAGCCCTTCACCCTTCTTATGTATTTTATCAGTTACTCTTCTGATTCAGATAATCTTTGATCTCTTCTACAACTTTACTGTATTCCTGGATCATTTCATCATGATGGCTCTTGATATAATCGATATCGCCATCCTTGCCTGCCTGCTCCAGCAGTCTTGCCTTTTCAGACAGATCATTTGCACCGATCATCTTCGCCGTACTCTTGAGTGCGTGTACGAAGATCGTATAATTCGGATAATCTTCCTTTTCAAAAGATGATACGATATCATTTCTGTTTTTACCTTCGTTATCCCGGAAAGACTCTAACAGGAAGATCACACAGTCCTTGTCACCTTCTGCCGATTCAACTGCTGTCGGGATATCCAGTGTATGGAACTGATACTCTTTCATGATATCATCCGCAACTGTCTTCCACAGATTCTGATAGAGCTTTTTCTCCATCTCATCATATTCGATCATGACATATTTATCTTCCGGTAAGTATTCCACGATCTTTTCTTCCAGACGTTTGCCCTGGATCGGTTTGGACATATAATCCACAAAGCCCTCTTCCAGATACATTTCCTTTGCACCGGATACAGCATTGGCTGTCAGTACAATAACCGGTGTATCCACATTCGGTGAATCCTTTGTTGCTTTGATATTCTTGAGTGTCTCAATACCATCCATGTAAGGCATCATATGATCCATAAAGATGATATCATACTTCACATCCTTGCAGTATTCCAGTGCCGCTTCGCCGCCGTTTGCACAATCGACCTGGATCTTTGTATTCTTCAGAAGTCCTTCTACAACGGAAAGGTTCATGGCGTTGTCATCGACAACCAGGATCTTTGCATTCGGCGCTACGAATGTTGTTCTGTACTTCTTGATCTTTTCATTGCTGTATGCATATTTCTCACGGAATCTGCCGATCGGTTTACGATCTCTGATGCCCTGCTTCAGGGTAAAGGAGAATGTAGAACCGACACCGTACTCACTGCGGACATTCAGGCTTGAATTCATCAGCTCAAGCAGTTCCTTTGTAATACTGATGCCAAGACCGGTACCTTCAATATTCCGGTTTCTCTTTTCTTCAATCCTTTCAAAGGAAACAAACAGCTTATCGATATCTTCTTCCTTGATACCGATACCGGTATCTGTCACGGAAACGATCAGCTGGATTGCGGAATCGCCGGCTTCTTTCCAGTCTACCTTTAAGATGACACTTCCCTCTTCCGTATATTTGACTGCGTTTGTCAGCAGATTGATCATAACCTGTTTCAGACGGATTTCATCGCCAAATAACAGATATGGGATATCTTCTGCCACGATTGCCTTGAACTCCAGACGTTTATTGACCGCCTTGATCTCGATCATGTTGATAACTTCTGTCAGTACATTTGCCACTTCATATTCTACCGGCAGGATCTCCATCTTGCCGCATTCGATCTTGGAGAAATCAAGAAGGTCATTGACCAGTGACAGAAGCGTTGTACCTGCTTCGCGGATATTTTCCGCATAGCCTTTGATCGGCACTTCCGTCGCTTCTCTTAAAATGATCTCATCCATACCGAGTACCGTGTTGATCGGTGTCCTGATCTCATGGCTCATATTTGCAAGGAAATTGGATTTTGCCTTGTTTGCCGCATCTGCCATTTCCTTCAGTTCTTTCAGTTTCTTATTCGTCTTGTAGTGCTCTGTGATATCTACGAGCCATACAAACTTTCCCTGTACATTTTCCTGTTCCAGTGTCTCATATCTGATCTCATAAATACGGGACAATACCTCTGAAACGTATTCTTCATCCTTAAACAGACGCATCATTTCCGGATACGCGGATATCGACTCCGCCGTTGCGATCTCCGGGAAGAGCTGTACAAAGTCTTTGTTGAAAAATAAGACTTTATTATCATTTGTCACGGCAAGTACAGGACCTACACCGCCTCTGTCAAGAATCCCCTTTGGTACCAGCTTTGCCGGATCCTGTTTTTCTGTTGCTGCTCCCTGTTTTTCACGCATCAGCAGAAATACCAGCACGCCAATCACTACTACCAGTAAAATGACCAATACTATCATGTTTTGTTTCCTCCATTCACCCTTTTGAAGAAATCTGTCGGGAAGACCCCACATATGTATTTATTATAGCAAACTCCGATAGGCACCACAATGGTGTTTCCTAAATTGCATACTGAAATATTATACAAATTTTTCTGTTTTTTTCATACAAAAATGCCCCCTGCCACAGCAGAGAGCATTTTCATATTCTGATCCAGATTTTAAGCGTTCTTTTTGGAAGCTTTCTTTGCAGACGCTTTTGCAGGTGCTTTTTTCTTTCCTGCAAATTTTGTTCTGAGCACATACCACAGAGCACCTGTGATACATACAGAAGAATATGCACCGCAAAGGATACCTACCATAAGAGGCATTGCGAAGGAACGGATGCTGGATACACCGAGAAGGAATACCATGAAGATCGTAATGAATGTTGTGATATTCGTATAAATACTTCTTGTCAGTGTCTTTGTAATACTTTCGTTCACAATTGTCTTCAGTTCTTCGTTGTCTCTTACCTTTGTTGTTTTCAGCTGCTCACGGATACGGTCAAAGATAACGATCGTTGAGTTGACTGAGTAGCCGACAATGGTCAGCATACATGCAATGAATGTATTGCCGACAGATGTTTTGGAAACCGCATAGAATGCCAGTACCACAAGTACGTCGTGCAACAGTGCCAGAACCGCACTTGCCGCAAAACGGACATCCGTAAAACGGAACCAGATGTAAACAAGCATACAGAGTGTTGCAATGATCACGGACACGATCGCATCGGATTTCATTTCATTGCTGACTGTTGCACTGATCGTTTCTGTTGTGATCGCATCTTCCTCTACACCGAAATCTTCTTTCATGGCAGTTGTAAAGGCTTCTCTTTCATCTACTGTCAGTGATCTTGTCTTGATAACCACCTGTGTGGAATCATTTACTTTCTGTGTCTGTACGTTGCTGTCACCTGTGATCTCCTCTACAACCGGAACAACCTTTGCATCAATATCTGCAATAGACATATCTTCGTTGAATGTAACAGTGGAAGAAGTACCGCCCATAAAGTCAAGGCTGTAATTTAAGGAGTATCCTGTCTGCGACTTATTTACACCCATGAATACAAAGCCTGCCACGATCACGATCAGTGAAATTGCAAAGAAGACTGCCTTCTTTGACAGGAAATCAACTGTCTTGATATCTTTTGCTTTACCGTAAAGCTTCTCATTCCTGCAGCCCAGTGCATAAAATGCGTTTAACAGAAGTCTTGTTACGAATAATGCAGTGAACATGGAAAGGATAATACCAAGTCCCAATGTAATGGCAAATCCTTTTACAGTACCGGAACCCTTTAAGCCAAGAACCAGTGCTGCGATCAGTGTTGTGATATTACCATCCACGATAGCGGAAAGTGCCTTTTCAAAACCGATCTTGATCGCTGACTGTACTGTCTTGCCGGCTGCGATCTCCTCACGGATACGGGAGAAGATGATGACATTCGCATCAACCGCCATACCGATGGAAAGAATGATACCTGCAATACCCGGCAGTGTTAACGTAATATTTAATGCATTCAGTGCAAGTAATGTCAGAAGGACATAAATCGTAAGGGCGATCGCTGAAACAAAACCAGGTAACAGGTATACAACGATCATCAGGATACATACCAGCACGAAACCGATCGCACCCGCCTTTAAGCTGGAAGAAACCGCTTCCTCACCAAGCTGTGCACCTACGACGTTGGAACGGAGTTCTTCCAGTTCCAGCTTCAGGCCACCGATACGGATCGTAGAAGCAAGTGTATCTGCCTCTTCAAAACTTTCCTGTCCGCTGATCTGTGCCTGTCCGCCAAGGATTGGCTCATCTACTCTCGGAACGGAAACAAATCTGCCATCATAATAGATACCGATCGTTTCTCCTTTGGAATAAGCGTCTGTTGTAGCATCCGCAAATGCTTTTTTACCTTCTTCCGTAAAGGTAAGGGAAACAACATACTGTTTATCTTTTGTACCGGTGTTTGACTGTACGGTAGCTGCCTGTGCACTCGATACCATGGTACCGTCAAGTACGATGCTGCCGTCTTCCATCAGTGTGTTCAGATCTTTCAGCAGTACATAATCATATGTACCGTCCTCTGTAACACCGATCGTATAGTTCTGGTTTCCTTCACTGTCAGTCTGTTTGATAAAGTAAAGGGAACCGGGACGACCAAGCTCTTCCAGGATCGCATTGGCGTCTGAAACACCCGGGATCTCGATATTGATACGGTCGTTACCTTCCTGATATACCTGTGCTTCTGTACTGTAGTTTTCCACACGCTTCTGCAGCTTGTAGATCGTATCGCTCATATCTTCCGCAGAAGGAGATTCGTCACCGACTACCTGATAGGTAATGCTGACGCCGCCTGCAAGATCAAGACCCTGCTTGATGTTTTTCATGGATCCCGTCTTTGTAGGTCCGATACCGATAAAGGCGATATAGCTGAATCCAATAATCGCGAGCACTGCCAAAATCATCGTAATGACTGCCCTGTTTTTCTTCATTTCTTTTTCCTCCCTTTCAGATTTCCTTTCAAATCTGAGATTTACTCACTGAGTGCAGCTTTGATCATGATCGCACACTCAATTCTCTTTCTTTGTAATTCACAGCCAATATCATAGGAACCGTTCACATTTCCCGTGAAGTTGTAGGAATTTGCCGCGCAGCCGCCGCTGCAGTAAAATTTGGCAAAACAGTCCTTACATTTTTCCTTTGCATAGACATTACACTGTTTGAATTCATCTCTGATATCTGTCCGCAGAACCCCTTCGTCCACATTGCCCATCAGGAAATCTTCATTTCCGACGAACTGATGGCAGGGATACAGATCTCCCCAAGGCGTCACTGCCAGATATTCGGTTCCAGAACCGCAGCCGGATAAACGCTTTGCCACACACGGTCCGCCTTCCAGATCGATCATAAAGTGGAAGAAATTAAAGCCTCTGCCTTCTTTTCTCCGTCTGATCAGTTCTTCTGCCAGTTCATCATACTGTGCAAGAAGCTGCGGGAGATCTTCTTCGCGGATCGCATAATCTTCGGTTTCCGGCGCTACGACCGGTTCAACGGAAATCTGCTTAAATCCAAGGTCTGCCAGATGCAGCACATCCTTTGCAAAATCCGTATTGTAATGGGTATATGTACCACGTACATAATAATTCATCTGTCCGCGGCTCTCTGCTACCTTTTTAAACTTAGGCACGATCTCATCATAGCTGCCCTGACCGCCTCTGTGCGGACGCATTCTGTCATGCACTTCCTTACGGCCGTCGATACTCAGTACCACATTGCCCATTTCCTTATTGACAAACTCCAGGATCTCATCATTCAGTAAAACACCGTTTGTTGTGATCGTAAAACGGAATTTTTTATGATGTTCCTCTTCCAGGGAACGTCCGTAAGCCACAAGCTGTTTGACAACCTCCCAGTTCATGAGCGGCTCGCCGCCGAAGAAATCGACCTCCAGATTCGTACGGTTACCGGAATTTGCCACCAGAAAATCCAGTGCTTTCTTTCCAACCTCGTAGCTCATAATCGCTCTTCTGCCGTGGTATTCGCCCTCTTCCGCAAAACAGTATTTGCAGGCAAGGTTACAGTCATGCGCGATATGCAGGCACAGTGCCTTGACAACCGTTTCACGGTTTTTAAAGCTGTCAATATAATTTTCGTAAATGTCCTCTGTATACAGCTGTCCTTCCTGCGCAAGCAGCAGAATCTCCTCTACTGCCTCGGCGATCTCGTCTTCCGCATACGGAAGCGGCTGCGCCTTTACGAAGTCCATGATTTCTCCCCTGTCTTTCTTTTCTTTCACAAGGGGCTCCAGCAGAGGAACAAGCTGGTAAACAAGGTCATCCACAACATGCACAGCACCGCTGTTGACATCCATCACGATGGAATAACCATTGCTCTGATAACAATGAATCACTATTATTTCCTCTCAGTTTCTTAATAAACAGTTCTTTGACGTATAATAAGCAGCGGAGTTACTCGCTGCTTAAGAAAAACTACTGTTTTATTTAATATTTTCGCAACTCTGGTTTCCTACTGTGCAGGATGTTTTGCAGGCTGACTGACAAGATGTCTGGCATTCACCGCAGCCACCCTTTTTCATAGATTTCTTTAAATCTCTTGTGCTTAATGTTTTGATATGTTTCATCACATAGCCTCCTTTATTCAATTAAAACTATCCGTAGTATATCACACTTCCAACCTCATGGAAAGAGTTTTTTACAAGGTCTTTGCCGTT
>DJNY01000026.1:10154-27088 GCA_002441865.1 Lachnospiraceae bacterium UBA6452 | reverse complement strand
CAGCTGAGCTAAGATCCCATAACTTTGCGGGTATTTCTCAACCCGCTTTGCTAGTATACTATTAAATCGGGCAACTTGTCAACGACTTTTTTTATTTTTTTCATTTTATTTTTTATCTATCGGTCATTGGGTAGTTTTTCGCTTTTGTCCGATACATTTTCACTTGCTTTTATCTTTCTTAAAACAGATCCAGCATAGCATCCAGATACACGGCTTCCCGCACTTTCAACCGGTATTCCGGTTTTGTCATATAATATAGCAGAAATTCCAGCAGCATGGCACTGCCCAGACCGCGCCCCTCAATCTTGAAATTAGAGAATCCCATCGGCAGATAACTGTTTTGGATATCGCCAATACCGATAAAGCCGGGATTTTCCATCGCCTTTGAAAACCGGTACCCTTCTGCCGCATCGGGCGAAGCGCATGGATAATCCGGAATGACTTCTCCCAGATTTTTCCGGCTGACAGTCTCATAACAGCTCTTGCGGTCTTTGCAACCAAACCAGCAGCATTCATTGCACAGAAATTCTATCTTATCTTTTTGATCCCCTGTCAAAGTACTCCATTTATCAAATAACTTATTCAGGCGGAAATCCGGAACAACGTAGCGGAATTCCTCTCTGTCCACTTCCTGCAGAAGATCCCGGAAATCCGTCAGGACTTTTGTGGTGGAGGACACAAAATAGAAATCAGGATATTGCTTCTGTAAATAATGCAGCAACAGATCGGAATAAATGATAATACCATTACGTACGTTTCTGTTTTCTATACTGTCATTCTTCTGCGCATCATATTTTTCCATCGCACTATTTTCTGCAAACAACCGGCAAAGCATATTGCATCTGCGATCCGCCAGATGCTCTTCCCGCAGCAGGGAATTACTGAAGGTCAGGCGGGCAGAAATTCCATATTTCCGCATCAATGCCAGCACTTCTTCCGGATCCTGCCCGCCGCAGGACGTTCGTCCACCGCCCCAGAGGCAGTCCGCCGGCGCTCCATAGACAGAACCGATCCTGCACCAGTCATAAAAGTATTCTCTGTGCTCCCGAAACAGCGGCAGAAAAACACGGTATAATTCATAAAATTCAAACAATCCCGGTAAATGATAATATGCTGTTTGTTTTTGAGACAAATCCATCTCTGTGTCCTCCCTGCTTCCGCATGCCTCTGATTATCACATTCCTACCTTATGTGAAATATTTTTGCTATATCTATTTTTTTGCAAAACAAAAGACCCAACGACAAAGTCGCCAGGCCTCCTGTTTGTGTAAAAGGGGAATTCTTCCGGAAATTGCTAATTAGCATGTCTAATGTCTTAGACTGATTGTATTATATGATGTATGTAGAGTTATTTCTACAATTATATTGCGCAAAAAATTAAAATATATTGACGAAATAAGTCAAATCAGTTCATTTATTGCTTCTGCCACATTGGAAACACCAACGATCTGCATACCTTCCGGAGCATCCGCCATCCCGTCCAGATTGGCAAGCGGCAGGATACATTTTGTAAATCCGAGTTTCTGCGCCTCCAGTACACGCTGCTGTGCCATATTGACAGCGCGCACTTCTCCGGAAAGACCAACTTCACCGAAAATCACCGTCTGATCGGAGATCACTTTATTTTTAAAGCTGGATACCAGTGCCATGACAATCCCCAGATCAAGTGCAGGCTCTAAAAGCCGCATACCACCGGCAAGATTGACATAGGCATCGGTCTGCCCCATACGAAGTCCCAATCGTTTTTCCAATACTGCCATCAGGAGATTGACTCTGTTAAAATCCGCACCTGTTGTCTGCCGGCGCGGAATATTAAAATTAGAATCACAGACAAGTGCCTGGATCTCGATCAGCATCGGTCTGGTGCCTTCCATTGCACAGGCAACCACGGAACCGCTTGCATTTTTCGGTCTGCCATTCAGCAGATAAGCGGACGGATTTTTTACCTCGCAGAGGCCTTCCTTGCGCATTTCAAACACACCGATCTCATCCGTGGAACCGAAGCGGTTTTTCACACTTCTTAAAATACGGTAGGACGCATGTCTGTCTCCTTCAAAATATAAGACCGTATCCACCATATGCTCCAGCACACGCGGTCCTGCCACCGTACCTTCCTTTGTCACATGCCCGACAATAAAGGTCGCCACGGGCATGCTTTTAGCCAGACGCAGAAATACAGCCGTTGCCTCTCTGACCTGTGACACACTGCCCGGTGCAGAGGTAACGCGCTCCGCATACATTGTCTGAATGGAATCGATCACGACTATATCCGGTTTTTCCTGCTTTATCACTGCTTCTACCGTATCCAGATCCGTTTCGCACAGCAGCTTTAACTGATCCGTAAATTCGCCGATCCGCATTGCACGCATCTTAATCTGCCTGAGAGATTCCTCTCCCGATATGTATAATATTTTTCTGCCGTCAGCCGCAAGATTCTGACACATCTGTAAAAGAATGGTGGATTTCCCGATACCGGGATCTCCACCAACCAATGTAAGCTGCCCGGGCACGATGCCACCACCGAGCACCCGGTCAAACTCACTCATATGCGTTAAAAACTTGTCTTCCTCTTCCATGGAGATATTGTTTAAGCTTGTCGGCTGTACCATGTGCACCGCTTTGGTGCCCGCACTCTTTGTCACAACCTCTTCCACAAGCGTATTCCACTCCCTGCATCCGGGGCATTGTCCCATCCATTTGGAAGATTCATAGCCGCAATTCTGACAGAAATAAACCGTTGCCGATTTCATTTTTGCCATGCTTACGCTTCTACCACCTTTACATTTACTTCGCCCATTCCGGCAAGTTCTACACTGACATTCAGTTTGCCACCAAGACCTGTATTCATCTTGCCTGCACTCTTGCCTGCTACAAATACTTCATACTGTGTGTCATCGCAAAGTCCGATGATCAGCTGTGCGTCGTCTGCACCTTCCACTTCAAAAGATACACCGTTTGCTGTCTCCTGAAAGTGACTGACACTTGTGCCCGGAACGGATTCGTATAAAAACAGACCGTTTTTCTCCAGCTTTGTCATTGTTGAGAATGTTTTGACCTTATACAGATCTCCTGCATGTTCAAAATCTTCCAGCTTTGCCTTCTGTGCTAATGTATAATTTCCGAAGCTGATGCTGCCGTCTGATTCTTCACGAATTAATTCTTTTACCACTGCCATTTTCTTTTGTCCTCCCGAATATTGTCTTGCAGTACTTTGTGTAAACAGTATAAACCATTTGCCTTTATAAATCCAGTTCTTTTGCGTTTTGCTTTTGTTTAAATACCACTTTATCTTTTTGCATTGTGGCAAGGATATGATCGCCCTGCCTGATCTTGCCCTGCAGTATTTCTTCCGCCAGCGGATCCTCTATGACTGTCTGGATCGCACGCTTCAAAGGTCTTGCTCCCATCTTCACATCGCAGTATTTTTCAACCAGGTGATTCTTGAGCGTCTGACTGACAGAAAGCGTGATACCCATCTGCTGGTCGCATCTTTTGATCAGATTTGCGGAAAGCAGTGTCACGATCTCTCTGAGCTCTGTCTTATTCAGCGGATGGAACACCATGATCTCATCGATACGATTGATAAATTCCGGTTTGAACAGTCTCTTGACCTCTTCCATCACACCGTTTTTCATACGCTGATAATCCTGCTGCTCTGTTGTCTTTGTGGCAAATCCAAGATTCTTCGGATCCACGATACGGGAAGCTCCCGCATTACTCGTCATAATGATGATAGCATTTTTAAAGCTGACCTTCCGTCCTTTGGAATCGGTAATATGACCATCATCCAGCACCTGCAGCAAAATATTAAATACATCCGGATGTGCTTTTTCAATTTCATCAAACAGCACCACGCTGTACGGATTCCGTCTGATCTTTTCGCTCAGTTGTCCGCCGTCGTCATGTCCGACATATCCGGGCGGTGAACCGATCATCTTTGCAACAGAGTGCGGTTCCATATATTCCGACATATCTACACGGATCAGGTCATTTTCCGAACCGAACATTGCCTCGGCAAGCGCCTTGGAAAGCTCTGTCTTTCCGACACCGGTAGGTCCCAAAAACAGGAAGGAGCCGATCGGTCTCTTTGGATCCTGTAAACCGACTCTGCCGCGGCGCATTGCCCGGGCAACAGCCTCTACCGCTTCAGTCTGTCCGATCACACGCTTATGCAGTATCTTTTCCAGCTTCAGAAGACGTTCACTTTCTTTCTCTTCCAGCTTCTTCAACGGAATCTTTGTCCACTGGGATACTACAGCCGCAATCTCATCTTCCGTGACCAGATTATTTTTTGCTTCCATCTTCTTCTCGTACCGCTGCATTGCCTGTTTATGCTTTTTGATCAGCTTCTCCTGCTCCATGCGGTCCTTATGTGCTTCCACCAGATCATCAAATTTCAGGGAACGCTCGATCTGTACATTCAATGCATCGATCTGCTCCTGCAGTCTGATACAGTTATCCGGTATTTTCAGTCCCTGCAGACGCAATGCTGCTGCCGCCTCATCGATCAGGTCGATCGCTTTATCCGGCAGATTACGGTCATTGATATAACGGTCCGACAATTTTACCGCAGCTTCTACCGCCTCCGGTGTGATCGTCACATGATGGTGCTCTTCATATTTATGTTTGATCCCCATCACGATACGGACAGCTTCCGTTAAGGATGGCTCTTCTACCATGATCGTCTGGAAACGGCGCTCCAGCGCAGCATCCTTTTCAATATATTTGCGGTACTCCTCGATCGTTGTGGCACCGATGAGCTGCAGTTCACCTCTTGCCAGAGACGGCTTCAAAATATTGGATGCATCGATCGCACCCTCTGCACCGCCTGCGCCGATGATCGTGTGGATCTCATCCAGGAAAAGAATGATATTGCCGTCATCGATCACTTCTTTGATGACTTTCTTGATCCGCTCCTCAAATTCGCCTCTGTATTTGCTGCCTGCAACCATTCCGGAAAGATCCAGTGTCATGACACGCTTATTTTTTACAGTATCCGGCACTTCTCCCTGCACAATACGCTGTGCCAGTCCTTCTACGATCGCTGTTTTGCCGACACCCGGCTCACCGATCAGACACGGATTGTTCTTTGTCCTTCTGGAAAGGATCTGTACCAGTCTGAGGATTTCCTGATCTCTGCCGATCACAGGATCCAGTTTCCCTTCTGCTGCCAGTTTCGTCATATCACGGCTGTACTGCTCCAGCACCTTTGTTTTCTGCTTCTGCTGACGCAGATCTTCCTTGTACAGATTACCGTCTTCTCCCATGGAAACAAGCAGGTCAATATAAAGCTTCTGCAGGGGAACGCCCATGGTACTTAAAATACGGACCGCTACATTGCTGCCTTCTCTGATCAGTGCCATCAGGATATGCTCTGTCCCAACGGCGGGAGCATGATACTGCTCTGCGATCTGAAATGCCAGTCCGATCACCTGCTGGGCACGCGGAGAATACCCTTCCCGCTCTTTCAGATCCAGATGCCCCATCGGTGTGATCAGCTCCATGATCAGGTCTACGAGCTTCGTCTCATCCACACCATTTTCCAACAATGCCTGCGCCGCCATTCCTGTCTGCTGTCTGATCAGTCCCAGTAAAATATGTTCTGTCCCGATATAGTTCTGACCCATGGATCTTGCTGCGGATGCGGCAAGTCCAAGAGCAGTTTTTGCCTTAGCGGTATAATCCATTTTTATTTTCCTCCATATTCATTATATATGGTATCGATCATATCATGAATTTCTTCACGCGATATATTTTTGCAGCTTGCCTGTGCCAGAAGGACACGCAGCTCCTTCTGGATCTGCTCCATTGCCTGCAGCTTATCAATATCAACTGCGATCACAACGCCACGCCTTCTGTCAACCTTGACAAACCCCTCCTGTTTTAAAACAGAATATGCTTTATTTACCGTGTGCATATTGATGCCGATCGTATCGGCCAGAGACCGGACACTCGGAAGCGCCTCTCCTTCCTGATACTGGGACGTCGCAATGCCCAATATGATCTGATTCCGAAGCTGCATATACAGCGCTTCGTCACTGTTAAAATCAATTTCTATTATCATGTGTATCACCTTCTGTTATATATAGTCTATAACAGTATTCACAGTTTGTCAACCTTACTGACGGACTTCGTCAGGGCTTTTCCGCTCTGTCTCTTATGAATCGATATCAATAAATTCAAACTCGAAATCGTCATCCAGCTGGTCTGCCGGTGCTTCTCTTGTCAATGGTACAGGTTCTCTTTCCAGCGTGTAGATCGGAACCTGACTGCGTTTTACAGGCTTCGGCGGCTGTACAACCGTGATCGGGATCTGTCCCGTTGTATAAGTCACTCCGTTCGGTGTTACTTCCTTTTTCACAACCGGTTCTTTCTTTATTTCCGGTTTTCTTACAGTCTGTTTCACCGGTTTCTCTTCCGGTTTCTTCACAGTCTGTTTCACCGGTTTCTCTTCCGGTTTCTTCACAGTCTGTTTTACCGGTTTCTCTTCCGGTTTCTTCGCAGTCTGTTTTACCGGCTTTGTCTCTGGCTTCTTTACAGACTTTGCCGGCTTCTTTGGCTGGTTTCTTTCTTCCTTCTTTTCTTTTTCTGCCTCGTCTCCATATAAAGCTGCCTCTTCCATATCCAGTTTCAGATCCCGGTTATGCAGCACCAGATTCACGATCACAACAATCGCACATACAAGTAAAAAAACAAGTGTTCCGATGATCAGGATCGGCTTCTGTCCCATCTGTTCTGTCACTGCAGCAGTTTCCTGCATCGCGAAATACCGCTGGAAGCTGCCTTCTACCACATCATACAGATAAAATCCCGTATTGCCTTCATTGTTATAGGCATAAAGCAGATAAAATGCATCTGTCAGATCCGGATCACCTTTTGTTGTCTGATAAGCCGGCAGCCAGGAATTGTTCCACTGCAGATTTTCTTCCGTAAAGCCGTCCGGAACGGACTCCTGCGGTGCAACCGGTACAATATAGTGATTTTCGATCCCCATGATCTGCACAAAGATCTGAAAGCTGTTTTTTACACTGTCATAAATAAAGAAGCTGCCTTCTCCGTCCGCTTTTGTTGCATACAAAAGTGTCAGACCACCCGGCTGCCAGACCGCTCCTTCCACATTCTGCCCGCCATAAGAGACTTCTGTTTTACTGCAGTCCGACAGAAGCTGTTCATCCGAAACTGTTTCACTGATCGTATATTCCGATCCGTCTGCAGTAAAGGAAAGTCCGCCTGCCTGTGTCTGCTGCAGCTGTTCCGGTGCTGTTTCTTCCGTTTCTGTCTCATCTGCTGCCCCGCCACGCATGATCGTGAAGTGGTAAGTCAGTGTAGAACCGTCTTCTGCCGTCACGGTAATAACCGCTTCATTTGTACCTGATTTCAGATTTTTGAACCCGCTCGCCGCAGTGATCTGCGCCTTTTCATCCGTCACACCACCGCTGACTGTAATGTCTGTCACGGAATCATCTACTTCTATTGTATATTCCGTACCCTGCGGTGTAAATGCCGGTGTCAATGTACCGGGGGTTACCGTAAGGGCTCTGAGCGTTGCGTCGGAAGAAAGATCCGCTGCCGTATTTCCGCCAACCACAATACTGGTACTGCCTGTTGCCGGGTTATTCCCATCGTCGTCAATGATCGCTTCTGCACTGACGGACGCATTACCAGCCGTCAATGCCTTCATTGTGATCTGCGCATCTGTTCCGGTGATCGTCAAAAGCCCGCCACCGGTGCCATAAGCCACATTACAGCCGGTCACTTCCAGCTGGTCTGGATCGTATGTGACAGAAATTTCCGGTGCTACGGACGGATCCTCCGGCTCTGATGTTTTTACATAAACTGTAATCGTATCCGATACGCCGACATCCGTTTTATCGGCTGTTACGCTGACAGATCCTGCTGCATAAATATCTGCCGGTGAAAACAGAAGTGCTGCTGCCAGTGCAGTCATGCTCAATAAGATTCTCCCCAGTTTTTGTCTCATATAGTACGCTTCCCTTCTCATTTTGCTTTTCTTTTCCGGTTTATTTTCTCACAATATGGATCGTGTAGGTTTTTGCCTCTCCCGTCTGCGCTGTACACGTGATCGTAAATACATTATCGCCGCGCTCCAGATCATAAGTACCTGTTCCGCTGATCACGGAAGTGGATGCTACAGCCGTCGCTGTGATCTCTGCCGTTTTTACCTTCTTTTTGACTGTCAGATCATAAGATTCCGTTTCCGGATCAAATACCGGTGTCAGTTCCTGATCCGTTACCACAAGTGTTGCCAGATAATTATTCGGGTTCCTGTTATCGGTCGGTTTTACGCATGCTGTCTCAGGCATTCCCGTATATACCGGGATGTAAAACACAAGCCGGTCACCTGTCTGACATGCCTTGCTCATCTTCTGTGCCTCACTGGCTGCTGCCTGCACATTCGCCATATACTGATGTTTATACAGACCGTTTTTTGTATTTACGACATTAAATTTCTGAAAATACAATGTGTTCTGTTTTACCTTTACATATTTCTGGGCAACATACTCTGCCCCGCCCAGAAGCGACTTATATCTTGTATTCCATGGACGCTCATAATTATTGGCGCCGCTTGTCTGTCCTGATGCGTAGATCAGTCCCTGTCTGGTCGGCGAATTACCACCGGATGCGTAAGCACCGATATTATAATAGTTGAATATGTTTTCAAAGCCTGCTACGGTTCCTTTGATGCTGTCACTCCTGCCTTTGCCCTGCTCCTGATAACATCTGGCTGCCAGATGATATGGACTGACACCAACCTGCTTCCCGATCTCAAGGAACGCATCCGCATAACTGCGCACTGAGCCATCCGGTTCTGTATAATCGCCGCCCATAAACGAGCCTGCCAGCAGTGCTTTGATTCCCTCTACATTCTGGTAAGCTTCATATTCCAGTGATTCAAACTGAAATACAGATGACTCTCCCAAGAAATTTCTCGGATCCAGATAATACTGTACCAGTGCGGTTGATGCTGCTGCCCAGCTGCCACCATCAAAGCCGTACCATGTATTCTTCTTTCGATTATATGCTGTACTTTCCAAAGATTTCCAGGAAACGATCGCATTTTTGCTGACCAGATTTTTTCCGACTGCACTTTCCGCCGCCACGACATCATTCCATGCCAGATTTGTCTGGACTGCTTTAAAAGTCCATTCCGGGTGAACTGTATGCAGCTGTCTGAGTGGCACCTTGTAGCTTTCCGGGAATCCCTGCGCCGTCAGATAACTTTCAAATTCCGCATCTGTCAGCGGTGTTACCGTTGTCTGATCCGTACCGTTTGTATTTGCCGGATCTGCCCCAGGCTGTGCGGGATCTGCCGCCGGCTCCTGTTTTGTCTCATTGACCTTCAGCAGGTCACTTCTGACATATCCTGTCTTTTTCTTTCCGCCGTATTTAAAAGAGATCTTATACCATGTATAGCCATCCGTTCCCTTTTTACTGCCTTTTATCGTTACGGCTGTATCTTTCATGAGCTGGCAGACTACGTTGCCGGCTACCGGCTTTTTACGGATCCTGACATAATTTCCCTGGATCGCACCGGTTTTCTTTGCTGCTGTCGTCTGGTTTCCCGCTGCGTTATTGTTGGTATTGTTCTGTGTATTTCCCGTATTTGCCTGACTTGATGTATTCTGCGCTGCATCCTTTGCAATGCCGGACACATCCAACACGGTTGTGGAACCTTCTGCCTGTGCTGCTGCCGGATTTGCCGCTGTCTGATCTGCCGTCTTTGTATCTTTCTTATAGTTTACATAATCAGATATTATGTACCCTGTGTATTTTGTTCCGTTTTGTGTCAGTGTAACCTTATACCACTTTTTCCCCGTGCTGTCCTTTTTTGATCCGGTCACACGGAGCTGATCTCCCGTTGTAACGGTCGTTACTTTTTCGGCGGCTGTGCCTGCACTTTTTCGTATATTCACACCTGTTCCCGTTACCGTTCCTGTCCCTTTTGCCATAACGGGCATCGCCAGAAGCGCCACGGAGAATGCTGTCATGCCCAGAAAAACAGCCAGTTTTCTGCCTTTTTCTCCCTTTACACTGTTTCGTTTCATGTTATCATTCCTTTATCTGTCAAAAAGTGTTCAAAATATGCAAAATATCTCTTTTTTATCATACTATCCACCCCTATAATCGTCAACCCAAATATAGTAGACAAATTCTGAATTTTTGCTTAATTATGCCACATCTTGTAGATTGACAGACTACAAAACGGGAGCGCAGTACCTGTATGGTATTGCGCTCCCATTCTCCGTTTCCGGTTATTATGCTGTTGTTTCTCTCCGGTATTCTGTTAACACTTTCCGGTTACTTCATCCGGCGTCTTCTGCGAAGCAATGCCGTAAATGCACTTCCCATGCCCACAAAGGAAATTCCGCAAAGTACAAGGAGCAGTCCAAGTGGTGTCTGATCTCCCGTCTTTGGCACTTTGTTTCCCGTTCCCGTCGTCGTTGTCGTGGTTGTCGAAGAAGTAATGACCGGGGTATCATACATTGTCAGCAGTCCGTTCTTCGCTTTCTTATAGTTACCCTTTGCGTTTCTGACATATAATATACCGTTTTTATCGATTGCAAATCTGATATCCTTTGCCAGCTCGTAGCCTTCCGGTGCTTTTACCTCTGTCAGCGTGTAGTAAGTGTACTTTTCATCCTGCGGGGCAGTGAAGATCTTTGCAGGCAGCGTCACATCTTTACTCTTGGAAGTAAAGGTATACAGTATCTTTCCATCCGCATCCTTCACTGCAAGCTCTGCATTTTCCAGATGCTGACCTGAATTCTCGTCTTTCTTTGCCACCTTGACCTGAATCTTTTCATCAGTCATAATAATTGATTTATTCTTGATCTTCTTACCGTTTACATACACATTGCCCTTCTGATCCAGTTTAAATTTCACATCTGCTGCATAACTGTATCCTTTTGGTGCTTTTGTTTCGGAAATCACATAAGTGACACCTGCTGTAAATCTGCTGCTGTCAAAATATGCCGGTTTTCCGTCTGTCCTGATCGTGACCGCCTCAAACGCCGCATCGTCCGCAGCCGTGATCTTCAGTGTCGCTCCTTTCAGGTATTTGCCCTGTTCCGTCTTCTTGCTGACAGAAAGCTGCGATACATCGTACATTGTAATGACATGATCCGTCAGCTGTGTATATTTCTTATCTGTACCATCGGTCTCTACCAGATATATCTGTCCGTTCCGGTTGATCGCAAAATTAACTGCTTCTGCCAGTCCGTAACCTTCCGGTGCTTCCATTTCACATAAGCTGTAATATGCATATGCCTGATCTGTCGGAACCGTAAAGATACTGCCCGGGATCGTTGTCTGCTCCGTTTCCGATACAAAACTGTACAGGGTTTCTCCCGCTTCATTTTTGATCGCCAGCTTCGCACCTTTCAGTGCCTTCTTTGTGCCTAAATCCTTCTTTGCCACATAAACCGTAACTTTCTTATCTACCATGGTGAGCTGTCTGCCCTGTGTGGATGTAACACCATCTATGCAGACACTGCCATCTGCTTTGAGTACAAAGCTGACCGGCTCTGCCACGCTGTAACCCTGTGGCGGCGTGATCTCCGACAATACATAAGTAATGTCTGCGTTCAGTCCCTGTGGATAATAAGGTTCCTTCGTCGTTGTAAAACGAATTGGCATGAAACTGCCATCCTCCTGCGTAGTGATCTCCAGGACAGCACCTTCCAGCGCCTTGCCCTCCGCATCCACTTTCTGCACAGAGAATTTCTGCTCATCATAAACAGTCAGTTTCAGGTCTGTCTTTTCCGTATAAGTTTTTATACCATTTTCTTCTGTTACCAGATAAAGTTTTCCGTTTCTGTCAAATGCAAATTTCATATCCTCTGCCAGCTCATAACCATCCGGCGCTGTCACTTCATGCAGCGTATATTCCTGATATCCTGCAGCCGGTGCTGTCAGCATGGAGGTATCCACATTTGTTTCCGTTGTACCTGTCACAAAAGTCGTGACTACCGTACCACTCTCATTTAAGATTTCAAATTTTGCGCCTGCCAGTTCACTGCTGCCTCCCTTTGCCTGCTTGCTGACTGTCAGTGCCAGCTTTCCGTCCTTTATATATATAGTACGGTCCGCTGCTTCCTGTCCGGCAATATAGACCTTGTGATCTGTTGCCCCGATCGTAAATGTGATCGGATCGGCATAGGCATAACCCTGCGGTGCGGAAAGCTCGGTCAGTGTATAGGTACAGCCCGGTGTAAAGGAGATGATATCCCATGTTTTTACCGTTCCGTCACTGATCCATGTCGTTGTTGTAAAATGCGGATCATCGCTGCTTGTAAGCTGCAGTTTTGCCCCTGCCAGTCCGATATCGGAGCCAAGATCTTTCTTACCGATACCCAGACCAGCTTCATCATCTTCCATGATGATCGTATTATTAACAACTCTTACACCATCAGCTCTCGTAATACTGCCATTATCGTTGATCGTAAAAATAATGTCATCAGCCTTCTTAAAGCCATCCGGTGCGGAAAGTTCCCTTAAAATATAGGTAGTTCCCAGCTTAAGCTGTGCGGAAGGTACACTGTAAACACTGCTCTCCGTCGTATACGCATCCAGAATGACATTTCCCATCTGATCCGGCCGGGATGCATCATATTCTGCGAGCTTCAGCACCGCTCCCGGCAGAATTGTACCAAAGGCATTTTGTTTACGCAGATTTAATCTGATCGGTTCATCACGCACCAGTAATGTATCTTTATCGCCGTTGATATTATTGGCATTTCCTTCCAGGATCACAATCTTCTTTGTGCTGTCCACAGTAAACCTGATCACCATGGCACTGCGGTATCCGTTCGGCGCTGCCACTTCTTTCAGATAGTAATCCGTACCTGCTGTAAATAAGCCTGCATCCAGCTTATGCGGTGTTCCGTCTGATGTCCATTCTGCAATTCTGTTCGGATCGGCTACTGCATTCTTATAGATTGCAAAAGCCGCTCCTGCAATATCTCTACCTGTCTGTGCATCCAGTTTTCTGATGTAAATATCTTTCTTTTTCACATCCAGCATCGTCAGCGTACTGTCTGCCTGTAAGGTAAATACATCCTGATTTGCCGCATCCTTTGTAACCGTGTAGATCTTGCCGTCCGCATTTACTGCAAAACGGATATTTGCCGCAAGCTCATAGCCGTCCGGTGCGGAATGTTCTTTTAATGTATATTTTTTATAACCTGTCTTCGGTGCTTCCAGAATACCGGCCGGCAGCTGATAAACACCTGTGTTGGTCGTAAAGCTGGTCACAAGTGCATCTGTTTCATCATAAATTCCAAGCTGTGCGCCCGCCAGGTTCACATTTGTCACACTGTCCTGCTTACTGATCCTGAGTGTCAGAGGGGTATCCCTGACTGTGATCGTCTGCCCGTTTTTCTCAGCTGTTGTGATCAGCCGGATGCTTCCGTCCGACTCAAACAAAAATTCAATATCGTTTGTATAAGTATAGCCCGCCGGTGCCTTTGTTTCAGACAGTATATAATGCTTTCCTGTCGTCATCTTCTCTGTTGTCACAGCATGCGCACGGTCTGTACTTACCCAGCTGTCCAGTACAACCGCCGGATCATTCTTTTCTGTGACCGTAAAGGATGCACCTGGTACTTCTGCCGCTCCGCCGACTGCCTTTTTGCTGACTGTCAGGCTGAGCTTTGTATCTTTCACTGTTACGCTATGCAGTGTCTCGTCACTGATGATGATCTTCTGCATTGCTGTATCCATACTGTAGCCATCCGGTGCTCCGGTCTCTTGCAGATAATAAGTACCACACGGCAGATTCTCAAATACGGCAATACCATTTTCATTTGTCTTCGCCGGATTAGTCAGTCCTGTGAACGATACCTTTGTTGTCTGATCCTCTTTATATAATGTAAATTCAGCATCCTTCAGAAGAGTTGCGGCATTTGCGCCCGTCTTGGTTACCCAGATCTTACCTTTCATCGGGGTATTTTTAATGGTTGCGCTTGCCTCACTCGTAGCAGTGAGCTTATAATCCCCCGCCCATGCAATCTCATCTTCTGTTTTCGGCGCAGCGGCTGCATCTGCATAAGAATTGAGCTCGCTCTTATTTTGTGCAAATAAGATCCTGTCTGCCGCTGTCGGTGCTCTGTATCCAGCAGGAGCCGTTTTTTCTACAACTTCATAACTTGTATCTGCTGCATCCGTCTCTACACTGATCCGCTTAAAATATGCAATACCACTGCCGTTCGTTACCGCCGTGATACCGGTTGCCACTCCGTTTTTATAAAGTTCAAACACTGCATCCGCAAGTGCTGCACCTGATTCTGCATCTGTTTTCTTTACCTTAAAACTGATCAGCGGCGGTGTTGTGCTTAATTTCTTATTCTGTATGGTCAGATTCTGCAGATTGCCGTCTGCATCTGTATATTTTGTTACAAGTGTATCAGAATCCACAACTACCTTGTAAACCTGATTATCTCTCTGGTAGACAATGGAAGCATCCGGTGTGTCCGGAGCCTTTGTTTCCTGTACATAATAAGTTCCGTACGTAAGATCCCTGAAATACAGCTGTCCTTCTGCCGCACCTGCGCCCATGGCGGAAGCTTCTGCAGCCGTCATTGTCTTTCCGGTCTTCAGAGCTATCATATTTTCATCATATAAGGTAAACTCTGCTCCTGCCAATGCAGTACCTGCATCATCTGTCTTCATCAGACAGATCTGCCCCTTCTGCTTCTCATTGGATAATGCTTTATCCAGTGTCGTGCCTGCTGTAAAACTGTTCTTGATCTCTGCCGCGGTGATCGTTACTTTTGCCGATGACAGCTTATAGCCGTTCGGTGCCTTCAACTCCTGCAGATAATAATCTCCGTATACAATGTCTGTAAAAGTAACGGTTCCGTCAGTGCCGGTTGTTGCTGTTTTTACTCTTGCTCCGTCTTTCGTAAAGAGTCCGATCTCGGCGCCTGAGAGCAATTCCCCGCCTTCTCCGGTTTTTGTCAGACGGATATCGCATTTATATCGTTTGTTTACGATCGTCAGATTATTGTCTCCGATGATATCCACCGTAATAGCCGCATTTGTCGGATTTACCTGGTATCCGGTCTTTCCGGTCACCTCTTCTACCAGATATCTGCCAAACGGAATATCCTTGAATCTGGCATAACCGCTTTCATCACTGGTCACCTCATAGGCTGCGCCGGACTTCAGGTAAGGCGTGTTGTCCTCATGTAACAGCCGGAATGTAACACCGTCCAGCGGAACAGCAACTGTAGAATCATCTACTTTTTTGATCACAATATCTCCGATCGCCTTTTCATTGGTAACCGTTACCGTCTCTGCCACATCCGCATTTTCCGTTCCGGTTCCGATCGTGATCTTGCGCACGGTCGTATCCAGTACATATCCGTCCGGTGCTTTTGTCTCTCTGTAATAATAAGTCTTTCCAGGTTCCAGATCCGCAAAAGTCAGCTTACCGCTCGTATCCGTCGTCTGTGTGTCCACACGGTCAGTGCAGGCTTCATCACGATAAATACTGAACTCTGCATTTTCCAGACAGACAGCCGGATCAGAATCCTTCTCTGTCTTGATCACGGTCAGGCTTGCTTTTGCCTTCTCATTGGTGATCTCATAAGCGCTGCTCTGCGGTGTGCCAGCAGCACCGCCCAATACGCAGTACTCTGTCTCTGTTGCGGTCTTTACATCGATCTTGTAGATCGTATCGTTTGCCTTATAGCCCGGAAGCGGTGTGATTTCCCGTAAGAAATAGGTCTCTCCTATCTCCAGACCGGAGAAAGTCACAATTCCGGTATCTGATGTTGTACGTCTTGCTACCAGTGTATCTTCCGTGCAAAGCGAACTTGTATACAGTCCAAATTCCACACCTGCAAGTACTGCCGCAGACGCTGCATCCTTTTTCTGGATCAGCGCACTTCCCCTTAATACTTCCGGTGTATAGTTCGGAATTGTAATCTCATAATATTTTGTACCGTTTGACGCATCTGTCTTCAGATTGGCATCATCATAATCTTTAATGACAGTTTCTGCCGATCCGATTCCGCTTCCCGGTCTGATATACGTATAACCGTCCGGTGTCTGGTACTCTACCAGCTTCAGATCATAACCGGTCAGTGTATTCAGATCTTCAAATACCGCATAACCGTCTGCACCGGAGGTTGCCTCACCGATACAGATATCACTGCCGTTCAGATACAGTTTGAAGATCGCACCTGCAAGCGGCTGTTTTGTTACCGCATCGATCTTTCTGACACGGATCTCATGCTTGGTTACCGCACCTGCGGAAGAAGAACTGAAGGATACATTTTTGATCGTATCACTCGTATCCGTCACATTCTTTCCGGTTCCGGTAAAGTTTACCGTATTGGCGATCGTCTTGCCGCTCAGCTCTGCAGCCAGACAGTTAAACTGGGTGCGGAATTTAAAGACATATTCATCCGAACCGATATTTGGCAGTTGTACGGTGATCTTGCCGTTCATAACCGCAATGACTGCTGAAACCTCTGTCTCTGTCACCTGCGTGTCATTTCCGTTCTTTACCTTCGTTACTTTATATAATTTACCGCTGACATAATCAAAATAAGAAGGAAGCTGATCGGTAATGACCGGGTTATCCACTGCCGACATATCGTAATGGCCTTCATTGATCTTAACGCTCCAGTCTACATACTGATTTCCCTGTTTATAGTCGTATACCTTTTCCAGTACACCACCGGTTTCACCCGTCAGTTTTTTCTTTGCGTCATCTGTTACCGAAATATCCCCTTCGAAATCCAGCTTGATCTTCGCATCGTTTTCATAGGTTTTGAATATCTCTGCATCATCAGAACTTACCGTTCTCGTCTCATATGCGATCCAGAAATCCTTCTGGAAAAATCCCGCCTGCGCCGTATCTGTCAGATCAAAGACATATTTCAGGCTCTGCTGTCCCGTTATGA
>DJNY01000026.1:0-10106 GCA_002441865.1 Lachnospiraceae bacterium UBA6452 | reverse complement strand
TGACCGTCGGTGTCACGGATACCGGATTTGCATCATAATAAGGATTCTGCAGGCGCATACTGCCATCCACATATTCCTGTCCGTCCGGCAGTACATCCGTAATTTCCGCGCCTTCCACCGTCAGCTTCGGATTTGTTACCTGCAGTGTCCATGTGATCGTTCCGTCTCCGTTCATCTTGCCGTCTTTTGTCAGAATATCCGGCTTTTTGATCTGCTGCCATGTCTGCGCGGTCGAATCTATCGGAGATGTATTCATATCACTGGTCATAGAGGCTTTGTTTTCAAATAACGGCCAGCTGCTTTCATCAAATGCTGTCGGATCTTTTACTTTTGTTACGATCGTAATGACCTTTCTGGCATCCAGTTTGTCAAATTTAAAGACAAGCTTACCGTTTGCCGTATCGGAAGAGGCATCCAGTGCTTCGGATGCACTGACAAACTCCATTTCGTGATCAGAGCCGGAAACCCTGTTAGAGCCGTCGCCTGCCCGGAATGTATCTGTCACAGTGACATTTTCCAGTGTTTTTCCTTCTTCGTTTACCACGATCTCCCATGTAAAGGTATTGGTGATCTTGTTAAAATCCTTAAAGTTCTTCTTCAACAGATTATAGCCCTGCACAGTGGCGTTTGTAGTCACATCGTATACGCCGCCCGTCAGTTTACCGGTATTTTTGTAGCTGCCCTGTGAAAAATCGGTTACCTTTGTCTTATATTTGATCGTAACAGTATCTGTATAAGCGGTTCCTGCAGGAATTGCCACTTCAAAGCCAGTTGTTGTCTTTCCGGTCGCGCTGAGTCCGGCCGGTGTGATCTGGATAGAATCCGATACCAGTTCCTGTCCGGTCTCCACAACATCCAGATAAGAAGTTCCCTGGATATCCAGATTTTCCGCATTTACCGTAACAGTCCATTCAATCGTACCATCTGCCGCAATACTACTGCCTGTTTTTTGCAGCATATCCGGTTTAATGGATACAGATCCTTTGTTGCTGACACCTTTATCATCCTCATCATCCGGGTTAAAAGCTGCTGTATTGTCCACCAGCGCTGTTGTACTGTCATTGATCGTACCGCCAAAAATGCTCTTATCATAATAAGTACAGAATTTTACTCTTGCATGATAATGAGAGGTGACGCCTGCCACCTTGATATCAATACTGCTGTCTCCGTTTTTCGCCGTCGTTGAAATAGTTCCACCCGTGCTGTCTGCCAGCTGTGGATATCCTGGGATCTCCGCATAAGTAAGTCCTGCCGGCAGATTATCCGTGATCACACCATCCAGTGATGTTCTGCCTTCCTGGCCAAGTTCTACCGTCCATTCAATGTAATTCTGTCCGTTGATGTTGACGATCTTGCTGCCGCTCTTGCTGATGCTGATATCCTTCGGCTCAGGTTTCTTATCATCATCCGTTTTATCTGTTGTGTTTACAGTAAATTTAAAATCACCGGTAGCGGTCGGGAATGAAATTTCCTCTGTCTTTCCCTCTTCCTGCAGAGATTCCGAAAAACCACCTTCAAACTGTACATAAAAATTAACATTTGTATTGGATCCGATCGCATCCGTATCAAACTGGAAAGACAAAGTTCCGTCTTTTGCAATATGTACCGTACCGATGGACTTGCCGTCATGATCCGCCAGCTTATGGTCAGCCTCTTTATCAACACGGATCGTACCAGGCATCTTGTAGACATAAGTCGTATCCTTATCGATCGCAGTACCGCTTCCCAGTTTAAAATCCAGACGCATATTAATATCCGCGTTGTATGGCAGATCGAAAGTACCGTTTTCTGTCAGTTCTTCTACAACGCTTCCACCCTTGCCGTCCGAATACGTTGCTTTTAATGTCAGCTTATCCAGCGTGATCGTTGTATTTTCAAAAATATCGGAAGAGCCTGCCTTATCCGCATCCAGATCTTCCTCCGTATTTACAACGGATTCTTCTGATGCCGGCTGTTTCTCCGCTTCCGTTACATCCACAGGCTTCGTCTCTGCATCTGCTTTTCCAGTAGAAGAACTCTCATCCTCTGTCTGTACCACCGCATCAGGCAGCATGCTGATATCATTATCCGATACCGCACTGACATTGGACGGCACATTGGAAAACAGCATCAGTCCCGCCAGCAGAAATGCCATTGCACGCCTTCCTGTTTTTCTCCTCTTTTTCTGTTCTCTGATCTCTTCTTCTGTGAAATATTCATTTCTCTTCATATCCCGCATTAGCTCCTGTTTTATCCCTGATTTTATTACCCGTCTGTGTGGATTTTCCGACGTATTTACATACAGATGCAATCCACCCATTATTACTTTACATAATATAATATATTAAGGCTTCTTGCAATATATTTTCTTTTCTCCAACCAAATCTTTGCCGTCTTTTAAGCCTGTATTTTCACATTTATAACTTTACTTTGTGAATTGTATACAAAAAAGCAGTGGACATTTTTTATAGGTCCACTGCCCTGTTTTTATTCCGTTTATCTTATTTTTTATAAGCCGCTACTACCATCCGTTCATCTTCCGAGCCATAAGCACAGGTGGACAACAAAAGCAGCTTATCTTCCCGTTCCGGCTGTTCATACCATGTCGCATGTTTACGGATCTGTTTCAGATATGCAGTCAGGCTGTCTGCATCCTTTGGGATCTCCTCATAAGCAAAGTAATCTTCTTTTGTCAGATCGATCTGCAATATGGCAAACACTTCGTATGTGTCAAAGCCTTCGCCCATATCCAGAAAGATCTCACTGTGCGCCTGCCTGAACTCTTTGTCCCTGTACTGTTTCAGACCGCCGAACATCGTACCGTCTTTCATATGATGCCCATGCAATAGCAGTACCGGATCTTCCGTGCTGCAGTTTTCATCCAGAAAGATCGTTCCGTGTGCATTCTTCTCTTCATAAAAATTATGATTCAGATAATAGGTATTGTTCCGCTGCACAACGGGATATTCGATCTCCGTGTCCGGAATATACAGATACGCCACATAATCAGCATTTTTCTCCCGGTAAACAGAAGCATTGATCTGTGGAAGTCCCTGCTCTTTTGCTTCTGCGCCGTCCGCATTGCCTCGATCATTCTCCTCCATGGCTTCCGTCTGCGTCTGTCTGCCAAGCTCACGCAGCTCTTCATCCATACTCTTTTCCTGCCTGTAATCCCTATAATAGCGTAACAGGAAAACAGCACATATCACAAACACGATCAGACAGAGAATTCCTATGAAAAGAAGCAGGAAATCCTGCTTCTTTTTGTTATGCTTCATCGATTGCCTTTCCGATATCATGCCGCATATATTTATTGGCAAATGAAACCCATTCTGTTGCTTCATATGCTTTCTTTCTTGCCTGTTTCAGATCATCACCCTTGGCTGTGATGCCAAGTACACGACCGCCGTTTGTTACGATCCTGCCATCTACAAGCTTTGTGCCTGCGTGGAAGCAGAAGTAATCATCTTTTCCGTCAAATGCCTCCAGTCCTTCGATCGGAAGTCCCTTCTCATAAGAAACCGGATAACCGTCGGATGCCAGTACCACACAGACTGCTGCATTGTCTTCAAATTCTACCTTGATCTGATCCAGTGTGCCATCGATGCAGGCATTGCATACATCAATGATATCATTCTTCATACGCGGCAGAACAACCTGGGCTTCCGGATCACCGAATCTGGCATTGTATTCCAGCACCTTCGGGCCTTTTTCCGTCAGCATCAGTCCGAAGAAGATAACGCCCTTAAACTCTCTGCCTTCTGCCTTCATGGCATCTACCGTTTTCTGGAAGATATATTTGTGGCAGAACTCATCTACTTCTTTTGTATAGAACGGACTTGGGGAGAATGTTCCCATACCGCCTGTATTCAGACCCTGATCGCCGTCTTTGGCACGTTTGTGATCCTGTGCACTTGACATGATCTGGATCGTATTGCCGTCTACAAAGGAAAGAACCGATACCTCGCGGCCTGTCATGAATTCTTCCACTACCATACGGTTACCGGCAGAACCGAATTTCTTATCTTCCATGATCTCTTTCACACCGTCTATGGCTTCCTGCTTTGTGTTGCAGATCAGAACGCCCTTGCCAAGTGCCAGACCGTCTGCCTTTAAGACGATCGGATACTCTGCTGTTTCCAGATAAGCAAGTGCCGCCTTCGGATCATCAAAGGTTTCATAGGCTGCTGTCGGGATATCATATTTTTTCATCAGATCCTTGGAGAATGCCTTGCTGCCCTCCAGGATCGCTGCATTTTTGCGAGGGCCGAATGTGCGGATGCCTGCCTTTTCCATTTCATCCACAAGACCGCCTACCAGCGGATCATCCATACCGACGATCACAAGATCGATCTCTTTTTCTTTTGCAAATGCAACCAGTTTATCAAACTCCATTGCGCCGATCGCCACACACTCTGCAAGCTGTGCGATTCCTGCATTGCCCGGTGCACAATAGATCTTATCCACTTTATCACTTTTTGCGACGCTTGCTGCGATCGCATGCTCTCTGCCGCCGCTTCCAACGATTAAAACTTTCATTGCTGCCTCCTGTTATTTTATGTACACTTTTCCGTCCTGTATCTGTACTCTGCCGTTTGCGATCCAGTCGATCGCCTGCGGCAGAAGCTGCCATTCTGCTTCTTCCATGACACGCTGCTGCAATACCTTCGGCGTATCATCCTGCTCTACGCATACTGCCTTCTGACAAATGATCGGACCTGTATCCGTTCCTTCATCCACAAAATGCACGGTCGCACCTGTTACCTTGACACCGCGCGCCAGCACACCTTCATGCACCTTCAGCCCATAATAGCCTTTGCCGCAGAAGGAAGGGATCAGCGATGGATGGATATTGATGATCCTGCCCTGATATGCCTGCACCATTTCAGCCGGGATATTTACAAGAAATCCCGCCAGAACGATCAGATCCGGCTTCAGCTCATCCACGCCCTGCAGCAGTGCCTGATTAAATGCTTCTCTTGTCTCATACTCCTTTGGAGAAATGCAGACAGCCGGCACATTTTTTGCCTTTGCACGCTCCAGCGCATAAGCACCGGCATTATTACTGATCACGCCTGCAATGCGTGTATTTGTGATCTTACCGCTTTCCACTGCATCCAGAATTGCCTGCAGGTTCGTACCGCCGCCCGATACACAGACTACTACGTTTAACATAAGGTAACTCCTTTTTCTCCTGCTTCGATCTGACCGATGATATATGGTGTATCGCCGGCTTCTTTCATAGCTGCCATTGTTTTATCCACATCCGCAGGATCTACCGCAACAACCATACCGATACCCATGTTGTAGGTATTGTACATCATCTGTTCCTCAATATCGCCTGTTTTCTGCAGAAGTCTGAAGATAGCCGGTACTTCGTAGCTGTCCTTCTTGACAACCGCACGCACACCGTCCGGAAGCATTCTCGGGATATTTTCATAGAAGCCGCCGCCTGTGATGTGGCTGCAGCCTTTTACCTTAACACCGGCATTTTTTACTGCTTTCAGTGCTTTTACATAAATTCTGGTCGGTGCTAAAAGAGCTTCGCCCAGTGTCCTGCCCAGTTCATCATAATAAGTGTCAAGGCTTTCCTTTGTCATTTCAAATACTTTACGGACTAAGGAGAATCCGTTACTATGTACACCTGAGCTTGCCATACCGATCAGGACATCACCCGGCTTCATATCAAATCCGTTGATCAGATCTTTTTTATCCACTACGCCGACAGCAAATCCTGCCAGATCGTATTCATCCTCTTCCATCAGTCCCGGATGCTCTGCTGTCTCACCGCCGACCAGTGCACATTCAGACTGGATACAGCCCTCTGCCACACCTTTGACGATCGTAGCGATCTTTTCCGGGTAATTCTTACCACATGCAATATAATCAAGGAAGAACAACGGCTCTCCACCGGAGCATGCAATATCATTTACACACATGGCCACAGCATCAATACCGATCGTATCATGCTTGTCCATTACAAATGCCAGTTTTACTTTTGTTCCGCAGCCGTCTGTTCCGGAAAGAAGGATTGGCTCCTCCATGTTTTTGATGGCACTTAAGTCAAACGCACCTGCAAATCCGCCGATGCCGCCAAGCACTTCCGGTCTCATAGTAGCCTGTACATGCTTTTTCATCAGTTCCACTGATTTGTAACCGGCTTCGATGTCTACTCCTGCTTTCTTGTAATCCATTTTTGTTCTCCTCTTTATTTATTGTAATTTTTATAGCCAACTTCCTGTAAATGGGCGTCCTTCTTCTGTACAGATTCCTTTAAGCTCTGGGAATATGCTTTCAGTCTGTCAAGAAGTGCTGCATCACTTGTTGCTAAGATCTTGGCTGCCAGAAGTCCCGCATTGGCACCACCGTTGATCGCAACAGTCGCAACAGGGATACCGGATGGCATCTGTACGATGGAATACAGGGAATCTCTGCCTCCAAGACTTGTTGTATGCATTGGGATACCGATGACAGGCATCGGAAAGATTGCCGCACACATACCCGGCAGATGTGCTGCCATACCTGCGCCCGCGATGATCACCTTGAATCCCTTTGCCTCTGCTCCTTTGGCATACTCAAAAAATACGTCCGGTTCTCTGTGGGCGGAAATGATCGTCATTTCATATGAAATACCAAGTTCCTCCAGAATATCTGCTGCTTTGCTCATAATAGGCATATCTGAATCAGAGCCCATTACAATTCCTACCTGTGCCATGCTGTATCCTCCATTCATCTTTACTATTACATCATTTAACACTTTCCTATTGCTTTTTTGCAATCATACAATATTTTAAAAGGTTCTTTCTCTATCGTCAATACGAAATGTCACATTCCTTCGAGCGGCTTGTTCAGCTCTTCCGTGTCCGGCAATACAAATCTGCCGTTCCTGATGATCCATTTTTCCTCGCCGTCCGCTGTAACACCGTAAAGTGCACCCAGTTCATCATACGGGATCGTGATATCCGTATGGCACTGGAAATATGCCCTGTCCATATCCTCTTTACGCAAAATGGAGATCTCATTGTCTCTGGCAATGATCTCTTTTCCGTCCGGATTATAGACAGCCACATCCTCTGCATGGGAATAACAGGTATCACCAAATGCAAAATGCGGTCCTGTCTTTTCAGCGATCAGGATCGGCAGTCTGTCTTCGATCTCATACATCCGTCCCATGCGGTAAGCAGTTGTATTGGTACCAATGGCAAATTCTCCCATCGGGAGTGTCTCATGATGATATAAGATATTGTCCTTAATTAACTTTTTACCTTCTGCCGGATCTGCAAAGTTAGCACAGTCATACTCTGTCACCCTGCCATCCTTTACATGGATCTCAAGCTCCGTATATTCCAGTTCATTCAGATAAACACGGCTGACATACAGTGTTCCTTCCGTTCCTGCCAGCTTTGGTGAAGTAAATACCTCACCTACCGGGATATTGACATCTGCAACACAGTTTTCAAACTTTGTCTGCTTTGCCGGATCTGTCAGATCGGTTAACATAACTTTCAAGTCCGTCTTATTTCCGTTGGTTCCTATGATCCGGGCATACTCACAGGTGTCCAGCACGTCGATCATCTTCTGCTGCAGATTCTCATACGTCTGATAATCCAGTGTATTCAGGCGGATCGTTTCATCCATGATCGCCGGATATTCCTCCCCGATCTCCGGAATCGGATATGCAATGATCGTAAAGCTTCTTTCGTCTCCCGGGATATAGCTGTTGATGATCTGACCGAGCTGTCCGTAATACCAGGTTGAAAGCTCCTGCTGCTTCCTGCTGAGCTGGCAGGCTTCTTTCTGCAGAACAGGTGTAAACGGTGTTTCTCCGAACACCTCGATCCAGGCAGGTCCTGCATGCACGGCGGAAAGTTCCTTCTTTTGCTCGTATGCTTCCTTCTGTACCTCCAGACGACGGCTTACAAATTTCTTATCCAGGAAAAGTGCCTCATCCTCCCGGTGATCGTATTCATATTGCTTGTTCGGGCTTTCGGAATAGTAACCACCGACCGATGTTCCTCTCTTGGTAAAGATGCTGTGTGATGTCCGCATCATCGTCACATCAAGTCCCATTTTCTTAAAGTTGTCTATAGCTAATTTTACAACCTGTTCAAAGCCGATCGGATATACGATCTGCGCCACCTTCTTTTTGGACAGATCCTTATTTCCTTTGATAAAACCGATCCGATACCCTTCCGTATAAGTATCTGCCATCAGCTGCAGTTTTTCCGGATCCATATTGTTTAAATAAGCTGCCGTCATCCTCTGGTTATCCGTGATATATTCACCGTATCTGTACAGATACCGCTCATCCGTCAGATCTGATTCCATAATAATGCGATATGCAAAATCAGATGCCGGATCCACCTTTTCCCCGACACGTTTTACCGTTTCCTCTTCCATATAATCATAAACGAAAAAGTAAACGATCTCCTTTAGCTGCTGCACAGCCGGCTCCTGATCCAGATCCGCATAGCTGTATACAAAGCTGCTGTATATCTCCAGGAAAAACTCCATATGGATCACCAGCTCTTCCAGATTCTGTTCAAAGATTTCCGGGATCACAGAACGCATCTGCGTATAAACAAAGGACAGGATCTGTCCATAGTCTTCTCCCAGCATGGAAGAAGCATAAACCGGATTGGCATAGCTTTCCTCATACAGATCCGGCAGTACATCCGCAAACATCACCTCATTTGCACTGCGCAGTTCTTCGGTGCTTTTATCAAAATAACTGCCTGCCTTAATATCTTCATAAATCTGACTCATTTCCAAAAGGAAAAAAGCCACCCGTCTAAAATAAGAACAGTATGGCTCCTTTACAGTTTCTTCCTTATGAATTTCAGTCAGTCTTTCCTTTGCAAGTTCATATCTTTCTTCCATCATAATCCAAACACTCCCGCATACAAAATAAATCCTGTGGCACAGACGCCGATTCCGTTTAATAGAATACCCAGATCCGGGAAGAAATAAAACTTATCCTTCTCCATTCTGGACAAAATACCGAATACCAGTCCTGCGATTGAAAAGAGCATGGCCACCAATATAACAGTGCCCAGTCTCGCACTCGCCCGCCCGCCAATCCGGAACGAAGAAAATACTGCCAGCCCGATTGAGACATCTGACAGTATTCCAAGTATGGTTGACATAATGCCGCGTTCCGACTGACTTTTATTCGTAAACATAAAATTCTTTTTACGGCCTTTACGCATAACGTCCCCTTTAGAACATGATCTTTGACTTACCGGCAAGCAGCTTTGCACCGGATATAATGAGTAATACGCCGCCTGCGATTCCCACCACGATAGAGATCACACCGAATACAATATTTAAAGCACCGCTTCCTGCCATTGTTTTATAAACTTTTTCTTCCATATGATTTCCTTTCCGACTATAACTGTCTATGCTCGTGCACCATACTGCTCATAATATGCATCGATTGCTGCCTTGATCTGATCATCGATCACCACTCTGCCACCGCATTCTTTATTGTACAGATGCTCTGTTACCTCTGCCATGGATACGATCGCATTTGCATCAATGCCATATAATTCCTTAATTTCATCAAGTGCTGACTTCTCGCCGCCTTTTCCGACTTCCATACGGTTTAAGGATACCATCAGACCGATGACTTCCACATCTGCCTGTGCTTTCAGGATCGGGAAGGTTTCTTCAATGGATTTGCCGCTTGTCGTCACATCCTCAATGATCACTACCTTATCTCCGTCCTTCAGCTTGCTGCCAAGCAGGATTCCTGTATCACCATGATCCTTGACTTCCTTTCTGTTGGAACAGTAACGGATATCTTTTCCGTATAAATTGCTGATCGCGATCGTTGTCGCAACCGTCAGCGGAATGCCCTTATAAGCAGGTCCGAACAGAACATCAAAATCCAGTCCGTAGGTATCATGGATTGCCTTTGCATAATATTCGCCGAGCTTCATCAGCTGTGAGCCTGTCACATAAGCACCCGCATTCATGAAAAACGGGGATTTTCTGCCGCTCTTTAATGTAAACTCGCCAAATTTCAAAACATCACTTGCTACCATAAATTCAATAAATTCCTGTTTATACTGTTCCACTTTGCTGTGTCCTCCTTATTGTAAGCCGTTTGGGCGTTTGTATCGTTC
>DJNY01000002.1 GCA_002441865.1 Lachnospiraceae bacterium UBA6452 | reverse complement strand
GAATACAGACAGCAGTTCCAGCATGAAAAGCTGCCACAGCAGCAGAAGTCCATGCTGACAACGCAGGAGTTTCTTTCAGAAAGCGCGAGCCTTATTGTACTGGAAAATGCCTATCGCCAGTCCGGCAGTTACAAGTTCCGCAATGCCAAAGGCGAGGAAGACACCGTTCGCTCCCAGACTTCTGCTGAGAAGCCATGCAGCGGGGATAATGACCACCACGTATCTTGACAGCGAAATGAAGAAGGAGGGAATTCCTTTTCCCAGCCCTTCCAGAACGCCGGAAAATGTCACGGATACGGAAGATACCACAAAGCCCAGGCTGATCAGCCGCAGCGCCGTCATACCCAGACGGAGTGTTTCTTCATTCGTGATAAAAATGCCCATAAGCTGCTTTGGGATACACAGGCAAAGCAGCATACCAACTGCCATGATCCCCATGATCAGTGCCAGTGCAAAGCGGTAGATCTGCTTTACCCGCTTCTCTTCCCTTGCGCCGTAGTTATAACCGATCAGCGGACGGATTCCCTGAATGATACCGTTTGCCGGCAGATACAGGAAGGTCTGTAATTTGTAGTAAACACCCAGTACCAGCACATATGCCTCTGAAAAGCCGGAAAGGATCGTATTCAATGCCGAGATCAGAAGTGACGGAAGTGCCATGTTCAGTGTTGCGGGGATTCCGACACCATACAGCCGTTTCGCCGTCTCACTGTCCGGTCTCCAGCCCTTTAGCTGTACTTTCACAGGGATTGGGCTGGCATAATAAAACGCCAGATACACCAGCAGAGTAATGACCTGCCCGATGCCTGTTGCAACCGCCGCACCTTCCATGCCCATTTCCGGGAATGGTCCAAGTCCGAAGATTAAAACCGGATCCAGCACAATATTGGTAATAAATCCTGCCATCATACTGATCATCGATACCTTCATCCTGCCAACTGCCTGAAAGATCTTTTCATAGGCAATTCCCACCGTGATCACAACCGCAAAGGAAAATGCGATCCGCGAATAAGAAAGTCCGTAGGCGATCACTGTCTCATCCTCTGTAAAAAAACGCAGAAATGCGGGCATAAAAAGCAGACAGCCGATCACTAGCAGAATACCGTGTAAAATGTTGTACAGGATCGCATCTGCTGCTGCCTGATCTGCCTTATCCTGCTTTCCCGCACCCAGATAGAAAGCAATTGCCGCATTCACGCCGACAGAAAAACCGACTGCGATCGCCGTGATCAGGTTCTGCACCGGATAGACAAGGGAAAGCGCGGTCATTGCCTTATCACTGATCTTTGCCACAAAGTAGCTGTCTACAATATTATAAAGCGAATTGACCAGCATTGACGCTGCCATCGGAAGTGACATCGATATAACAAGCGGGATAACGGGTTTTTCTTTCATAAAGGTTTGGTTCATTTTGATTCTCCTTTCTTATTACAAAGTTTCCTATTATACAACAAACGCCACATAACTGCCTATTGGCAATTATGTGGCGAAAAATAGATACATATCCTAAAAAATCCACATGATTTTTATTGTATGCTATACAAACAACTCGATCACAAATACAAGCAGGCAGCAGATAACAGCTACCGGGAAAAGTCCCGCGCCAAGCCATGCTGCGATCATACCGGCGATCAATGCTGCCAGACCGGAGATCGGACTCTGCGTGGCATGTACGATAGCCGGGAATGTCATAACCGCAAGTGTGACATACGGTACATAATATAAGAACGACTGGATAAACCGGTTTTTGATCGGTTTCCGGATCAGCGTCAGAGGCAGGATACGGATCGTGTAAGATACCAGTGCCATGACAATAATATAGATCACATTACTTCTCACTTGTCTGTCCCTCCTCTTCCTGTGTATCCTTTACCGGGAATAAGACCGCTGCCGCCCCTGCAATAAGCACGGTCAGCAGAATCGTTCTGGTTCCGTCCGACAGCTTTGAAATAAGCGGCAGGTAACCACAAATAAAACTCAGGGCAAAACTGATCACAACCAGAACCGCCACTACTTTATCCTTCTTTGCCGGTGGAATGATGATCGCAAGGAACATACCATACAGTGCCACACTCAGCGCACTGACGATCCGAAGCGGCAGTGCATTGCCCGCCATAATACCAAATGCTGTGCCAAGTGCCCATGCAGGCGCTGCCAGCAGGATCGCTCCATAGGTATAAAAAGGATTCAGACAGCCCGGTCTTGCGATCGTAATACCAAATAATTCATCGGTCACATCATACCCTATAATCAGTCTGTGATAAAATGGCATACCCGGCGCACATCTCTGTGCCAGTGCACAGCTCATCAGTAAATATCTTGCATTTGCGATCAGCGTGATGATCGCCACCTCCAGATAAGTCGCATGGGCTGCGATCAGTGTAAATGCCGCATATTCACCCGCAGATGCATTATTAAACAGGCTGGCAAAGAAGCCCTGCAGCGGTGTCAACCCGGCTTTTCTTGCCGCAATTCCAAGTGAAAAGGAAACTGCGAAGTAGCCAAGGGCAATCGGGAATCCGTCCCGCATACCATCACAGAACACTTTCCTGTTAAATGCATAGACTGCTTTATCTACTACATTTTCTTTTGTTTTACTCATGATTTTTTCCTCAAAACTGATTTTCTTCCAATCAGGTTATATAATCCGGTCTGCATACAACTCTCCATATGCAGCCAAGGCATATTATAACGCACAAATCCGGAAGAAAAAAGGGGCAATCTGTCTAATTTCCAACTAATTTCTTCTATTTTTCATGTTTTAGCCCCATTTCTTCCCCGCCATGTTACAATATGAAAGGCACATTCTGTTACATTTCAGATAACAGAATGAAATGATAAAAGGAAGTTACTCTATGCTGACAATTTACCCAGACTATTATAAACAATTCACCTGCATCGCCGACACATGCCCGATCACCTGCTGTCAGGAATGGAAGATCTATGTAGATGATGCAACAAAGAAAAAATGGAAAACACTCTCTGCACCAGACTCTATGGATACAGATGGCAGAAAGCTTTCTTCCTATATCACGAAAAAAGAAGGGGAAGATGTGATCCGGCTTCTGCCTGACCAGCGTTGTCCTTTTTTAACCGAAAATAAATTATGTTGTCTTGTGCAAACTTATGGAGACAGCGTATTGTCCGAAACCTGTACTTTATTTCCCAGGGAACAGCATACATTTTCTACGCATAAAGAAGCCTCTCTTATGCCATGCTGCCCCGCAGTGATCGATCTGTGGCAGCAGGATGATACCTTGGGTTTCCCTTCTTATCCAATGCTTTCCCGGGAAATCCTGTCTCGATCTACTGCACAGACACAGGCAGCATTTTTGCTGCGGGATCACCTGATCCGGCTTTTTTCCGATACAAATCTGACGCCGGAAGAGGCACTTCTGACCGCTTTTTATTTTCTGCAGCTGCTGCTGCGGGAAGAAGAGAATGGCAAAACATTAACAACAGCCTTGATTGAAGGTTATTTTCAAAAAGAAAACCTGCAGCAGCTGCTGCAGGCAATTCACGAAATGCCATGTGTCATTTCCGATCTGTTATACGAATGTAATGAACTTCTGCAGGATCTTTCCGTCAATTACCTGCAGGAAGGGTTGTATACTGCTTACCTTTCTCCACTGATGGAACAGGCAGAAAGATTGGCGCAGCTATTTCAGGAAGCTCCCGGTGTAGATGCCCGTATGGCAGCTCTCTGGGAAGACTTCATGCATAGCTTTTCTACCTATCATCCACTCCTGAAAAAATATCTGGCAAATGACATCTATGCAGATCTTCTCATTGATGAAGACCTCTCCCTGTCACACATGCTCATGCGCCTTGAGTGGACGACGCTCCAATATACTGCGATCCGCCACAGTCTGTTCCTGCAATATCAGGCACAGGATATACCTGCCCTTTCTTATGAAACAGTGCGGGAATCCCTTGTCATCCTGACACGTATGACAGGCTATGAAGAAGAGGATATCATCAGCTATCTGGAAAGCAGCTTTGAATCGCTTTTATGGGATTTTGGTTACCCTGCGCTTATTGTTGGCCAGTAGCATCCGGTACTTCAGATGATGCTTCAAGCGGTACTTCAGGCAGCTCACCCTGTGCCTCGGTATTGTCAGCAACACCTTCCGGATCGTACTCTCCGCCTTCCTCATCATCCCAGAGAGAATCGTATTCCTTCTGCTTTTCTTTCATGGCAGCCA
>DJNY01000064.1 GCA_002441865.1 Lachnospiraceae bacterium UBA6452 | reverse complement strand
AAACAGGACTTAATGTATTTAAGTTTGATTAGATGCGTTGAACGCATGTGATGAATCGGGAGTTATGGAGGTAAAGGTTATAATGAGATTGTTGATATATGGAGCAGGGGTTATAGGATCGCTGTATGCAGCTCTATTTGCCCAGGCAGGATATGACACAAGCGTTTATGCACGCGGAAAAAGATTGGAAGTTCTACAGACAAAGGGGCTTCTATATCGAGAAGGCAAGGCGGTTAAGAAAGCCGACATTTCTGTTCTTTCCAAATTGCGGGATGATGACAAATATGATTTCATTTTTCTGACTGTCCGTGAAGAACAGTTGTATCAGGCGTTAGACGAGTTAAAAACAAATCAAAGCAAGTGTATTGTAACACTGGTAAACTCCATTGATGATTACAAAAAGTGGGAAGAAATATGTGGAAAAGGACGTATTCTGCCTGCCTTTCCGGGTGCAGGAGGCGGCATACAGGATGATGTACTTAACGGTGCTCTTACGCCTTGGCTGGTTCAGCCAACTACTTTTGCTGAAATTTCGGGTAAAAAAACGGCAAGAACTATGCAGCTTTCTAAAATATTTCAAAAATCTCACATTCCATACCAAGAAGTAAAGGATATGCATATCTGGCAGCTTTGCCATCTTGCAATGGTAGTGCCAATCGCAGATGCCTATTATGAAACTGATAATCCTGAGAATGCAGGCAGGGACAAAAAACTTATGCGTAAAACAGCCTATCGGTTGAAAAGAAATTTCCGTCTCTTGAAGAAAGAACTGGGAACATTGTCTCCCGGAAAGATGAATCTGTTTCTGTTTGCTCCATTGCCTGTGCTGGCAACAGTATTATCGGCTGTTTACAAAAGTGAGTTCGGAAATCTATTTATGTATCAGCATGCTATAAAAGCACCTGACGAAATGAGGCAGTTGCATAAACAGTTCTACGGCTATCTAAAAAAGGTTATCTGAATAACCCAGCCAGACACTTGGGTAAATTCTGGAATTTGGAGGAATGATAATGGTACTTGAAACAGCGCGGTTACTATTAAGAAAATGGCAGGAGTCGGATGCAGAGAGCCTGTTTGAATATGCGAAGAATCCGGAAATTGGTCCGATTGCAGGATGGCAGCCACATAAATCGGTGGAAGAAAGTCTGCAAGTGATCAGGAATGTACTTAATGGTGTCGAAAGTTATGCTATCTGTGAAAAAGAAAATGGGAAAGCTATCGGTGCAATCGAACTGATATTGAACGGGCATACAGATATGACAGACCGGGATGATGAGTGTGAACTGGGCTATTGGCTGGGACAGCCATTCTGGGGCAGAGGCTATGTACCGGAGGCTGTCAGAGAGATTCTGCGTCACGGCTTTGAGGATCTTGGAATGCGTACCATATGGTGTGGCTATTATGATGGCAATCAAAAGTCGAAACGAGTGCAGGAAAAGGTTGGATTTGTTTATCACCATACTTGTGAAAATGTTCCTGTGCCACTGCTCAATGAAACAAGAGTGGGACATACAAATAGAATGACAAAAGAGCAGTGGGAGAAAATGAAATTATGTCAGATTTTATAGTGAAGTATAACGAGTTAACCGCAGAACAATTTATTGAATTGTGGGAAACGGTATGGGGAGATGGACCGTCACTTGAACAGACAAAGTTAGCAATGATGCATACTTTATTTAGAGTTTCTATATGGGATGGAGATTGTATTGTCGCGATGGCAAGAATGAATGGTGATATGGGACTTAATTACTATATTAAGGACGTTGTTGTCAGACCTGAATATCAGGGAAAAGGTATCGGGAAGATGTTAATAAATGAATTAATAAGATTCATAAATGACAATGGAGTGAAAGGTACAGATATTTTTGTGGAGTTATGTGCAGTTCCTGATAAGATTCCATTTTACGAGAAGTTTGGATTTGAGGCAAATGAGGCACAAAGATTGAAAATTTATCATCGGGTTCAGTAATGCTAAATTCTGGTGCTTAGAGATAGAATCAGGAGGTGATTTTGTGAGAGAAAATTACCATGGTTTTGACATTTGCAGTAGATAACCTGAAACATGGTGAGTACGTGTAAATGAGATTACAGAGAAAACACATTTGTCCAGACCGGCAGTGTCTCATCATTTACAAATTCTGAAGGATGCGAGAATATTGAAAATGAGACAGGAAGCAACAAAAAATTATTATTATTTTGACCCGGATATGAAAAGTTTTGAATTATTGATTGGTGTTTAAAAAAGGGCGGTCAGTATTACATCTGATTTACCCGACAGGAGTAAAAATGATGAAGATTGAAACGATATAAACATTTCTGGACCATTATATGATGCTGATACAAAAAAATTAAGTGTAACTGGTGCTTAGAGATAAAATTAGGAGAGGTTATTGATGAAGATCATAGAGGTTACAGAAAATAAAAAGCAATATCTTGATCTGTTGTTATTGGCAGATGAGCAGGAAAATATGATAGACCGCTATCTGAATAAAGGCAAAATGTATGTGCTGGATGATAACGGAATCAAGTGTGAGTGTGTCATTACAAATGAAGGAAATGATGTGCTTGAAATAAAGAACATTGCAACAGTTCCGGAACTTCAAGGCAAAGGTTATGCAAAGACCTTGATTGATTTTATCATTGAGAAATACAGAGGACAATATGCCGTTTTGCAAGTAGGAACAGGAGACAGCCCATTGACAATACCTTTTTATGAAAAATGTGGTTTTGTTCGTTCGTATACTATACCATGTTTTTTTACAGATCATTATGATCATCCAATATATGAGGCTGGGGTACAATTGGTGGATATGGTGTATTTGCAGAGGTTGATATAAAGAAATTATATGGTGCAGCTATTACAAAAGAACGGTGGGAGATGATTTTATGAGGGGAAAATTTTATAGAGGAATATATGTTGATTCATGATAGAATGGTAATGACAGAAGGGATAAGTAGAATAGGAGTTACAACATGAAAAGTTTACTGATCAAAGATACAACAAAGGAAGAAAGAGAAGCAATCGTAGCAGAGTCGCTTGGAAATATAGAGGGTGGCTGTGATGGGTGTGCGCCGGGCATTTTGGAAATGTACCAGCCATATATTGACGGTAAGATGGAGCTGCGGGAATGTAATATGGCATTCAGAACACATTATGTATCGGGAGAGGAACAGCCGGTCAGAAACGGTTGCGGATATGTCAGGTAAGCAATATGACAATCTATCAATATGGTACGCAGGCGGCAGAGCATGTGCTGATCCAGCTTGTGGGAGAGCATGATCTGCCCACAGTAGAGGAAGAAGTCAGAGAGATGCAGAAGCTGACAGGACAGCCGTTTTCTCTTATCGCGGCAAAGGTGGACGCGTGGAATCAGGAACTTACACCATGGAAAGCACCTGCTGTATATGGAACAGAAGAATTTGGAGACGGGGCAGCGCAGACACTGGAAGAAATCAAGAAGCTGTGTGTAGACAAAAGTAAATCATATTATATCGGTGGTTATTCTCTTGCCGGGCTTTTTTCGTTGTGGGCGGCTTACCAGACAGATTTGTTTGTAGGTGTGGCGGCAGCTTCGCCATCCGTCTGGTATCCGGGCTTTATTTCTTATATGAAAGAGCATGAGATAAAAGCGGAAAAGGTTTATCTGAGTCTAGGTGAGAAGGAAGAAAAGACCAAAAATCCGGTTATGGCGCAGGTGGGAGCATGCATCCGGGCAGGCTATGCACATCTGCAGGCGAGAGGGCATTTGTGTACGCTGGAATGGAATCCGGGCGGACATTTCAAAGATCCTGTTTTACGAACGGCAAAGGCGTTTGCATGGCTGATGAATGAGTAGGAGGCATTACTACATATGGAATTACAAAAAGGAAGACCACAGGATATAACAGGCAGGCTGGCAAAGGAGATCCGGACATATGATCTGCTGGATCAGCTTGGCATTTCGTATGAGCGCATCGATCATGCGCCAGCGATGACGATGGAGGACTGTCAGGAGATCGATGAGGCATTGCAGGCAACTGTCTGCAAGAATCTGTTTTTGTGCAACAGACAGGAAACAGCGTTTTATCTGTTGATGATCCCGGATACAAAGACGTTTCATACAAAGGATCTGTCTGCGCAGATCGGTTCGGCAAGACTTTCCTTTGCAAAGCCTGAATACATGGAGAAGTTTCTGGATATCACACCGGGTTCTGTCAGTGTGATGGGACTGATGAATGATACAGAAGATCAGGTGCAGCTTCTGATCGACGAGGATGTGCTTTCGGGAGAAATGATCGGATGCCATCCGTGCATCAACACGTCCAGCATCCGTTTTAAGACTTCTGACCTGATCGAGAAAATATTACCGGCAATGCACCATTCTTTTATTCAGGTAAAGTTGTAGGAGGGTAACCATGCCAAAACTAAGTAATCGTGTAGACACATTCACAGATTCCGTTATCCGCCGGATGACAAGGATCTGTAATCAGTATGGAGCAATCAATTTATCGCAGGGATTCCCGGAATTTGATCCGCCAAGGGAGATCACGGATGCCCTTGCCGAAGTGGCAAAGAAGGGACCGCATCAGTATGCGGTAACTTACGGCGCACAGAATTTCAGGGAAGCACTGGCAGAAAAACAGGGAAAAGCAATCGGACGCAGCATTGATCCGAATACCGAGATCGTCGTGACCTGCGGCGGAACAGAAGCCATGATGTGTGCGATGATGACGATCTGTAATCCGGGAGATAAGGTAATGGTATTTTCTCCGTTTTATGAAAATTACGGAGCGGATGCAATCCTTTCCGGGGCAGAGCCGATTTACATCCCATTGGTTCCGCCGACTTATGAGTTTGATATTTCTCTGGTGGAAAAGGGATTTCAGAATGGCGCAAAGGCAATTATCGTATGTAATCCCTCCAATCCGTGTGGCAAGGTATTTACGGAAGAAGAATTGTTAGCAATAGGTAACCTTGCACTGCAATATGATGCATTTGTTGTGACGGATGAAGTATACGAGCATATTGTGTATGAACCTGCAAAGCATATCTGTATGGCATCACTGCCCGGTATGTACGAGCATACGATCACCTGTAATTCGTTATCCAAGACTTATTCAATTACCGGATGGCGTCTGGGGTATCTGATCGGCCCGGCGCATGTGATCGAAGCTGCCAGAAAGGTGCATGATTTCCTGACGGTCGGTGCTGCTGCGCCACTACAGGAGGCAGCAACTGTCGGACTGAAGTTTGGCGAAAGCTATTATAGAGAGTTACTTGAAAAATATACGGAAAAGCGAGATTATTTCCTGCAGGGACTGGACCGGATCGGTCTGAAGCACAATGTACCGCAGGGAACGTATTTTGTACTGGTGGATATTCAGGAGTTTCTGGATCTGCCACAGTTTGCCGGCTATACGGATCTGCAATTCTGTGAATGGATGATCGAGCATATCGGTGTGGCAGCAGTACCGGGATCGAGCTTTTTCAAAGAGCCGGTCAACAACTTGATCCGCCTGCATTTCGCAAAGGATGAAAAAACACTGGAGAAGGCACTTGGCTGTCTCAGCAAGTTAGCTGACTTGACAAAGAAATAAAACGCTGTTATATTTTACAGCGTAGGGAATGAAGTTCTCCCTTGGGAAACCTAAACTGCTTACAGAGCTGATGACTTCTACGATATTATGTCGCAGAAGTATCAGCTTTTTTATTTGAGATAAACTTCTGCGGAAACAATAAGGAGGAGCAATTATGCTGACATCGTTATCACTCATTTTTCTGGTGGGACTGGCAATGGGAGCCATCTGCCAGAAGATCAAACTGCCGCGTATCATTGGTATGCTGGCAACCGGTATTATTTTAGGCCCTTATGTGCTGGATCTGTTAGATCCTTCCATTTTGGGGATTTCCGCGGAACTTAGAAAGATGGCACTGATCATTATTTTATTGAAAGCCGGGCTATCGTTGGATCTGCAGGATCTGAAAAAAGCAGGCAGATCTGCGATCATGCTTTCTTTTGTGCCTGCCAGTTGCGAGATCATCGGTTATATTCTGCTGGCACCGGTGCTTCTGGGTGTTAGCCATATTGAGGCAGCAGTCATGGGAGCGGTTCTGGCAGCAGTTTCACCGGCGGTCGTTGTGCCACGTATGGTTAGCCTGATGGAACGAAAGTACGGAACCGAAAAAGCAATCCCGCAGATGATCATGGCAGGGGCTTCCTGCGACGATATTTTTGTGATCGTGCTGTTTACAACGTTTTTGAGCATGGCGCAGGGCGGAACCGCCAATGTGCTTGATTTTGTGAATATTCCGGTTTCTATTGTGCTGGGGATCCTGCTTGGCGGCTTCTGCGGCTTTTTGCTTTGTCTGTTTTTTGAAACGGCATATGCCAAAAAGCATTGCATCAGAAACAGTATGAAAGTGATCATTGTACTGGGATTTTCTTTCTTGCTCATTGCGATAGAAGGCTGGCTGGAAGGAAAGGTTGCAGTTTCCGGTCTGCTTGCGGTTGTCAGCATGGCATGTGTGATCAGGATGAAAAGTACCGCGTTTGTCTCAAAGCGGCTGTCTGAGAAATTTGGAAAGCTGTGGCTGGCAGCAGAGGTGATCTTGTTTGTTCTGGTAGGTGCTGCTGTGGATATCCGCTATACATTAGGTGCAGGACTGCAGGCAGTTCTGCTGATCTTTGGGGCACTTGTATTTCGGACGATCGGTGTTCTGCTCAGCGTGGCAGGAACGAAGCTGAACCGGAAAGAAAG
>DJNY01000178.1:4370-20203 GCA_002441865.1 Lachnospiraceae bacterium UBA6452 | reverse complement strand
AGATCCCGCTCTGCACATTCGTCAGAAACACCATGCCCCACGCCATGATCACAACAACTACGGTACGGATTGCCGTTGCCAGATTGGAATTGACGCCGTCAATACCCACTTTTGCCAAAATAGACGTCAACGCAGCAAAGATGGCTGACAACAAAGCAAATACAAACCACATATGTAACGCCTCCCTGTTATTTATCCCTGCAGCTTATGGAAGATCACACAGTTCGGGCTTTCGATCGGAAGCTCTTTGCCGTTCATGACAAGCAGTCCATTTTCCAGATCCACTGTAAAGAATGTCATCGTATTGGACTCATGATTTAAGCTGACCAGATGCTTATTATCCGGAAACAGTGCTGCATCCTTCGGATAGTCTCCGCTGATCGGCAGACAGAGGATTTTTTCCAGCAATCCTGTCTTATGATCGATACGATAGATAATGACACTGTTATCTCCGGCATTGGAGCTGACCAGATATTTCTCGTCTGCGGAAAAATTCAGTGCACTTGCAGCGGATCCGCCTGCATGGTAATCATTTAAAGTTGAAATATTCTGTATCTTTGTAAAGAAAGGATTGTCATCCTCTTCCACATAAGAATACACATCAATATAATTTTTCAGTTCATGTACGATATAAACAAATCTGCCGTCCTTTGTCATCTTGATATGACGCGGTGCGGATTCGAGCTCGCTGCGGATCACATCCACATGTTTGAGCTTTCCCGTCTCATGGTTCAGGCGATAGACATCCACATGATCCATTCCGATATCCGCAACCATCAGATAATGGTTGTCCCTTGTCATCTTGACACAGTTGACATGCGGGCGGAAATTACGCTCCGCAATGCTTCCCATACCCTTATGGTAGATCTCTTCCGTGATCTCACCGACGCCACCATCCTCACGCAGTCTGAGCACTGTGATCTTTCCGTCATGGTACCCTGCCACAAACAGGAACTTATCCTCATAGTCTGTAGAAAGATAACAGCCTCTCATACCGTTGATCGGTGCGTGATTGATACAGGTCAGTTCGCCGTCCTGCTCGATCACATACGCCTCCACACCGAAATCCGTAATGGAATACAGATATTTTTCATTATGTGAAATTGTAATATAGGAAGAATTGGTGATCTCCACCTCATCCTTTTCTTTTAACCTGCCGTTTTTCATATCTACATCATAAATTTTGATGCCATGGTTGTCTCCCATTGTATAGGTAGAAACATACGCAACGTATTTATTTCTTGTCATCGATAGACCTCCGTTTTCCGCAATCGTAAATTCATTAAAAATATCTTACCATAATCTCTCTTTTTTGTTAAGAAAAAGATTGACATTTAGACGCGATACCGTATAATGAATATCGGATTGTTTAGCAAAACTAAACTTGAAGTTTATTTAACTGTTATTTTTTACATGGATTTTACATAACATGGCAAAGGAGCTTTTTATGGATATCGGACTGAAGCTGAAGGAGCTTCGCATTCAGAAATCATTGACGCAGGAGGAGCTTGCCGACCGGGCAGAGCTTTCCAAGGGATTTATCTCCCAGCTGGAACGTAATCTGACCTCTCCTTCCATCTCGACACTGACAGACATCCTGCAGTGTCTCGGTACGGATCTGAAAGAATTTTTTAATGAAGAAGAAGATTCCCAGATCGTCTTTACAAAGGATGATTTTTTTGAAAAGAAGGATGACGAGCTTCACAATAAAATAGAATGGATCATTCCAAATGCACAGAAAAACGAAATGGAACCGATCCGGCTGACATTGGAGCCTTACGGTTCCATTTATCCCGATCTGCCGCATGAAGGGGAAGAATTCGGCTATGTACTGAGCGGTCAGGTCAAAATTCATCTCGGGCAAAAAGTACATCAGGCAAAAAAGGGTGATGCTTTTTATTTTACGCCTTCCAAAAAACATTATCTGGAAGCCGGCAAACACGGTGCTGTTGTGATCTGGGTCACAAGCCCGCCAAGCTTTTAACAACGCACTGCATAAGGAGGATACAAATGAGTAACAGACTGATCGATCTAATCGGCATCAATAAATCTTTTGACAACACAATGGTTCTTGACGATCTGGATTTATACATCCGCGAGAATGAATTCCTGACCCTTTTAGGGCCGAGTGGCTGCGGCAAAACAACGACCCTGCGTATCATCGGCGGTTTTGAAACACCGGACAGCGGTAAAGTGTTATTCAACGGAGAGGATATCACTTCTCTTCCGCCCAACAAAAGACAGCTCAATACTGTTTTCCAGAAATACGCACTCTTTCCGCATATGAACATTGCAGAAAACATTGCTTTTGGTCTGAAGATCAAAAACAAAAGCAAATCTTATATCGATGACAAGATCAAATATGCTCTGAAGCTGGTCAACCTTGACGGTTATGAAAAAAGAATGCCGAACCAGTTATCCGGTGGGCAGCAGCAACGAATCGCCATCGCGCGTGCGATCGTCAATGAGCCGAAGCTCCTGCTTTTAGATGAGCCGCTCGGTGCGCTGGATCTGAAGCTCAGACAGGATATGCAGTATGAGCTGATCCGTCTGAAAAACGAGCTTGGCATTACCTTTATCTATGTCACACATGATCAGGAGGAAGCACTGACCATGTCAGATACGATCGTTGTCATGAACCAGGGCTATATCCAGCAGATCGGAACACCGGAAAGTATCTACAACGAGCCGGAAAATGCCTTTGTTGCAGACTTTATCGGAGACAGCAATATCATTGATTCGGTTATGATCCACGATAAGCTGGTCTCCTTCCTCGGCAGGAAATGGGACTGCGTCGATACAGGCTTTGGTGAGAACAAACCGGTCGACGTTGTGATCCGTCCGGAAGACGTGATCTTAAAAGAAGAAGGCGCAGGCACTTTAGACGGGGTTGTCTCCCATCTGATCTTCAAGGGTGTCCACTATGAAATGGAAGTCATGGCAGGCGGTTTTGAATGGCTGGTACATTCCACAAGCATGTTCCCTGTCGGCAGTAAGGTTTCGATCAGCGTGGATCCGTTTAACATCCAGATCATGAATAAGCCTGAATCCGAAGATGAGGAGGCGGTACACATTGAAGAATAAACAGAAGCTTCTGGCAACGCCCTACTTCATCTGGGCCGCCGCCTTTATCATCATTCCGATCCTGATGGTATTTTATTACGGCTTTATCGATTCCGCCGGACATTTTACCATGCAGAACATACTGGCGATCACATCGCCGGAGCACAGCAAGGCACTTTTTCTTTCGATCCGGCTTTCTTTGGTCAGTACACTCATCTGCCTGCTGCTTGCGTATCCGCTTGCTATGATACTGGCAAAGAAAAGTGTCAACCAGAACCAGTTCATCGTTCTGATCTTTATTTTACCGATGTGGATGAACTTTCTGCTGCGTACACTTGCCTGGCAGACACTTCTGGAGAAAAACGGTGTGATCAACTCCGTGCTCCGGTTTTTGTCACTGCCGACACTGGATATCATCAATACAAATGCTGCGATCATCCTTGGTATGGTATATAATTTCCTGCCGTTTATGGTTCTGCCGATCTTCAACTCCTTATCCCGTATGGATCAGGATCTGATCAATGCAGCCAGAGATCTCGGTGCCAATAATGTCAAGACATTCTGCCGCATTATTTTCCCGCTGAGCCTTCCGGGTGTGATCAGCGGTATTACCATGGTATTTGTCCCTGCACTGACAACCTTCGTTATTTCTTCACTCCTTGGTGGCAGTAAGATCCTGCTGATCGGTAATGTCATCGAGCAGGAATTTACGCAGGCAAGCAACTGGAACCTCGGCAGCGGTCTTTCCATGGTTCTGATGCTGTTCATTATTTTAAGTATGATCATCACCGCAATATTTGATAAAGATGGGGAGGGTCTGATGTGAAAAAGTTTTTTTCAAAGCTGTATATCATTCTGATTTTCATATTTTTATATGCCCCTATCGCTACGCTGATCGTCTTATCCTTTAACAAAAGCAAGACCAGAGCCAAATGGGGCGGCTTTACCCTGAAATGGTACAGCGAGCTGTTTGATAACCAGGTTATTATGGATGCACTGTACAACACACTGCTCCTCGCCTTTTTATCTGCCTTTATCGCTACGATCATCGGAACGATGGCTTGTATCGCGATCAGCAGAATGCACCGCGTGTGGCGTACATTTTTCATGGGCGTAACGAACATTCCTATGTTAAATGCGGATATCGTAACCGGTATCTCTCTCATGCTGCTCTATCTGAGTCTTGGAATGACCTTCGGCTTTACAACGATCCTGCTGGCCCATATTACATTTAATATCCCGTATGTCATATTAAGTGTCATGCCCAAGATGAAGCAGGTCAACAGAAGTGCCTATGAAGCAGCACTCGATCTCGGTGCATCCCAGCCTTATGCGTTTTTCAAGGTTGTTTTCCCGGATCTGCTTCCCGGCATTTTTACAGGATTTTTAATGGCATTTACCATGTCACTGGATGATTTCATCATCACCCACTTTACAAAAGGCCCCGGCGTTGACACATTATCGACCAAAATCTACACAGAGGTCAAAAAAGGCATCAAGCCGGAAATGTATGCCCTTTCCACGATCATCTTTGTCGTCGTTCTGCTGCTTTTACTGTTCATTAACAAAAAGCCCGGCAAGAAGGACAATGCATCATAAAATACAAGCACCTATGAGGAGGAACACATGAAGAAAAAAGTATTACTGACACTGGCACTTACCATGGCCGCTGCCGCCTGTCTGACAGGTTGTGGCAAAAGCAGCGCCGGCGAAAACGGCGAGGTTGTTGTTTACAACTGGGGAGAATATATCGATCCCGATACACTCGACCAGTTTGAAGAAGAAACAGGCATCCACGTTGTCTATGATGAATTTGAGACAAACGAGATCATGTACCCAAAGGTAGAATCCGGTACAAGCAATTATGACGTTGTCTGCCCATCCGATTACATGATCCAGAAAATGATCGAAAACGATCTGCTTGCGGAGATCAATTTTGACAATATTCCGAATGTCAAGAACATCGGCGAACAGTATTTTGAACAGTCCAAGGGCTTTGATCCGGAAAACAAATACAGCATTCCGTACTGCTTCGGAACCGTCGGTATCTTATATAACAAAACAATGGTTGATGAACCGATCGACTCCTGGGATGTATTATGGGACAAAAAATATGCAGATAATATCCTGATGCAGGACAGCGTACGTGATGCTTTCATGGTTGCTTTAAAGAGACTTGGCTATTCCATGAACACAACAGATGAAGAACAGGTAAAAGAAGCCGCACAGACTCTGATCGAACAGAAGCCGCTTGTGCAGGCATATGTCATCGATCAGGTACGTGATAAGATGATCGGTAATGAAGCTGCGATCGGTGTGATCTACTCCGGTGAAGCTATATACACACAGCGCGAAAACCCGGATCTGGAATATGTGATCCCGAAAGAAGGCACCAATGTATGGATCGACTCCTGGGTTATTCCGAAAAATGCAAAGAATAAAGAAAATGCTGAGAAGTTCATTGATTTCATGTGCCGCGAAGATATCGCACTGAAGAACTTTGAGTATATCACCTATTCTACCCCGAATACAGCTGCACAGGCAAACATTGAGGATGAAGACATTAAAAACAGCAAGATCGCATTTCCTGATTTCTCAGAGTACAGCAATCTGGAAACATTTGATTATTTAGGCGTAGACGGCGACAATCTGTATAATGAATACTGGAAACAGGTAAAATCCGCAGACTGATCCGGTGCGGGCGGCAATCGCCTGCAACATATTTCTTTTTCGCATAAGCGCGTATAAAAGGCTGCCACACATTGTGTGACAGCCTTCCTTTTTCTTGTGTAATAGGAAATCCTATTACACAAAAATCGTATCAAGACTCTTCTTCACTCATTTCCGATGCGCTGCAGCCACAGCCCGGCTGCGGAGCAAATGGTGGGCGTGGACGTGGTCTTGGCGGTGGTGTCGGCTGGCAGGAATTACATTCACATCTGCGCTCCCCATTTCTGCCACCGTTTCCGCATCCGTTATTGCAGCAGCAAAGTAACAATAAAATCCAAATACAGTTCATATAGAAAACACTCCTTTCATTCTCACTATTAGAGTATGAAAAGAGCGTATTTTTGTTACTTCTTATGCTTCAGGATCACCGTCCTGATATAGGTAAATGTTTTCTCTTCTCCCTCAGATGCCAGCATACGCAAAAGAATCTCAAGCTGCTTTGCCGTCTTTGGATGGATCAGATTCCGGTTCTTACCCTGCTTATAATATTCCAGCGGTGATGCATCCGTATATTTTTCCTTGTTGTATACCTTACTGGCCGCAATCCTGTCCATAAACATCTCGATCACATATCTGACAGGCATCTGCGCCGGTGACATACCGCCTTCTACTTCCCGCATACTGTAATCGATCCAATATTCATAATGATGTTTGTTTCTGCCTTTATGATGCAGCCATGCGCTCGAATAGCCCTTTTCCTCACGTTCAGCGTTATTCGGACTTCTCGTTCCCTGATAATATTTTGCACCTACCCAGAATTCCGACGGTTCATATTTGGACAGATCATGCATCAGTCCCTGCCAGTAAAGTCCTACTTTAAAACAGCCCTGCATAACCAATATTTTATGATGTGTGATCGTAATAAAATGACTGACCGGTCTCATTTTTTATGCCTCTTTTTCTTTTTTGATTCCTGTTTCCTGCCTGTGAGCACAACAACACTGCGTCCCTGCGCCGTGATCTCCCGCGGCTGTTCTGCGGATGTCTCCCCGGCTGCCGCCTGCTTCTCTGCCTTTCCGGTTTTATCTGCCATATCCTGCAGCGGAATTTCCTTCGTTGTCAGGCTGACCATCCAGACATAATCCTGTGGCAGTGTCGGCAATGCAAATGTATGCTTTTCCCAGTGCATGTTCCAGATGATATAAATAAAATCATCATCTGTTCCATCCGGCTTTTTCTCATACATACCACAATACAAAACTGCCATATGTCTGTAATAATTTTCAAAATGTGCATACCATGCCTGCTCTCCATGATAGGAAAGATCCGGATAGCCGCAGGACAGACTGTCCATGATCTGCATCGTCTGTCTGCTGTGCAGGATCGGATGCACTTTACGGTAATGGATCAGTTCTTTTGTGTAGGTAAACAGCTCAGCATCTTTATCCAGCAGTTTCCAGTCCAGCCAGTTGAGCTTATTATCCTGGCAATAAGCATTGTTATTTCCCTGCATACTGTGTCCCATTTCATCACCGGCCAGTAAAAGCGGTGTTCCCTGTGACAGAAACAGCATCGCAAGCGCGTTTTTGCGCTGCGCAAGACGCATTTTCAGGATTGTCCGCTTACGCGAGCTTCCCTCTACGCCACAGTTCCAGCTATAGTTATAATCACTGCCGTCCCTGTTATCTTCGCCGTTTTCTTCATTATGCTTCCGGTCATAAGAAACCAGATCCAAAAGGGTAAAACCTCTGTAATCTGTAATATGGTTGATCACACCCTCCAGGCTGCTGTTCTGTCTCATGTGCTCTGCCATAGCAGAAAGCATGCCTTCGTCCCCCTTCAGGAAACGTCTGGCATCATAACGGAATGCATCTCCATAGCACGCAAGATTCCTGTAATACGGTAGTTTTTTCCCTTTATAGACAGCTTCTGCCTCCGGATTCTCGTGGATCAGCTTTGTATGCTTCAAATAAGGATCTGTCCCCAAAAGCCGCATCGGAATATCCGTTCCCAACAGATGAAAGCCATCCACATGATAACAGCTGACCCAGTACCGGAGTACTTCTCTGATATACCCCTGGGTATAACGTGGTGAAAAGTACATCTGTAAAATGATCTCTATGCCACTCTTATGCAGCTGCCTGACAAGCTGCTTCAGTTCTCTGTCCGCGTGCTGCGGATCATTCGCATAAGCCGCCTTTGGTGCCATATAATAAGTATCTCCGTCCCCAAAGCCCCAGTAATTGATACGCTGTTTCCAGGCAGGTTCTTCCATATAAGCTGCCTGCCCGCTATCCCGCAGCTTCAGGCTCTCCTGATAAGCCGGATTCGGGATGATCTCATCAAATTCATAAACAGGCATACATTCAATAGCTGTAATACCCAGCTGCTGTAAATAGGGAATTTTTTCTGCAAGACCGGCAAAAGTACCGCGCGCACTGACCTGTGAACTTGGATGCTTCGTAAAACCGCGCACATGCAGCGAATAAAAAACGGAGTCTTCATAAGGCGTGCGCAGAGGCATATCCTCTTCCCAGTCAAATGTGTCATCTGCAAATGCAGCCTGTGGTCTGTCTTCTTTCCGTCTGCCCCATTTCTCCCTGCCGCGTATGATATGGGCATAAGGATCTACAAACCGTTCTTCTCCCCTGAAAAAGAGATAGGTATAATCTGCTTCCATCTGCATATTGATAAAAAGCACATATACCTCTCCCATTTTGTAACATTCCGGAAAAACGATCCTGGCAAGCTCGTGTCCTGCTTTATATAAGATCATGCCACATTCCTTTCCTTCGCTCTCCGGGAAAGGCATTGCGATATGGATTCCGTTTGTCTGGCTCATCACACCCATACAAAATGGATGTCCGGCGCTGATGCTGTACTCTAATGTCATATTTTCTTTCCTTTTATAAAATGTCTGCTTCGCAGACGCTTGTTTTCTTTCTGCATTTATTATATCATATCTTATACCAATAGGAAACCATTCAAAGAGAAGCGAGGAAAAATCATGAGTAAAAAAGAAGCAATCCAGGCAGCGGATTATGATGAAGAAATGACCGTTACAATGGAACTGGAAGACGGAGAAAGTGTTACCTGCGCCATTATTACCATATTAACGGTAAATGAAAAAGACTATATCATTCTCCTGCCACTGGACGAAAAAGGAGAAAATGAAGATGGTGAAGTCTGGATCTACGGCTACAAAGAAGACGAATCCGATCCGAATGCAGAGCCGGAATTGTTCTTCATTGAAGACGAAGACGAGTATGATGCGGTATCAGACGCATTCGACGAATATCTCGATCAGGTCGAATTTGATGAGCTGATCGACGAAGAATCTAAAGATTCTAAAGCTTCCAAGTAATCTTTTAGCTCTGTCCAAAAAACGGAGTTTCTGTTTTCCCCCTGTACCATTCCCTCACAGGAAAGATACAGGGATTTTTTTGCCCTGGTGATCGCTACATAAAACAGTCTCCGTTCTTCCTCGAGCTCTGCTTCCGACAGGTTTCTGCCATGCGGCACTTCTCCGCTGTTCAGAAAAGGAAGAAACACCGTGTCAAATTCAAGGCCCTTCGAGCCATGATAGGTCATGATCTGCACCGGATTCTGTTTTTCCTTATCAGGATCTGCCACAGACTGTTTTCTATCGTCTTCCTGTTCCATCTTACTTCTGTACGCATCAATATGTGTAAGAAATGCTTTATGACTGTGAAATCCCCTGCAACGCTTCAGCAGCTCCGCAAGTGTTTCTCTCTCCTTTTCCCCTTTCTCTCCCCGGTCAAGACAACTGTCATAGCGCATGACTGTTCTGATATAAGTGATTGCACCAAACGGATCAAGCATTTCCACCATAGCAAGATCTTTCTGCAGTCTCTGGATCGTCTGTTGCACTGGATCTTCATTACAGTTTTGTATAAGCGCCTGCAGATCCACCGTTTCTTTCTGCAGCAACGCCCTGTCGATATAACGTACTGGACGGTTCATAAATGCCATAAAATCACTGCGTTTTCTGCCCTCTGCCACAAATCGTAGAACTGACAGGACTTCCCTGATGCACTTCTGTGCATAAAAATCCTGTTTTTTCTCCCGCATATGGTATGGGATCTGCCTATGAAAACAGGCTTCAGCGACCGCCTCCGCCATCCGGTTCGTCCTGACCAGTATTGCCATCTGCCGTTCATTTCCATGCGATAAAATTTCTTCCGTCAAAAAAGAAAGCTCTTCCGTACGGTTTTGAAAACAGCTTGCGATCACCCGGTTTTCTCCGGTATTTCCCGCTTCAATGACCTTTTCAAATCTGTTCTTATTATGTGCGATCGACCCGGCTGCCAGTGTCAGGATCCGGTCTCCGCATCGATAATTGATATTGAGGTTTACCTGCCTGCACTGCGGAAAATCCTCTGAAAACCGATGCATATATGATGGATCAGCACCACGAAAAGAGTAAATTGCCTGATCATCATCCCCTACCACAAACAGATTTCCATGGTTAGCACAAAGCAGCTTTATGATCTTGTATTGTACATCATTGATATCCTGGAATTCATCGATCAGCACATATCGAAATCTTCTCTGCCACTGCCTGCGCAATCCGGCATCTTCTGTCAGCAGTCTGTGACAATACAGAAGAATATCATCAAAATCAAGCAGCCAGCGCTGCCTGCAGCTTTTTTCGTAAGCCCTGCGCAGCTCATCTGTCTGCATTTGCTCTGTTTCCGCTTCTGATTTGTATATTTCTCTTTTCTGCTGCGGTTCTTTTTCTTTTTTCTTCTCAGAAATATCACTTTTTCTTTCCCGTCCGGTATTTTTGTAAAAGCTGAGATCCGCCAAAAATTGCTCACAAAAAGAAGCCAGTTGTACACTGTCCAGCTTTTTCCCTTTCAGAAGCGGTCTTAAAATCTGTAGTTTCTGTTGTTCTGTCATAATGGAATAATTTTGAAATTTCGAAGAAGATCTGATGATCTGAAAAAAAATGGAATGAAAAGTACCAAATACGGCGTTTTCTGCGCTCCGGCATATCTGACACGCCCGCTGCTTCATTTCCAGCGCAGCTGCCTTTGTAAATGTGATCGTTAAGATATCGGATGGCGCTATAGAAAGCACTTCCACCAGATAACGGATACGTTGTGTGATCACTGCTGTTTTTCCACTTCCGGGACCGGCTAGTACGAGCATGGCTCCCTCCCCGAAGCAGATCGCCTCCTGCTGTGCAGGAGACGGTATCATTTTCTTATTCTGCGGCATTTTCCAGTAATGCAATGCCCTTTCTGATTCGTTTTAAAGATTCCTCTTTGCCGATGACCTCCATGATCTCTGTCGCACCCGCAGGTGTCATCTGCTTTCCGGAAACAGCTGTACGAACCGGCCACATTGCGTATCCATTCTTGCAGCCTTTCTGCTCTACATAAGCAAGCAGTGTCTTGTACAGGGAATCATTGGAATAATCTGTCAGATCTTCAAAGATCGGCAGAAGTTCCTTTAATACTTCCAGTGAAGACGCAGTTGTTGTCTTCATCTTCTTATGCGTATACATTGCCACGTCATACTCCGGCAATTCTTCAAAAAAGTCGATCAATGGCTCAATATCCGGGAATATTTCAATTCTTGTCTTAACCATCTCTGCAATCTTTTTCAGATCCAGATCCTTCTTGATCACATTTTTGATATACGGCAGTGCCATTTCATAGAATTTATCAAAGTCCATTGCTTTGATATACTCCCCGTTCATCCATTTCAGCTTTGTATAATCAAATACCGCCGGCGACTTGGAAATATGATGATAATCAAACACCCTGACCAGCTCATCCAGCGAAAAGATTTCTTCATTTCCAACCGGGCTCCAGCCTAAAAGTGCAACAAAATTGACAATCGCTTCTGTTAAAAATCCCTGATTAACGAGATCTTCATAGGAGGAATGTCCGCAACGCTTGGAAAGTTTCTGATGATTTTCGTCCGTGATCAGCGGGCAATGAATATATTTCGGTACTTCCCAGCCGAATGCATCATACAGACGGTTGTACTTCGGAGAAGAAGACAAATATTCATTTCCTCTTACAACATGTGTGATCTCCATCAGATGATCATCTACTACATTGGCAAAGTTATAAGTCGGATAACCGTCTGACTTGATCAGGATCATATCATCGAGCTCATCATTATTGACTGTGATATCTCCGTATAATTCATCATGGAAAGTGGTTGTACCTTCTCTTGGTACATTCTGACGGATAACATACGGCTTACCTGCAGCCAGATTTGCCTCAACTTCTTCCTTGGACAGATGAAGACAGTGTTTATCATAAACATTGATCTCTTTTGTACTGCCATCTGCCATTGTAATGACCTGATGCAGGGATTCCAGTCTCTCTTTATCACAGAAGCAATAATAAGCCTCCCCCTTTTCGATCAGCTGTTTGGCATACTTTAAATAAATACCCTGTGCCTGTCTTTCAGACTGTACATAGGGGCCAAAGCCCTTATCCTTGTCCGGTCCTTCATCATGGACAAGACCTGTCTTTTCAAGGGTACGGTAGATAATATCAACCGCTCCCTCTACCAGTCTTTCCTGATCTGTATCTTCAATACGCAGAATGAAATCGCCGCCCTCATGCTTGGTGATCAAATAAGCATATAATGCGGTACGCAGATTACCAACATGCATCCTTCCTGTCGGACTGGGCGCAAATCTTGTTCTGATCTTAGTCATGATTTTCCTCCATCTCCGGAATCTTCTTTTCCGAATGTGCTTTAAAGTTATTGACCTCTTTGGTCGCCTGTGGAACCGCAATATTGGTTCCGGCGCCGGCTACACAGCCGCCGGGGCAGGCCATACCCTCGATCAGGCATCCGTTCTTCTTGCCCATCTTCGCAAGCATCAGCATCTTCTTACATTCCGCCAGACTTTCTGCATGCTCAATATTGACATCGACATCCGGATAGTATTCCCTGATACATTCCTCGATCGCAGCAGCGACACCACCTGCGACACCATAGCCTCGTCCGGCTCCGGTCGCATCTTTCATTTCATCATGTGGTTCTATTTCCGCAAGATTGATGCCCTTTGCTTCAAACATACCTACCAGTTCTTCAAATGTGATAACAAAATCAACATCGGAACGCACGGTCCGGCGGGAAGCCTCCAGCTTCTTGGATGCACAAGGACCGATAAATACAACACTGGCATCCGGATGTTCTTCTTTGATCACACGGGCAGTTGCCACCATAGGTGTCAGTGCATTGGAAATCTTGTCTATCGTCTCCGGGAAGAACTTCTTTGCAAGCATTGACCAGGATGGACAACAGCTTGTCAGAAGGAATGGCAGTTCGCCTGTCGCCACTTCCTTTACATAATGCTCTGCCTCTGTCATGGCACCGAGATCCGCACCGATCGCAGTCTCATATACATCATAGAATCCAAGCTGTTTTAATGCTGTTTTAAAAACATCCGGTGTGACATTCTTTCCAAACTGTCCGACAAACGCCGGTGCAACCTGTGCAATGATCTTTTTACCGGACTGCATCGCACGGATCAGCTGGAAGATCTGGGATTTATCGGCAATCGCACCAAACGGGCAGCTTACCATACACTGACCGCAGGATACACACATATCATTATCGATCTTTGCACGTCCCTTACTGTCACTCTTGATCGCACCAACACCGCAGGCACCTGCACATGGGCGAACCTGATGTGATATCGCATCATAAGGACAGACAGACTTACATTTACCGCATTTGATACATTTTTCCTGATCAATATAGGATTTGCCATGCACCATTGTAATCGCGCCACGCGGGCATACTTCATTACACGGATGCGCCAGACAGCCCATACATTTATTGGTTACTTCATATTGATTTTCCGGACATGCATTACAGGCAGATGGGATAACCTGCAAAAGCGGCGGCTCATAATATTTTTCCGCAATATTGCTTTCTTCAACGCCCTGGGACACATGAACAGGAGCATCCTCCGGTCTGAGTGACATTCCCATAGCCAGTCTGATCCGTTCTCTGACTACCGCCCTTTCTCTGTAAACGCTTTCCCAGTATTCATTATCTTCTCCTGGAACAATTTTATAAGGAAGTGCTTCTATATCATCGATCAGATTTTCTGAATGATATGCCAACTCCGCAATTTCCTTAAAAACACGTCTTCGCACTTTACGAACCTGTGTTTCAATACCTCGCATACATCAATCCTCCAAGTGTTATTCCGTATATAATACCTTATACCATAAAAAAGCTGTCAGACGACAGCTTTTTCACGATTCATAAAGATACTTAAAAGATACTAACAAGTTTCTTCTTTTCTGCCTCGTACTCTTCATCACTCAGAATACCATTATCACGTAATACTTTCAACTTTTTGATCTTCGTCTCAAACTCTGAAATATCTTCAGCAATACCTGCAAGTGCTACAGTATCTGTACTTGTTGCTGCCGGAGCAGGTGTCGGTGCTGCTGCAGCCGGTGCCGGAGCAGGTGTCGGCTGATTTACATGGAAATCAGAACTTGCCACCGTCGGTGTCACCTCAACAGGTCTGCTTGCGATTCCGTTATTCTGACGGATACGCTCTGTCAGGGACGCTGCTTTTGTCTTTGCATCAAAAATTGCATTTACAAGCTGGTCACCTTCTTCAAATCCCGGCAGGAAGATATATCTGTTGTAATGATTTTCTCCCGTTCCTTCCAGTGAAACCATCAGAGTCTTTTTTCCCTGATATGTTACCTGAGAGCACTCCTTTACATTCAGCAGATAATAGGAAATATTATCAATTCTTGCATTCAGTCCTTTCGGATTATCACAGATCGCTGCACGACCGCTGATACGAAGATTTGAAATGGCAATCCGGAAGGCTTCTGTCTTTTTGATCAGCATACCCTCTTTAAATGTCCATTCTTTTTGATATAAGATCTTTTCCAGGCGAATACACTTGTTGCAGACTTCATTAGCTGATTCGCTTCCACAAATTAAACATTTCATAACTTTCACTCCCTATATCATGTTATTCTTCACACAAAAATAAATACTAATTATATCTATTCATTCTTAGTACTATCTTACCACGTTCTATTATAATTGGTAAGCATTTATTTGTAAACAATCTATACAAACTTTTGGAGATTATTTCCCGCATTCTCACTTTTTGTTTGCAAAAACGGTAAGAAAACAGGCAGATTCGGTTTTGCGATCTGCCTGTTTTCCTGAAATTCCTATCACATTTTCATCATTTTTCCGATCTGTTATGAGCAATTCATGCTGACATTCATAGGATCTGTATAGCTCATAGCCGGCCTGGTGTACTCTTCATATACACTCTTCACATCGGCGCTCTGAAACTGCGGAAAACTTTTCAACAGCACCTCCAGATTCATGCCGGCTCCCACATAACTGCCTACCACTGCTCTGTCTTTTTCTGATAACATACTTTCTTCCCCCTGCACTTTGTATTTCAATATATAGTACCATTATTCCCGCCCATATACAATTTGTGATAATTCACAAAAAAACACAGCATTTTTTTCATTCTGAAAATGTGATCAGGGGTTGACAGAAAGACAGGCACAGAAATCTGCACCTGTCTTATCTCTTTTTATCTGTCTTCTGTTTTTACGGTACAAGTATCAAATGCCGGATTAAATGCATAGAAATTCTTTTCATTTAACTTATCCTGCACAATACGGAGTGCTTCACCGAAACGCTGGAAGTGTACGACCTCTCTGGCTCTCAGGAATTTAATGACGTCACAGACATCCGGATCCTTTACCATACGGAGAATATTATCATACGTTGTTCTTGCTTTCTGCTCCGCAGCCATATCCTCCATCAGATCTGTGATCGGATCTCCTTTTGACTGATACTGGCATGCATTATGCGGTATACCGCCCGCAGCCTGCGGCCACAATGCCAGTGTATGATCTACATAGTACGGTGCAAACCCGGATTTTTCGATTTCTTCCATAGAAAGATCTCTGGTCAGCTGATGCACGATCGCACCGATCATTTCAAAATGCCCCAGTTCGTTAGCACATGGATGTTAGCTATGAATTCAACATAAAAAATAAGTATAGATAAATACTCTCTGTTGTTTTGCTATT
>DJNY01000178.1:0-4364 GCA_002441865.1 Lachnospiraceae bacterium UBA6452 | reverse complement strand
GCTATTATTATATATAGAAGAAACGCAATATAAAAAAGGCCCGAATGCTGTGTATTTATTACTTTATACCGCATTCAGGCCTTTTTATTTATACAATATTCTTTTTATCTTTTGCGATTGCGGCGATCCATCCGGACGGGATCCGCATCCATACAGTGGACGCAATAACCTTAATTTCTTTGCATGTGACTGTTGTGCCTTTTCTGAGTACCGCATATCCCTGTGCATTATCAGAGTGATTTTTCCCGCCTGCCGTAAGCTTGTCCCAGCGTTTCAGTGCTCCTGCAGCACTAGTCCTTACGTTCAGGTCTACCTTTGTTACATAATTTTTTCCTACCTTATAATTATGTTGCACCGGTGCAACTCCGGATTTTACCGGTGTAAGAAATAAGGTCTGTTCAGCTTTCCTTCTTCTGGTCAGTCCGTTCAGGATCTTCCCACCAGCTTTATTATATGCCGGGATTTTTGCAGCGATCTGATCTGCTGTCCTTCCGGCGCACAACCTTTTCAGATTGCCTGCCCCACAATTATATGTAAAGCTGATCAGCGCATCTCTCTGGTTGTCATTCAGTGTAATCGGTACATATGCTTTATTGTCAACATAGTTCGCAAACTTCTGACAGTCTGCAATCAGATATGCTTCCGCCTGAGCCTTCGAAATCTTCATGCCTTTTTTTACGTCTGCGCCGTAATGTCCGTATCCAATCGTATAATACTTTTCCGTTGATACAGGCTTATATGCTGTTAGCTTACATCCCTCGAACTGCATGATAAGCTGCAGTCCTGCCTGTCCGATTTGCTTACTCATTTGGATCATCTCCTATCTGTTCCATTTTTTCGTTCACTTTTTTCTGCATCATCTTAAGTATAGGCATTAGGAATGGTGGAATCGGGGTTCCAACATCCGATATATTCTCCAGAATCGAAATATCTTCATTAAATGATTCCCATAGTGAAATCGCTATTGCGAATATCGGCGGATACGCGATCCCCCACCCAGCATTTGCGAGAGATGTCTTTATTAGCGTATCAATGACATATCCCAGAACAACCAGCAAATGCATACACACCTTTTTCTGTATACCCCTGATTGACTTGTAACTCTTGACTGGTCTCTCATCCTCCGGATCTCGATACGGGGCTGCTGCAATCCCTGTTGCATAATCGATGATATTAAGTACAAGCAATAATAACCATGGAATCGCAAGCACCCCCAGTTTCGCCCAGATAGCTGTAAAAAAAGCAATAAAAAGTAATCTGATTTTTCCTAATTCATTCATATAGTCACTCCTCCTTCCTCTTCCATTCTCTCCATCTCTTCTATAGACATATATTGCAGAAGTGCATTTCTCAGTATCTTAATAAGCTTTTGCTGTTCCTCAATCACGTGGTCCATCGAATCTACGATATCTGCAATCGTACTAGCATTCATATCTCTCGCCTGTGATTTCTTCATATTCTTCAGCTGTGATTTTTTCTTTGATTACTGCATTTTTGACCTGAATTTTTTTCCAAAATCCAGCATCGTAATACTTTTTGATCTTTTCAAAATTTTTACTGTACTCTTCTTTATTCATACTCTTTCTCCTCGCTTTCTTCTGTCGGGATTTCAACATCCTGCATCATGGCTATGTAATCCGTATCTGCTCTCAGTTTTGCAAATTCTGCTTCTAAGGATTCTCTCCGTCTCATGCCATCCACATCGCCTTTATTCATCTTAATTTCTAACATTTTCTACCTCCATAATGATTTATAGTATTTATCCATGCGCTGCATGAGCTTAAAACTGTTGCCCTTGCTGGCATGATTTCTCCAAGCGTAATAACACTCGTCTACCTTAGCCTTTGTGAGCTCGCCTTGTTTGGCTTTTCTCACCAGCCTTCGTAATATCCGACGTCTTTCTTTGACATTCTTCGGATCGATTATCATAATAACCTTCCCGGTATCTGTTAGCCGGTACTTGAAACCTAAAAATGTGAAACCGTCCGTAATGCTAAACACCCTCGTTTTCTTCGGATTGAACTCTAACCCCTTCTCGGCCAATATCTCGCCGATCACCTTTCTGCAGTATTCCAGGTATTCCCTGGAAGGATGGAACGCAAGTGAATCATCCATATATCTTCCGAACTCGTCCACATCCAAATCTTCCTTGATTTTGTGGTCGTGGTCGTCCAATGCCGATATACCAACAATCTGAACCATCTGACTTCCTGGGTTATACCCAACATCTCCGGCGTACTGTCCGTCGAGTACATCAATGGCTCGCTTTGCTATTTCCGGTTCCAACTTTCTCTCCAACATTGCGTTGGTTAAGTCGTGCCGCATATTCGGGTAATACCCATGCACATCTATCTGCAGACCGTAAAATTCTGTACCATACTTCCGGTACATCCTCTGCAGAAATAGTTTCATCCTGTCTCTCGCATCATCGGTACCCTTGCCACGCTGGCAGGCCCAATTATCACGAATGAACGAATTTGTCATTATTGGGTACAGTGCATTGTCATTCAAACTTCTCTGATAAACGCGGTCTCTGAAACATACACTGATGATTTCTCTTTTCTTCGGCCTGGTTATCGTGAATTTTGCTATCTGCCTTGCCTTGTAGGTTCCATTTTCCAACTGCTCATTGAGCTTGTATGTTTCCTCCAGGCTGTTCAATACATAATGTGCAACGGACTCTTTCCAAATAACTCCTTTCTTGCACTTGTGCATCGAATCATATAAGGCTTCAAAGCCGATTACTTCTTCCATATCCATAAAACTTATAGATAGGTCCATAGCGTTGACAGCGGGTAACAGTCGTTCTACGGCTGACCGCATCGCTACAGTGTTGTTCGCCTTACGGCCGGATGCAGGCTCCTTGTGTTTGATTGGTTGGAGCGCCATTCTTACGGAATAGCCTTTATGTCCTTAATACCACACAATCCGGGGCGCAGCGATTGGCCCAGTTCGCGTTGTTGTTGTTGACGTTGCCGCTAGAGTTCACGTACCACGTATTGTACGAATTGCCACGATTAGCCGAGCGCAAGCGGACGTTCTGCGTTTAGCCTACATCCGTATAGTGAAAACTACTCCACAATTTGGGAGTAGCGTTTACTATCACTTTCATTCCAACTACGGATCATGCCTCGAACCTTCAAAACCTTACCGGTCCAAAACTTGATTCGCTTATTTTTGAGATGAAACGAGGATTTTGCAATTCCGATCAGAGCCAGGAGTCTATTGCATTCCCTGGCCGCACGAAGTTGAAGCTCCCTGCGGACTCTCCAATCATCTTTAGTCGTTACCCTTACATTGTTGGCATCCCAAGCATCGATGTAGATACTCTTTGCAGTCTCGATAATGTCGTCGGTAACTTGTCTTTGGTATTCCGGAAGAAAAATTTTCTCGTTCTTCGTGATTCTGAGAGTGTAAGTTACTAAATCCAACGCCTGCACGAATACTTCCAGTCTGCTTTCTCTTCTCTCTCCAACTGGTACTGACACGCTATGTTCCTCCTTTCTCTGAAATTATACCCGGCATCCGTGGGTGCCGGGATTTATTGATTGCTGATTAGCAGAAATCACAAGCCGGGGCGCAGCGAATGGCCCAGCTCGCGTAGTAGTAGCCGCTGACGCCGCCGCTAGAGTACACGTACCACGTATTGCACGAACTGCCACGATCAGCCGAGCGCAAGCGGACGTACTGCGGTGAAGTGTGATTCTCAATCGCAAATGTACGAATCTGAGGATATGTTTGATACTGCTGCATCTTTGTTGTCATCTGTGATGCTCTCTTCCAATATGGGCAGGTTTCGCCCTCTCCAGCAAGCTGTGGATTGATGCTCATCTGCTCCAATGAGAGTGGGAAGAATTTGTCGTATGTTGTTTCCAGTGGATCAACGCTATTAGTCGAAGTGCTATCTGTTACTGTATTCAGCGCAGTCACAACCTTAACGGCTTTCAATGCATCTCTGAATTCCTGATCGAATCCAGTCAAGAATCCAGCTTTTGTTGTGAGCTGATCCGGACAACGGTCAAAGTCGTTCTGTGGAGTCCACCACTCGCCTACCCCCTTGTCGGAATTGAGCCACTGTCTGAGAGCCGACTGTGCCCAGCGATTGTAGCCGTAAGCTACACGCTGCAGACAGTTAATGTTTCCTTCGCCGCCTGTTTTTAATACACCAAGTTTTGTGCCTCCTGACCCTTCTGTGACTGGTACTGTTTCCATCGCTTCTTTTGCCGTTTTGCTTGCATATGTATATACCTTCCAAGTAGAAGGTGCCTGATCCGGTGCGTCTCTGAATCCGGCAAGCTGACCGCCTGCTGGCACAGGCTTTGTGAGCGTAAACTGGTATTTTTTTCCGGCTACGCAATATCCTT
>DJNY01000209.1 GCA_002441865.1 Lachnospiraceae bacterium UBA6452 | reverse complement strand
GAGCCATAGCTCTGAGATAATCGCTGCCTGAAAGGCGGCGATGAATATGATTATGATAGCAGAGGAAAACCTTGAAGTCAACTATTCTGTTTGCGCCACAACTTACACCGGTATTTTGCCCATGCCCTGCCTCATATACTGAAATAACAGAACGTGCAGGAAAGGAATTTTTATGCTGAATTATATCTGGGCCTTTATGATCATCATCGGCATTATTTACGGATCGCTGACAGGCCATATGGCAGAACTCAGTAATGCGGCGCTTGACAGCGCAAGAGAAGCCGTAACACTCTGCATTACAATGCTCGGCGTCATGGCACTCTGGGTCGGGCTCATGCAGATCGCCCAAAAGGCTGGTATTATCGCATCCATGACGAAAAAACTCCGCCCATTTCTTTTGTTTCTGTTTCCACGACTGCGCTATGAGGATATTGCTCTGGAATACATTTCCACCAATGTGGTCGCCAACATTTTGGGGCTTGGCTGGGCATGTACCCCTGCGGGGCTGAAAGCCATGGAGGAGCTTGGCAGGATACAGCGGAGCAACAAATCCTGTAAGGATCCGACTGCTGCCAGCAATGAAATGTGCAGCTTCCTGATCCTGAATATCTCTTCTTTGCAGCTCATTCCTGTTAACATCATCGTTTATCGCAGCCAGTACGGAAGCGTAACACCGGCTTCTATTATCATGCCAGCCATACTTGCCACGACCTGCTCCACGCTTGCGGGCATTCTGTTTATCAAATTTGCCGACAGGAATCCTTCTTAAATGCAACATAGTATGTCCATCATGCAGTACATAACAGTCCTTTTAATAAAAAGCTGTCGTCTGCTTTACATGCATAAAATGTATAAAACGGAAAGGACCTGAATTATGAACATTCTCGCCAATCTCTCCAACATTATCATCCCACTCCTCATTTTCTATATTGTGGCATATGGAATCAGCACACATGTCAACGTCTATGATGAATTTTTGGAAGGTGCCAGGTCGGGTATGCAGACCGTTATCTCGATCGCACCTACCATGATCGGACTGATGATCGCAGTCGGCGTTCTGCGGGCTTCCGGCTTTCTGGATTTTGTGGGCAGCCTGTGTAACCGGCTGTTTTCCGGTGCTGATATCCCTGCGCCGATCATGCCCCTTCTGCTCATCAAAATGTTTTCCTCTTCTGCTGCAACAGGACTTGTCCTTGATATCTTCAAAGAATATGGGCCGGACAGCCAGACAGGACTTCTGACCTCCCTCATCATGAGCTCTACCGAAACCATCTTTTACACCATGTCCGTTTATTTTATGGCGGCAAAAATAAAGAAAACCCGCTATACACTGCCCGGTGCACTTGTTGCAACCCTGGCGGGCGTGATAGCGAGTTTCCTGATCGTTCGTTTTTTATGAAAAAGCAGAGAATTAAACTTCTACACCTTTAGACTTCATATATTCCACGATATCTCCGACTGTTGAGATCTTTTCCAGATCCTCAGATGGGATTTCAACACCGTATTCTTCTTCAAATGCCATAACAAGTTCAAATAAATCTAAGGAATCTGCTCCTAAGTCATCTTTGAAAGAAGAATCTTCTGTAATTTCCACTCCGTCCAGATTTAACTGTTCTCTGATGATTTCAATAACTCTTTCTAACATATTTCGTTCTCCTTTAAATTCGTATAATAAGTATTGCATTATCATATTTGCGTTCTTTGCTACATGATTATAATATGCACTGATTGCATTGTAAATAGAATTCCCTATTTTTTTACATTTATTAAATAATTGTATACCTCACGTTTGCTGATCCCCCGGTCTTTTGCAACCGCTTTCATCGCTTCCTTGTGATCCATTCCACGATCCTCATACAATGCCATATGTTCTTCGATCGTCATTTCTTCAAAAACAGCTCTCTGGTCCGCCAGCACCTCTTCCTGACTCTTTCCCTCGATCACAAGCACATATTCACCACGCGGTTCATTTCCTTCATAATAGGAAAGTGCTTCTGCAAGCGTTGTTGGCATAACAGTCTCAAATTTCTTTGTCAGCTCCCTGCAGATTGTGATACGCCTGTCACCAAGTGTATCAAATAAAAGCTGCAATGTTTTGATCAGATGATGGGGGGCTTCATATAAAATGATCGTTCTTTTTTCTACTTTAAGATCTTCCAAAATAAGCTGTCTTTCCTTTTTATCCGCCGGTAAAAAGGCTTCAAAACAGAATCTTCTTGTTGGCAGTCCTGACAGAGTAAGCGCCGTGATACAGGCAGCAGGACCCGGCAGAGAAGTTACGGTGATACCCGCTTCCTGACACATCTTTACTAAAACCTCTCCCGGATCGGAGATCGCAGGCGTTCCTGCATCTGTGATCAGAGCAATATCATCCCCCTCTTTCATTTTTTCTATTAAAGCATATGCCTTTTCTACTTTATTATACTCATGATAGCTTGTCATCGGCGTATGAATTTCAAAATGATTCAAAAGCCTGATGCTGTTTCTCGTATCCTCAGCAGCGATCAGGTCAACCTGTGATAAAGTCTCCCGGATACGGGGTGACATATCCCCCAGGTTTCCGATCGGTGTTGCACATAAATATAAAGTTCCCTGTGCCATATTTTTCCTCTCTGGTTTCTCCCGGATTTATGATTTCCGGTTTCTGCAATTTTCCTGTCCGCCATGCTCTCTCTTATCGTACACTTCGGGCTTATAAATATCATAGATCTCGTCCGTATACTCTCCCACAGCTTTGTACACGATCAGCGGCTTTTCCACCGTCACACGGGAATTTGCACCCTTTTTGGCTTCAATCAGCACCATATTGGGCTCTTTATCCACATATGGATATACAAAACGCATCCGTTTCGGTTCCAACTGATATTTTGTCATTGCTGTGATGATCTGAGCCAGGCGGAACGGTCTGTGCACCATATAAAAATAACCGCCCGGCACTAAAACTGTCGCTGCAGCCCTGACCACGTCCTCCAGATTACAGAGTACCTCATGCCTTGCGATCGTTTTGGGCATGGATGGATTCTGCAGACCATGTCCACCGATCATATACGGCGGATTTGAAGTTACAACGTCAAAAGAAGCAGCGCCAAACAGGCTTCCTGCTTCTTTGATATCACCCGTTACAATGGAAATTTTATCTTCCAGATCATTGTAGCGCACACTGCGCCTTGCCATATCCGCACTTTTTTCCTGAATCTCCAGTCCCGTCAGATGGGAAGCCTCTGTTTTTGCTTCCAGCAGGATCGGAATGATTCCCGTTCCGGTTCCAAGATCCAAAACACGTTGCCCCTTTTTTACTTTTGCATAGCCTGACAGCAGCACTGCATCCATGCCAAAACAAAAACCATCCGGATTTTGGATTATTTTATAATTTTTTCTACCCAGATCATCAAGCCTTTCGTTTTCTAAAAGCTCAACCTTCATCAAGTTTTGATTTTCCTTCCTTTTTCTCCAGGTTTTCCAGTTCCTTTAATGCCTTATCTTCTGCGCTCTGCTTTTTATCGCCGCGCTCTTCTTTATCGCGTCTGCCACGTCTGCGGAATTTCAGCTGTTCTACTTTATATTCACGGATCTCTTTTTCTTCTCCGTCATCTACCAGAACCTTAACAAGCTGGCGCAGCACATTCACACTATGTACCTCACCCTTCAGACCGTCATCTGTTGTGACACGGTCACCCACATTCGGTAGTCTTCTGTTCAGCTCTTCATAAGTCTCTTCCTCATTTTTCAGACAACACATCAGTCTGCCGCAGACACCGGATATCTTTGTCGGATTCAGGGAAAGATTCTGTTCCTTTGCCATCTTGATGGAAACCGGTGCAAACTCATCCAGAAATGTATGACAGCAAAGCGGACGACCGCAAATACCGATCCCTCCCACGATCTTTGTCTCATCTCTGACACCGATCTGACGCAACTCGATCCTTGTCTTAAAGACTGCTGCCAGATCTTTTACAAGTTCACGGAAATCCACACGTCCGTCTGCAGTGAAATAGAATAACACTTTATTATTGTCAAATGTGTATTCCGCATCGATCAGCTTCATGTCCAGCTTATGCTTTTTGATCTTTTCCAGACAGACCGCCATTGCACTTTTTTCCTTTTCGCGGTTGGCAGCTTCCTGCTTGTCATCTTTCGGGGTTGCGATACGGATCACCGGTTTGAGCGGTGCTGTGATCTCGTCGTCCGCTATTTCCTTGATGCCAAGTACCACTGTTCCGTATTCCACGCCGCGGGCAGTTTCCACGATAACATGCTCCCCTTTTTTGATGTCAAACTTCTGGGGATCAAAGTAATAAATTTTTCCTGCGCTGCGGAATCTGACTCCTACAACTTTTATCATGCTTAATTCTCCTTTATTGTCAGTAAAAGCAATTCCATTGTCAGATCAAAATTGACGTTGGCACGTAATCTCGATTTTGCCTTTTCCAGTGCATCTAAAATGATCTCAATGCCTTCATATGCACTCTGGTTTGCTATTTTTTTAATATACTGCAATTCATCTTTAAAAATCAACTGGTTTGCATCATTCGTTGCTTTAAAGAGCAGTACATCCCGATACCAGACAGATAAAATGTCCAGATAATCGTTGATATCTATTTTATAATCATTGATCTTTTTGATCGCCGACATAATATCCGTAATTTCCATATCATGGATATATTTAAGCAGGCTGACAGCCTCTGTTTTGATATTATCAAATTCTTCGCTGGCTGCAAGCGCTTTGGCTTTACCGAGATTTCCTCTTGCAAAAGCGGTACAGACATCTGCCTTATAATCCGGTACATGGATCTCATCCATCAGGTATTTTTTGATGATCTCATCCTTTACCGGTTTCATATTTAAAACCACGCATCTGCTCAGGATCGTGGACAACATGGAATCTATATTGGAAGTCAGCAGGATGATCACTGCATAAGCAGGCGGCTCTTCCAGTGTTTTTAAAAGTGCATTCTGCGCCTGCACAGTCATTTTTTCAGCCTCACTGATGATATAAATCTTCCAGGTGCTGCTGTATGGCTTAATAATGATATCGTCATTTATACCTGTGCGGATATCTTCTACACCGATCGTCGCCGGTTTTTCATGTGTGACTCTGATGATATCCGGATGATTACCGGAAAGTGCCTGCTTGCAGGAATGACATTCATTACATGGCTTTTCCTGCCCGGTGCTCTCACACTGCAGCGCCATGGCAAATACATTTGCAATAAATTCCTTACCGCTGCTGCGTTCCCCGTTAATAATATAGGCATGAGAAATCTTGCCCGATGCGATCGCATTCTGTAAATGATCCACGATCTGTTCCTGTCCGTAAATATCTTTAAAGTTAGGCATATCCTTACCCCTTTTCATTTAGCACATTATGATATTCGTTTTCACTTATGATTTTCTCTCTTGCGACCACCGGATGATCATTCTTACATAAAAATATCTAACAATAATCCCCGGATCTCCCCGATCTTATTCAGGATCGCAATATGATCCTTTTCGTCCTTTACAAGCTCTCTTGCAAGCTCATCCAGTGTATCATCCACCTGCTTGATGATCCCATAAACACGGTGTCTGCCGCGTCTGTCCAGAAAATTCTCCCTGGAAAACTTATGACTTCTTGTCACTACTTCATTTAAAAAGGATTTTACAAGTGAACGGTATTTCCGCATATCCTTGATATCCATCTTTTTGGAAATGCGGTCACCCTGTCTGGTGATCTCTTCCATCATAGCGGTAAGACGAACCTGCAGATCCTGCTCTTCAATATGGCTGGCCAGTGTGAACTTAAAGCTGCCGTCGGTCTGCTGCGTCTGGCTGGCTGCATCCGTCTGCGCTACGGGCATTGTCTGATTTACTTTAATGTCCATCTGTCCACCCCCTTATGTCTTATAACAGTTTTAAACGAACTGTACCATATCTTAGTATACCATGAAATGCATCTGCAAGATAGATATTTCTATGTACAATCCTATTCTGTATCAGATTCTTTTTCTCATTTCATGCAGAATATACTCCTTAAGCTCTGCAATGCAGACATCCAGATCATCATTCAAAAATTCCTTTTCAATACCGGCTTCTTTTTTCTTCTCCGGTGAAAAATCTGCCGCATCAGCCAGATAACGTCTGCACATTTCATCGTATTTCGGCTGATCCTGCGCCATTTCCCGGTCAAGTGCGCGACGCAGCCTGATCCCATCATCCAGTTCTATCATAAGTGGGATGACAGTTTCTTTTCCATAAAAATCTTTTGTTTTACAGAAGGATTCGATTGTTCCGATGATCAGATAGTTTTCTTTGTCTAAATCGATATGTGCATCTACTGTACAGTATTTCCAAATACCAAAGCAGGTATCATAGGCGCGAAGCTCTATGATCCTGCCCTCTTTTTCCAGATTCGCCAGCTGCTCTTCTGTTATGAAATGATACTCGATACCTTCCTGTTCTCCCTGCCTGATCGGCCTTGTTGTGTACAGTACGATGTTTTTCAGATGCAGATCTTCATCTGCCATTAACCGTTTGTATATTGTATCTTTGCCTGAAGAGCTTTTGCCCATCAGATAAAATATTTTACCCATGTCTGTTCCTATACTTCAATGACCCTGATCATATTGGTTCTGCCGGAAATACCAAGCGGAACGCCTGCTGTCAGGACAACGATATCACCTTTCTTGATATAACCTGCTTTTTCTGCTGCTCTTGTTGCTTCCTCAAACAGAACATCTGCTTTGTCCTCTTTTTCGATCAGGATCGGTGCTACACCCCAGGAAAGAGATAACTGTCTGCAGACTCTTGGATTTACACTGCATCCGATGATCGGACAGCCCGGTTTATATCTGGAGATCATACCGGCTGTGAAACCTGACATTGTTACTGTGATGATCGCGCTGGCATTCAGATCCATCGCTGTTGTACAGCATGCATGTGAAATGGCTGTTGTGATATCTGTACTGTCTTCGCTTTCAACCTTTTTCAGTCTGCTCTTATAGTCAATATCCTGTTCTGTACGTTCTGCTATTCTTGCCATCGTCTTTACGGCTTCGATCGGATATGCACCTGCTGCACTTTCACCGGAAAGCATGATCGCTGTTGTACCGTCATAAATGGCGTTGGCAACGTCTGCTGTCTCTGCTCTTGTCGGTCTTGGATTTGTGATCATGGACTCAAGCATCTGTGTTGCGGTAATAACGTGCTTACCCTGGGCAACTGCTTTTTTGATCATCTGCTTCTGCAGAACAGGTACTTCTTCCAGCGGGATCTCAACACCCATATCACCTCTGGCAACCATGATACCATCGGATACCTCCAGAATTTCATCCAGATTCTGGATACCCTGCATATTTTCAATCTTTGCGATTACCTTTGCTTTGCTGTTATATTCGTCCAAGATCTTTCTGACCTCAATAATATCCTCTCTTGTTCTGACAAAAGAAGCTGCCAGGAAATCATAGCCCATTTCCGCACAGAATCTGATATCTGCATAATCCACTTCTGAAATATATGGCATGGAAAGAACTGCACCGGGCACGTTGATTCCTTTATGGTTGGATACCTTACCGCCATTGATCACGCGGCACTGGATCTCTGTATCTGTGATCTTTTCTACACGCATTTCAATCTTTCCGTCGTCGATCAGGATCATGCTGCCTGTACTGACATCATTTTTCAGTCCTTTATAGCTGATAGAAGCCTTTTCACTTGTACCCATAATTTCTTCTGTAGTCAGAGTAAATGTCTGACCCGGCTCAAGCATTGCTTTTCCGCCTTCAAAATCACGTAATCTGATTTCCGGTCCCTTTGTATCTAATAAAGTTGCAACAGGAAGTCCCAGCTCATTGCTGACCTTCAGTACTCTTGCAAACTTTGCTTTCTGTTCTTCATGTGTTCCATGGGAAAAATTAAATCTCGCCACATTCATTCCGGCAAGCATCAATTCCCTTAACTTGTCCTCTCCCTCACTGGCCGGTCCGATTGTACAGATTATTTTTGTTTTTCTCATTTATATTTTTCCACCTTTCGCTTTTTCCTGTATTATCTCATTTTTAATAAGGGATTGCAATGCGTATTTACCCCGCTGCATGTAAATAAACGGCAAAGATACGGTAAAGCTTTTCTATTTGATAACGATACGGATCCTCTGCAATGACCTGTCCTGCATCCCCTGCAGATTGAGTCCCAGTGCCTGATAATGCTTTACTTTTTCATACAATGCCTGCGTAATCACTTCTCCCGGAACCAAAACAGGCGCACCCGGCGGATATACGATCACATATTCTCCGCTGATCTGCCCGACAGCTTCCTCCCAGCCAACAGCCTTCTGCAGATGATCCATCGCCTCGCGGATCGTATATGCTGTCTGCAAGCTGTCTGCTCTGTGTTCTGCTGCTTC
>DJNY01000072.1:5339-6016 GCA_002441865.1 Lachnospiraceae bacterium UBA6452 | reverse complement strand
TTTATGCTGCTTTATATCATCTGTCTGCTGGTGCTTGGACTTCCCGCCATGGTCATGGAACTTTCTGTCGGAAGGGCAGCGCAGACAAGTCCGCTTTATATGTACGGGAAGCTGTCCGGCAAGAAAAAATGGAATATACTCGGTGTTATATGCCTGATCGGTAATTTTTCCATCATGGCATTTTATACGGTTGTTTCGGGCTGGATGCTTTATTATTTTGTAAAATTTCTGACAGGGCAGAATCAGGACTTCGGGTTTGAACAGATGATACAAAATCCTGTCATCAATGTGAGCTATCTGTTTCTGACAGTACTGATTGCCTTTGTGATCTTAAGTTTCCACCTGCAGAAAGGACTGGAACGGATCACTAAATATATGATGTCCGCACTGATAGTGCTGATGCTTGTACTGGCAGTGCACAGTGTGGCTCTGAAAGGGGCGGGGCAGGGACTTTCTTTTTATCTGATCCCTGATTTCTCCAAGATTGACGGTTCTGTTGTTGTCGGTGCGATGAACCAGGCATTTTTTACCCTGTCTGTCGGAATGGGTGGCATGGCGATCTTTGGCAGCTATATTGAAAAGGACAGGTCTTTAATGGGCGAATCTGTTCATATTATCGTACTGGATACACTTGTAGCGATCGTAGCGGGGATCATCATTTTTCCGGCCTGCTTTAC
>DJNY01000072.1:0-5292 GCA_002441865.1 Lachnospiraceae bacterium UBA6452 | reverse complement strand
TATGGACTTGAGGTAAAAGCGGGACCGAGCCTTTTGTTTGATACGATGGCGACTGTATTTAACAACATGGCAGGCGGACGCTGGTGGGGAACGTTATTCTTCCTGTTCATGGTATTTGCGGCGTTGTCAACGGTGCTTGGTGTGTGCGAAAACCTGCTGGCAATGGTGAGAGAGTATACCGGCTGGTCCAGACCAAAGGGCTGTGTTGCCTGTGGAACTGCCATTTTTCTTGCAGCACTGACCACAGCACTCGGCTACAGTGTATTTCATTTCCAGCCGTTTGCCAAAGGGACTGCATGGCTGGATTTCTGGGACTTCATTGTATCGAACAATGTACTGCCACTGGGATCCCTGATGCTGGCAATATTCTGCTGCTATAAGATCGGCTGGGGCTGGGACCGGTTCCTTGCGGAAGCAAATGAAGGAAAGGGGCTGAAGGTAAAGAAATGGATGCGCCCCATTTTTCAGTATCTGGTACCGCTTGTGATCCTGTTTATTTATATTTACGGTATGATCACTTTTCAGTGGAAGTAATTATAACGAGAAACTACGTATAAAAAGTAAAAAGATATACGGGGAGAATACCATGATAAGAAGGCACTTGCTGATAAAAAATATCAGTAAGCGCCTTTTTTCTTGTAATGAAAAGCTGTTATGATATACTGATTTTGCAATTAGACGCAACTAACCACAGGGCAGCAGGGCATTCTGTCCTGTAGAAATGAGGAGATTATGGCAATAGAAGAGAAGAAATTTTTAGAAATTGTAGATCTGAAAAAAGGATTTGGAAGCGGAGAAACAAGACAGGAAGTTTTGCGTGGGATGAACTTTTCTGTCGCCAAAGGAGAATTCTGTGTACTGCTCGGGCCATCCGGTTCCGGAAAGTCAACCCTGTTAAATATTCTCGGAGGCATTGACAATGCAGATTCCGGATATATAAGTATAGGCGGCGATAAGCTGGAAGACATGGGCGAGAAAAAACTGACGATGTATCGCAGGAAACATCTGGGCTATGTGTTCCAGCTTTATAATTTGATCGCAAATCTGAATGTAAAGGAAAACATAGAAGTGGGTGCTTATCTTTCCGACAATCCGCTGGATATTGATGATCTTTTACATACACTGGGGCTGTATGAGCATCGCTATAAACTGCCGAACCAGCTTTCCGGCGGACAGCAGCAGCGCGTTTCCATCGGCCGTGCGATCGTAAAAAATCCGGATATCCTGCTCTGCGATGAGCCGACGGGAGCACTTGATTACAACACATCCAAGGAAATATTGAAGCTGATCGAGGATGTCAATCAAAAATACGGCAATACAGTCATTATGGTAACACATAATGAGGCAATCAAAAATATGGCGGATCATGTGATCAAACTGCGTGACGGTATGGTACGGCATAATGACATCAATACAAATAAGATTTCCGCACAGGATCTGGAATGGTAAGGGGTGTGACAATATGAGGAAGAAAAGAAACAAAAACCCCCTGATCAAAAGAATCCCCCGGGAGCTTTCCGGTGACTGGAAGAAATATCTCGTAGTGGCACTTTTCCTGATCCTGACGATCGGTTTTGTATCCGGTATGTATGTGGCAAACGGAAGTATGCTGAAAGCGGCGGAGGACGGAAAAACCAAGTATAAGCTGGAGGACGGTCATTTTGAACTGCAGAAAAAGGCGGATGCGGATCTGCTTACAGCGATCGGGACCGGAGAAAAAGCAGATGTAAAGCAGTATTATCTGGATAAAGCGACAAAAGAACTGGATGAGAAATTCACAAAAGAATTTGACGAAAAATTTGATGCGCAGATGGCAGAAACCATGGCGCCGGAAATGATAGAGGCTGCAAAACAGACAGGGGCTTATCAGAAAGCATATGATGAGGCATATAAGGAAGCCCATGAGAAAGCAATGCAGGAGATCAAAGATAAGATTGATGATGAATACGCGGATGCAGAGGAAAAGTATGAGTTGAACGATCCGGATTTCCGGGCAGTAAAGACAAAGGTTTATGAAAATTTTTACCGGAATGAAGAGGAAGATTATAACAATGACGGTGAGACGGATGGAACCATCCGCGTTTATGCCAAAACGGATGCAGTCAATGAAGCCTGTATCCTGGACGGACAGCTTCCGCAGAAGGCAGATGAAATTGCCATCGACCGTATGCATGCGGATAATGTTGGCATAAAGGTGGGAGATACTGTTTCCGTTTCCGGAAAGAAATTCCGTGTAACAGGTCTGATCGCATATGTAAACTATGCAACACTGCATGAAAAGGCAACGGATTTTATGTTTGATGCATTGAAATTTGATGTGGCCATGGTGACTGATGAAGGCTTTAATAGTTTACATAAAAAAGTGCATTTCACTTACGCCTGGGTTTATGAAGAAAAGCCGGCGGATGATGTAGCAACGAAAAAGCAGTCAGATGATTTTATGCGCGCACTTCTGACGCAGACGGTCGTATGTGACAATGAGATTGCAGATTATGTACCTGCTTATGCCAATCCGGCGATCACCTTTGCAACAGAGGACATGGGATCGGATGAAGCAATGGGTGGTGTCCTTTTGTATATTCTGATCGGTATTATCGCTTTTATCTTTGCGATCACAATCAACAACACGATCGTAAAGGAGGCTTCCGCGATCGGAACACTGCGGGCATCGGGCTATACAAGAGGAGAACTTGTCAGGCATTATCTTTCCATGCCTGTGATCGTTACGCTGTTTGCTGCTGTGATCGGAAATGTGCTGGGCTATACAGTATTTAAAAAAGTAGTTGTTTCCATGTATTATAACAGTTACAGTCTGCCGGCTTATAAAACGGTCTGGAATGCAGAGGCATTTATAAAGACAACACTGATACCGGTCATTTTGATGCTGGTTGTGAATCTGCTCATTATTACAAAAATGATGCATCATACACCGCTGCAGTTTTTACGCCATGATCTGAAGAAAAACAAGCGGAAAAAGGCAATGAGGCTGCCACGCTGGAGCTTCTTAAACAGATTCCGTCTGCGTATTCTGTTCCAGAATATCCCCAACTATCTGGTTCTGTTTGTGGGAATCTTTTTTATCATGGTATTGCTTGCCATGGCAGTCGGTATGCCAAGTACACTGCAGTACTATAAGGATCATGCCGGAAGCATGATGTTTGCAAAATATCAGTATGTGCTGTCCGATTATGAGGACGAAGATGGAAATGAGATCACAACAGAAAATGCAGATGCGGAAAAGTTTGATATGACATCCCTGCAGAAAAAGAGCGACGCCTTTGATGAGGAGGTATCGGTTTATGGTATCGAAAATGACAGCAGATACGTGCAGATCGACGGTCTTTCTGCCCTGAAAGAAGGAGAGGTTTATATCGCAAAACCATTCAGTGAAAAATACAGCCTGACAAAAGGCGATACGGTAACGCTGGATGAGAAATATGAAAACAGACAATATACCTTCAAAGTCGCAGGTATTTATGATAAATGCCAGAGTATCGCAGTATTTATGCCGATCAGCCAGTATGGTAAGGTATTTGATCTGAAAGAAGGACAGTTCAGTGGCTTCCTTTCCGATACTAAGATCACGGATCTGGGGGAAGATCAGGTCGCAACAGTGATCACGATACGTGATATTACGAAGATGTGCGACCAGCTCGATCATTCCATGGGAAATTATATGACCTATTTCCAATATTTGTGTATCCTGCTTGCAATCGTCATGATCTATCTTCTGACAAAGCTGATCATTGAGAAAAATGAGAATGCAATCTCCATGACAAAGATACTCGGATATAAAAACAGTGAGATTGCAGGACTTTATCTGATGGCAACTACGATCGCAGTTGTGCTCATTGATGCAGTTACCGTTTTTCTGGGAGAAAAAGTGATCGTTTATGTATGGGCCGCCATGATGGCATCCTATAGCGGATGGTTTACCTTTATGGTGGAACCGGCCGGATATCTTAAGATGTTTGCATTTGTCCTGATCGGATACCTGATCGTTATGTGTTTTGATTTTAACCGGATCCGGAAGATCCCGATGGATGAGGCTCTGAAAAATGTAGAATAAGAATCACTGATTTGCAAAATCCGGAATTGTAAAATTCCGGATTTTGTGGTTTTATAGAAGAAGAACGTAAAGAAAGCATATTTATGAGAGAAAAAGGAGATAAAAAATGCCTGTTTTTGATTTTAGTGGAAAAGGGACAGGAAAGATAGAGGATGTCTGTACCTATACAACTTTTCTGTCAGATGCAAAGGAGAAAAGCCCGGAGGATCCGATCCTTGTGATCAGCAATAAAGAGCAGCAGTGGAAACACCATACCAACGGTCTGTTTACCAATCAGACAAAACGCACCTCTTTTGAGTTCAAAGAGGAAGGAGAGACTTATCCGGCGGATATTTTGCAGGTAGATGCCAGATTTGTGAATCTGATCAAATGGCTGGGAGAGAACAGGATCAATGTCCGTCTTTCCGGTAAAAATACAGAAGATGGTTATGCGGTATACAGAATCCGTGAAACTGCATTTGGCGGTGGGACAAAGCTTTCCGCAGCAGACGGATTTTTACAGTACATGATCGAAAGATTGTTGTCCATGACAGCAGTGGAAGAGATCGAAGAGGATGATGATGCGGAGGAGGAAGGCGATGACATGAAGATCACCAGCCTGCAGAGTATTTCCGATTTCATGACCTGTGCAGGCAGGACACTTCCCGATAATATCAGGCTCTGGGCAAGACGTAACCTTGCTGTGGCAAGATCCCATGAGGTTTCCCCGGAGGAACGCCGCCACGCACAGCGTGCGCTTTCCATTATGATGAATGTACAATGGAAGAGTGATTATTTTGAAGCGATTGATCCGGTAGAAGCCAGAAAGATCTTAGACGAGGAACTGTACGGACTGGAGCGCGTGAAGCAGCGTATCATGGAGACGATCATCCAGATCAACAGAACCCACACGCTGCCTGCTTACGGCCTTCTACTTGTCGGTCCTGCAGGAACCGGTAAATCCCAGATCGCATACGCGGTAGCCCGCATTTTAAAACTGCCGTGGGCAACACTTGATATGAGTTCCATCAACGATCCTGAGCAGCTTACGGGAAGCTCCCGTATTTATGCAAATGCAAAACCGGGAATCATTATGGAAGCATTCTCTATCGCAGGGGAATCCAATCTGGTATTTATCATTAACGAGCTGGATAAGGCAGCTTCCGGCAAAGGAAATGGAAATCCGGCAGATGTCCTGCTGACACTGCTGGATAACCTCGGTTTTACAGACAACTATATTGAAT
>DJNY01000231.1:17164-17990 GCA_002441865.1 Lachnospiraceae bacterium UBA6452 | reverse complement strand
CTGTCCTCAAATATATCAAACTTTGCAGCTTCTTCCTCTGATAAACAGGAATACAAAAGCGACAGACCATGATCAAACAGAGGTGCAATCCTAAGTGTATGCGCCCTTGCATTTCTCAAGACCTCAATATTGGCTCCGTGCCTGTCTCTGTTCAATACAATGTAATCTACAGCAATCATTGTATCTACATACTTCTGCCAGTTCATCCGTCTGCAAAAATCATAGTGCGATTCTTCTTTCCGTGCATTTGCCATATAATAATTGTCTAATGCTATCTTACTTTCCCCTCTTTGCTTAAAGTCTGTAGAAGCGCATAAATAAGTGTCATATACGTTTCCCTCAATTTCAACATCAGCATGGATCAGCTCATAGTGCAGATGTTCCACGCCCAATACATTCAACAAACGGTCTACAATGATCTCATTCACGCACTCATGTCCTATAATCCCCTTTACCGGATCATAATTAGACAATTTATAATATATCTTTTTCCCTGCCATATTGGATTCTGATTTCAGAAAAGTCCCCGCTGTTCCGCTGGAGCTTCTGACATGTGACCAGTTCAAATAAGTCAGATCCTGTTTTTCGATAGTCATATTTACTTATCACCTCTTTTTCCTTTTTGCATTTACAATATAACATTTTATTTGACGCGCGTCAAATATGTCAACATTGTTATTGCACTATTTATAATTACTTGCACCTTTTGGCATGTTATTTTGATTATTATTTGCACCTTTTCGCATGTTATTTCATGTATTACCTGCACAGAGACGAGATGCGCGCTATGCTGCTTCTGTTTTTCTCTCCGTGAACCCCAGCCCAT
>DJNY01000231.1:0-17068 GCA_002441865.1 Lachnospiraceae bacterium UBA6452 | reverse complement strand
CCGACTTCGTCGCCGCTTGATTTCCTTTTCCCGCTACAAAGAAAGAGCAGCTGCCATCTGGCAACTGCTCCTCAGGATTCATCTTATTTTATTCAGATTAGAAAATTCTTCTGACTGCAAGTACGCTTCTGTAATCTGCATTGGAAACCTTGATACCGGTTGCTGCTGTAGAAGCATGTACGATCTGTCCGCCGCCGATGTAAAGACCAACGTGACCACTGTAGCATACCAGATCACCAGGCTGTGCATTTGCAAGACCGCCTACATCATAACCACAGCTTCTCTGTGCACCGGAGGAATGTGGAAGGCTGACACCGAAGTTCGCATATACGCTCATGGTAAAGCCGGAGCAGTCTGTTCCGTTTGTCAGACTGGATCCACCATATACATATGGGTTACCGACAAACTGCAGTGCATAACTTGCTACGCTTGCACCTGCGCCGCCACCTGATACAGATGCGGAAGATCCGCTTCCTGAAGAGGACTTACCACTCTTCTTGCTGGCTGCTGCATTGGCTGCTTTTCTTTCTGCTTCTTCTTTTGCAAGTCTGGCTTCTTCTTCTGCCTTTGACTCTGCTTTTACAAATTCTGTATGCAGATCCACAAACTCTGTGGAAACATATCCTTCACCTTCTTCGATCGGAACCTTTACCCATCCGTCCAGATCATCTTCCTGTAATACGGAAAGATCATCTTCCAGACCAACCATACCAAGTACGGCTGAATCAACTGTTGGCTCTTCTCTTACAAATAAGGTTGTTGTTGTAACGGTTGCAATTCTGTTACCGACTTCTTTTGCCAGTGCAATGGCATCTTCGCCTGTCACGCAGTACTCTGCTTTGACATAACCTGTTACACTGCCTGATGTGATCTGATACCAGCCGCCATCTGCTTCTGATACGAAATCACCAACGGATTTATTATACAGCTTGCCGACGATCTCTGCTTCTTCGCTCGGCTCCTGTCTGACATTGACGTAATCATTACATTTTGCAATAACGAGATTTGCATATTGTGCTTCGGCGCTTTCTGCAACTGCATCTTCGCCGGAAATTGTGATATCTGCCGCCTCTTCCGCAACTTCCGCTGCTACATCCAGAACTGTTTCTCCGCCAGCTTCTGCTTCCTGTGGCTGTGTTGCCTTTTCCAGATTATCTGCTACTGCCGCACCTGCTGTCAGCTTCAGATCTCCGTTAGAAGCAACTGTAATGCTGCTGCCGTTTAATGTAGTTGCTGCTCCTGCTGCCGGTAATGTACTTGAAAGTGATGAAGCAGATACCGGAATTACTGTGTTTATTGTCATTGCAGCCGCAAGTGCGAATGCAACCATTTTTCTGTTTTTGTTTAACATACTTCCTCCAAAATTGTTGAGTATTTCTTACATTTGTTACAAATTTGTTAAATCTGTAATAAAATATAACACCATATAAGACACTTGTCAACCCGATTGGAGAAAATGGTTAAATTTTCCTTTAACGATTAAGTTGGCGTATTTCCGCCATTTTAAAGCGTGAGCAGATCCTCCTGCACGCTGGTTACCGCATTGGCACCGTCTGCTGCAGCTGTTAAGATCTGACGCAGTGCTTTTGTCCTGACATCACCTGCCGCATAGATGCCTTTTACGGATGTTCTGCAATCTTCCCCTGCGATCAGGTATCCTTTTTCATCCTGCTCTGCCAGACCTTTCACAAAGGCTGTATCCGGAATCGTACCAACCGCAATGAAAACACCGTCTACCGGAAGTACTTCTTCTCTGTTTTCTTTATTATAGAGGAGAGTCACCTGTTCTACCTGTTCCTCTCCCGCAATTTCCTTTACCTCTGCATTCCAGATCACTTCCACATTGGAAAGAGAAAGCATATGCTCCTGCAGAAGCTTTGCTGCACGCAGGCTGTCTCTTCTGTGTACCAGATAAACCTGTTTGCAGAAACGCGCCAGAAAGATTGCATCTTCCACAGCCACATCACCGCCGCCTACGACTACGACTGTACGGTTTCTGAAAAAAGCACCGTCACAGGTTGCACAATAAGAAACGCCCATACCTGCCAGCTCTTCTTCTCCCGGAATATGCAGCTTGGCATGATTCGCTCCTGTGGCGATCAGAACCGTCTTTGTCTCATAGCATCCCTGATCCGTCTCCAGAATTTTTGTTGCACCGTGATCTATCACTTTTTTAACCTCTGCAGTCTGTATCTCTGTTCCAAGGCGCAGGGCATGCTCCTTAAATTTTTCGCTCAGATCAAAGCCGCTGATTTCCGGAAGCCCCGGATAATTATCTACCTCATAGGTTGTCAGAACCTGTCCGCCGCTGATACCTGTTTTTTCTAAAACAGAAGCCTTTAATCCGGCGCGCTGTGCATAGATGGCGGCTGCCATACCGGCAGGACCGCTTCCGATGATTAACAGATCATATATTTGTGCCATATTTTTATCCTTTCACTTGTATCATTCATACCATATTTTTACCCGATATGTATTATATTACCATACATTTTTCCAAACGGAAACACATCCTGATAAAGTGTGTGCATCTATACCGTAAGAAACCGGTGCCCCCTTTGGAAGCACCGGCAGACTGTACCTTTTATGCCATGGCATTTGCCATTTTGTATTTAAACAGCATCTCCGCATGATTCTGTTCTTCGATCTGAATGTCCGCAAGCAGCTTTCTCACACATGGCTCTGCAAATATAAACACATTTGTGTTGTATTCGCCCGATACCAGTTTTTCCGTTCCGATCGCATCTGTTGCCAGAAAGCTGTCACTTTCCTTATCCTCCGGGCTGCTCATGGAGGTGTAAGTTGCTTTAGGATTGTAATTCTTTCCGTCCGCATCATTGCAGTCGCAGTCCGGGCAGTTACCGGAAAGCAGCTGCCCAAGGGAATCAAAATGCTTTTTTTCTTTCAAATGCAGCTGATGAAACAGATCCTTTAATACAGGATCTTTTGCTTCCTGCTCATAGCGTTTGTATTTTTCCATACAGCTTTTTTCCTGTGTCTGCAGATCCTCGACCGCCGTCTTTTCTTTTTCTTTTAATGTTACATTCATACTTATGTCTCCTTTTCTTCTTTTACTTTCAGTATGTCTTTTTTATTGGAAAAATATGCAAGGAAAATGCCTGAAAAGTATCTCTTTTACAAGTGACAATCTATACCGGATGATGTAAACTTAAATAAATGAAAATGATCGACACATCTTATTATACAGGAGAAATTATTATGCCAAAATATGCTTTTATTACAGGTGCTTCCCGTGGCATCGGTGCTGCAATCGCCCACGAGCTTGCTTCGCAGGGCTATCACCTTTATCTGACCTGCCTGACAAACGGCAGGAGGCTGCAGTCCCTGGCGGATGAGCTCTCACAGACCTATTCCGTTTCCTGCCGGTGTTTTGTCGGAGACATCGGTGATTACAGCTTTGTAGAACAATGCTTTGCTGAAATCGATGCACTGGATGTCCTTGTCAACAACGCAGGTATTTCCTATGTCGGACTGTTATCCGATATGGAGGTCAGTGACTGGAACCAGGTCATGCACACAAACCTGTCTGCCAGCTTTTATACGAGTAAGCTTGCAATCCCCCTGATGCTGAAAAAGCATGAGGGAAAGATCATCAATATTTCCTCTGTCTGGGGAAATGTAGGGGCTTCCATGGAAGTTGCCTATTCTGCATCCAAAGGCGGGCTGAACAGTTTTACCAAGGCACTTGCCAAAGAGTTAGCGCCGAGCAATATCCAGGTCAACGCACTCGCCTGCGGCGTGATCGATACAGATATGAATAAGTGTTTTTCTGTAGATGATATGGAGATCCTGAAAGGAGAAATCCCGGCAGACAGGATCGGAACGACTTTCGAAGCTGCCAAAATGGTCAGCATGATCATTCATTCCCCTTCTTATCTGACGGGACAGATCATTACAATGGATGGTGGCTGGCAGTAGACCTACATACTGTCTACGACAGTAAAAAAGTGTTCTACTTCCTGCCATGCTTTTTTTGATTCCGGCAGATGCATCATCGCCATCTGGAACACATGGAACATTCCCTCATATTCCGACAGGCGCACATGCACCCCCTGTTTTTTTGCCTTGGCTGCCACCTGCCGGGAATCGCTGAGCAGCATTTCATAAGTGCCTACCTGGATCAGCATCGGCGGGAATCCCGTAAAATCCCCGAACAGCGGAGACAGATAAGGATTCTTCGGATCATGATCCTGTCTGTAATCTGTATTATAGATCAGGCTGTCTCTTGTTTTACCAAACAGGGGATCTTTTTCATAATTGTCATCGTAAGAGGCACCGCTTGCCGTCATATCTGTCCACGGTGACATGGCAACGATCCCACGCGGCAATTTTCTGCCATGGTCTTTCAGATAATGGCAAAGTGCCATGCAGAGTCCACCACCTGCGGAATCTCCGCCCAGATAAATCTGTTCCTCCGTAAATCCTTTTACTTCACGCAGCCAGTCAAAAGCCGTGACCGCATCTTCCAGAGCCGCCGGAAACGGATTTTCCGGTGCTACACGATAATCTATGGAAAGCACATCCATTCCTTTTCCCGCTTCCGCATATAACACGGCAAAACTCCGATAAGTATTATGGATCTTTCCTACGTATCCGCCGCCATGCAGCTGCAGCAGGACACGATCTTCTCTCCGCCCTTCCGTTTTGGTCAGATATTCCATAGAAAAAAGCGGCAGATGAATTTCCTCCATCTCAAATCCGACCGGACATCTCCACGGTGGCTCCACGATCTTTTTCCGCATCTCTCCGTTCTTGAATTTTTGTCCGATCAGATGATCGCTTGTTACCCGTGCGATCAGTTCCCGTACAAGCTGACCTTTGAAGCTTGCATCTTCTTCTGAAATTTTGATCATATGTGAAATCTCCTCTTTAATTCATTTTTTGCTCTTCGGTCACCGAGTAAAACAGTTCCTAAAAACAGTACGCCGCTGCTCACCAATGCGATCAGGCTCAGAAGCGGTCTTGTCACAATATGCAGTACATATAAAAACATCTGTATACCTGCGATCACGATCATGCCAAGCTGCAACAGGATATAGCTTTGCCAGTTCTGCATATTGACGATCATCAGCACGATAATCCCTGTATCCACCAGCAGGATCGCACAGGGGATCGCATAGTTGACTGACCAGCCGCGATACCCCAGAATATGGTCGATCAGAATACAGAGCAGGATCGCCGCCAGACTCTGCACCATGATTTTCATCGTATGCCCTTCATCCTGGTTAAAAAGCGTATAGCGCAGCGTCAGCAAAAAGTACAGGATACCTGCGTCGCAGATTACCGACCACATCAGCCCTGCATATGTCAGATAATTGATCACACCAAGCAGAATTATGGCGATCACGGAAACAAACAGGCAGATCCGCATCAGAAATCTGTACTTTTTCTGCGGAATGGAAACCTGCGGATACATTGGTTCTGTCTGCTCCCCGTCCACTTTTTCGAGCACACTTCTGCAGAACGGGCAGACACTTGTCTGATCCAATATTTGAATTTTACATTGTTTACAATACTTCATAGGCTTCTCCATTCGTTTCAATGGTTACCGGTACTCCCAGCTCCGACAGGGTACGGAAAAAGCATTTCTGGATTGACTGATCCTTTAGTTTGGAGCTGATCGTATACACAAGTGTATCTGCATAAGAGCTGATACTGCATTTCATATTCTGTCCCTTTGTCATGGAAAGCACAACATGCATCTTATCAATATAAGGCTGATAATCTTCCCGGATCTGCAGACTGCCTACATTTGTTACAGTAGATGTATTGGCAAGCGCAGAACTGCGGTACACCCATTTCATGGCAAGATTTTTCACAAACAAAGGTACCATGCGCAGCATCAGATTTTTCTGGTTCGACACATTATAGGAGATTAGGCTGTCCATATTTTCTTTGGTGATCTGCTCCTTCAGGCTCTCATCGATCCTGGCGATCACTTCTTCCACCGTATAGTTTTCCCTGTCAGCCCGCAGCACTGCTGCCGTCATGCCAAAGAAATTCTTTGTTGTGATCGAACCGTAAAACGGGCGCAGATTGACCGGTACACAAATACTGACCGGCTTTTTATAAGGCTGGCTGTGCAGATGCTCTTTATAGATGCTGTAGGCAAAAATACCTGTCAGAAAAGTATTGATACTGACGCCGTATTCCTTTGCCTTTGCTTTCAGGATCGGGATATTCAGGTAGCCATGGGTAACCGAAAGTGCCTTCGGCGGCAGAAATTCTCCCGTCAGTCTGACCGCACGCTCCGTCTTGTATTTTTTCTTGTATTTTTTCCCGGTATAATTTTTGACATAGCTGTCTTCTTTATTCAGGGAAGTGTCACTGCACAGTTCATCGCCCAGCTTTTCCATCAGATCCTCATGTGTCAGGCGCAGATATTCGTAAACCAGCTCCCGCAGGAACGTAATACCACCCATTCCATCCGTCAGGACATGGAATACCTCCAGATTGATACGCTTCCGGTAGTAAGTCACGCGGAACAGATAGTTATTATTCTGATACACCGGAATGTACAGACACGGATAAGTATTTTCTTCCCGCACCCTCGGCGCCGGCCGGTTATTCGTTTCAAAATAATACCAGAACATACCTCTGCGCAGTCTGACATGAAATACATCAAACTTCGGAAGCACTCTGTTTAATGCTTCCTGCAGCTTTTCTTCTATAATATATTCTGTCAGCGTCACGGAAATCCGGTAGACACTGCTCATACTTTCATTTGCGATGACCGGGAAAAGCAACGCAGTATTATCCAGCTTATCCCATCTCATTTCTTTTTCTGTCAGGCTCATTCTTTTTCTCCTGCCCATTTAATCAATTTCTTTCGGAAATACAGCCAGGCTTCTTTTCAGAATGCCGTTCATGTGGGCGATCGCCATTCCGTAGTTTGTCATGGGTACTCCTGCCTGCAGGCAGGCTTCTTTCCGGTACTGCATTTCTCTTTCATTCAGCATACAACCGCCGCAGTGGATCACCAGTGCATATTTTGTCAGATCCTGTGCGAACCCGGTTCCGCTCGTCCATGTGAATGCCAGCTCTTTGCCAGTGTATTTTTTCAGCCATGCGGGCAGCTTCTGTGTTCCGATATCACCGCATTGCCTGTGATGGCTGCAGCCCTCGGAGATCAGCACATGATCACCGTCCTGCAGACGATCGATACAGCCTGCTGCGGCTTTTGCCGTTTCCAGCTGTCCCTTATATCTGGCAAACAATACGGAAAAGGATGTAAGCGGCATTTTCTGCGGTACAATTTCCTTTACATAGCCAAATGCCTGGCTGTCCGTGACTACCAGGGCCGGCTTTACATGGGAAAGTGTCTCTGCCAGCTCTGTTTCCCTTGTCACAACCGCGATCATGCCATGATCCAGAAGATCCCTGAGCACCTGCTGCTGTGGCAGGATCAGGCGTCCCTTCGGTGCAGCCGCATCAATCGGCGTTACCAGCACGACGATATCCCCCGGCTGTACCAGATCGCTGACGATCGGTTTTTCCACCTCCTGGGTCTGTGCCAGCTTTCCGATCATATTTTTGAGTTCTTCTATATTTTTCTTTTCTCTGGCACTGACAAATATTTTCGTGATTCCCGGTGCAAAATGCTTCCATCTTTCAAAATCCTGTTCAAATGCCAGATCGATCTTATTGATCGCCAGTATGACCGGTACTTTTCTCTCCTGTAAAAGTGCAAGCAGCTCCTCTTCCTTCTCTGACGGCTCCTTGATCGCACTCATGACAACAACCGCAACATCCGTCTTGCGCAGGATCTGCTTTGTCTTTTCCACCCGGAGCTGTCCCAGCTCCCCTTCATCGTCCATACCCGGCGTGTCAATGATAAGTACAGGGCCGATCGGCAGAAGCTCCATGGATTTCTGCACCGGATCCGTCGTTGTGCCGAGCACATCCGATACCACAGACAGTGCCTGCCCGGTTACTGCGTTCACAAGGCTTGATTTGCCACTGTTTCTTCTGCCGAAAAAGCCGATATGCACACGCTGTGCGCTGCTTGTATCATTCAGTCCCATACTCTTTCCTCCTTTTTATCAGAACCGGAAATCACGCTGCCCGTTTTCGATATTGACCAGATTCTTTTCTACGATCTCACGCACCTTTTCCCGCGGGATGTTGGCAAGCTGCTCCCTGATCAGTTTTTCTCCCTTTTCTCTTGTCTCCGGGGATGCATAATCGATCAGATATTCCTGCAGCGTCATCAATGCATTCGGCAGACAGCAGTTGGAGATCTGCCCGCTCTTGCAAAGCGACATGAACCGGTCTCCGGTTCTTCCCTCCCGGTAGCAGGCGGTACAAAAGCTCGGGATAAAACCGCCGTCGATCAGCCAGCTTACCACCTGGTCAAGTGTTCTTGTGTCACTGACATCAAACTGCTCGCTGCATTCTTCCGGAAGCTCCGGCTCCGCATAACCGCCGACGCTCGTTTTGGAACCGCCGCTGATCTGGGAAATGCCCAGACCGATCACCTTTTCCCTGCACGCCTGGCTTTCTCTTGTCGAAATGATCATGCCCGTGTACGGAACACTGATCCTGATACAGGCAATGATCTTTGCAAAAGTATCATCATCGATCCCGTTGTCAAATGCAGACGGATCGATATCATCTGCCTTTTTGATACGTGGAACACTGATCGTATGCGGCCCCACGCCATGTACAGCCTCCAGATGCTCTGCATGCATCAGAAGCGCCGTAAACTCATATCTGTATAATTCAAGACCAAATAAAACACCCAGCCCGACATCATCAATCCCACCGTCCATGGCACGGTCCATGGCTTCCGTATGATAAGCATAATTGTGCTTTGGCCCGGTCGGATGCAGCTTTTCGTAGCTTTCCTTATGATAGGTTTCCTGAAACAGAATGTACGTACCAATACCTGCTTCTTTTAATTTATGGTAGTTTTCTACCGTAGTCGCCGCGATATTGACATTGACACGGCGGATCGATCCGTTTTTATGCTTGACACTGTAGATCGTTTTGATACAGTCCAGAATATATTCGATCGGATTGTTCACCGGATCTTCTCCCGCTTCGATCGCCAGTCTCTTATGTCCCATATCCTGCAGTGCGGTGACCTCTTTTACGATCTCTTCCTGTGTCAGCTTCTTTCTGGCAATGTGTTTATTCTTCATGTGATAAGGACAGTATACACAGCCATTCACACAATAGTTGGATAAATACAGGGGTGCAAACATTACGATACGGTTTCCGTAAAAATCTTCCTTGATCTGCTTTGCCAGTGCATAGATCTCTTCATTTTTCTCCGGGATATCACAGTCCAGAAGCACTGCTGCCTCCGTATGGGATAAGCCCTTTCTCAGTTTTGCCTTTTCCAGGATCGTGTCGATCAGCTGTTCATTATGTCTGTTTTTCCATGCATAATCCAGCGTCGCCATGACCTCATCATGGTCAATAAATTCTTCTGCCTTTAATGATTTTGCATTATACATGATATGCCTTCTTTCTATATATCTGCATGCTATTTGTTTTCTTCCCTATATGCAGAGTCGCTATACGGATACAGTATAGCACAAAAACAGGGGATTCCAAAGGAATTTCCTATGTAGCAAAAACAGAGGTCATGCATGGCATGACCTCCTCGTCATTCTTCTTTTCTGATTATTGCAATGCTTCCTTCAGCTGATGATAAATTTTATCATATTGTGCCTCATCTGTCTGCAGACACGGCCTGTCCAGCGTCTGGGGCACACCATAAGTTCCGTTTTCCCTATATTTGGGGATCACATGAAAGATCAGTCTGTCACTGTAGTCCTCACTGTCAAAATAATTGATCGCATCCGGTGCAAACAGTTTTTTGAGCGTTTTTGCCGTTTTTGCGATATCTGCAAAAAACATGTTTCTCTCCAGGGTGGACAGCCTGCAAAGTTCCCTTGCCGGCTCCTTAAATACAACTGCCACTCTGCCCCGGCAGGTCTGATCCCGATACAGATACACGCGGGAAACGTCCAGATCCGCCACATACGCACCGTAAATATCTTCCAGATCTTTTTCGGTTGTCTTCTGCTTACCCACATCCATTGTCTTCCGATAAGCCAGATAAGCCTTCGCCATTTCCATGTCCTCACTAAGTACATGGTTCATGACCCAGCTCTGTACTTCTTCCTTGATCTTGCGAAGCTCTGTCTCCGGCTCCTGCTTCAGCTCCGGAATATTGATCTGCATGATATAATCCGAGCATTTCTTATGAAACTGCTTGTGCTTTGTGATCTTTGGATACGACATTTCATCCATGATCATTTCTTCTGCATAAAAATGATAAGCAGTAAAATCCCTGAGTCCGCAGACGATATCAAGAAGCTGCTTATCCGTTACCCCAATACACCGCATACGCAGCAGTTGTTCCATATCTCTGCCCAATTTAAACAACTGCTTGTGCTGTACATCGATACTCTCAATACTGGTATTCAGGTTCTTCTCCCAATCGAACTTAAAGTCAAACATAACTAGCCTCCAATTGCCATATTGTAGTATCCCCATCCTCTTCTCATCGTTCACTATATGTTACCATGGATCGCTATGTACCGTAAATCGACAAAAACACGGTTTTTCCACAGATTCTTTATTCACTTTTTTGAAGCACATCTGCCATTCTGTTTGTTGCTCCTGCCGGCTTTTCGAGGTATTGTTCCCTGATCTGTAATTTTGACCTGTTTACCTCCTCAAACAGCTCTCTTGCTGACCAGACAAGACATTCCTGCCCCCAGACAATGAGCTGCACCAGACCATCGGATGTCGCCACCGTCACATTATAATTTTTTCCAATCGTGTGCGCAGCCTTGGCAATATACTGGTCTGCCGTTTCCGCTTCTTTTGTATATACAACATCAATATTGTGATAATGCTGCATCTGTCCGATACCACCCCTGACCTTATAAGCATCAAACACCAGAATGACATGACAGCCACTGCTGCCCTGATAATCACAAAGGATATCCATCAGTCTGCCACGCGCTGCATCGATATTGACCTGTGCCAGTTCCTTCAGCTCCTCCCATGCAAATACGATATTATAACCGTCTACCAGCAGATAACTCTCCCGCGGCTCTGTCTGCCTGTTTTTGGCTTTCTTCCATGCTTCTGCCGCTTCACTCTGCGCAGGGCTGATAACCTTTTTGGTCTGCTGTGGAAGGCGCTGTTTTACGGGTCCGTAGGTCCGTTCAAAAATAGCTGCCAGCTCATTTTCTTCACTGCCGTACTTTGCCGATTCCCTGCGGTTTTGTTTTTCCTGCTCCCTGCGGATCTGCCGGGCGGTAAATGCCGTGTAATCCTCATCATTGCCTGTATCAAAAATACTCGGAAGATGCATATGTTCTTTGACTTCATCCCATGGCACAACAAAACCTGCCCCATGCTCACAAAATACGGAATCCGCCGGATTGCGCAGATCATGTCCCGGATCGTACGCCCGCTTCTCCATGACCGCCTCCGGATCATGGCAGATATCGTATCCTGCTGCCACAAGAGAAATTCGTCCTTTGCCCTTGGAATAGGACAAAAGCTCCTTGGCATAATTGCGCATCGTGGAAACAGGTGCTTTTCCGGTCAGTATCGTCTGCTCCATCGTCTGCTGGGGCGGATCGCATTTTCCTTCCATCCGCTGTACATCGGTCATAACACGTCCGGTCAGCTCCGGCGCCACAACGATCCGGAAACTGTAATACGGCTCAAGCAAAACGCTCTGCGCCTGCATCAGTCCCTGTCTGAGCGCACGATAAGTTGCCTGCCTGAAATCACCGCCTTCTGTATGCTTCGTATGCGCACGTCCTGTCACAAGTGTGATCTTCATATCCGTGATCGGAGAGCCTGTCAGCACACCTCTGTGCTGTCTCTCCTTTAAGTGGGTCAGCACAAGCCGCTGCCAGTTCAGGCTGAGGTCATCCATGCTCACATCCGAAGCAAATACAAGCCCCGTTCCTCTCGGCTGCGGCTCTAACAGAAGATGCACCTCCGCATAATGGCGGAGCGGTTCAAAATGTCCCACACCCTCGACCGTATCTGCGATCGTTTCCAGATAGACCACTTCTCCGTCATCAAAGGAGATCTCAATGCCAAAGCGGTCTTTTACCACGCATTTCAATATTTCGATCTGTACCTCGCCCATGAGCTGCGCATGGATCTCACCCAGTTCTTCATCCCATACAATATGAAGCTCCGGATTTTCTTCTTCCAGAATCTTCAGCTTTGCCAGAAGCGTATGTGCATCCATTTCCGCCGGTCCCTGTACACAGTAATTGAGAACCGGTGACAGCACAGGATCGATCTGGTAATTTTCAATTCCAAGCCCCTCCCCCGCAAAGCTTTCACTCAAGCCTGTCACACAACAGATCTCTCCTGCGTTTACCAGATCTGTCGTTTCATACTTTTCACCATTGTACAGACGGATCTGGTTGACCTTTTCTTCCTTTGACCAGTTAGCAGAGGATAACACATCCCGCACATGCAGCTGACCGCCCGTGATCTTCATATGGGTCAGTCTGTTGCCCTGCTGGTCTCTTGTGATCTTATACACTCTGGCACCAAATGCAGACGGATAACGCGGTGTTTCAATATAAGAAGCAATACCATCTATCAGTTCTGTAATGCCTTCCTGCTTCAGGGCGGAGCCGAAAAAGCACGGAAATACACTGCGGCAGCTGACCAGTCTTGCGATTTCTTCCTGTGGCAGATCACCATGCTCTAAAAAGTAGTCCAGCGAATCTTCCTGCGCTACAGCGATACTTTCCCAGAACGCCGTATCACGCTCTGCGCCAAAATCAATGCATTCACTGCTGAAAGTCTGCTGCAGCTGCTGCAGGATCCTGTCATGGTCTGCAAGCGGCTGATCCATTTTATTGATGAATAAGATCGTCGGGATCTGGTATTTCCGAAGCAGGTTCCAGAGCGTCTGCGTATGTCCCTGTATGCCATCAGCCGCACTAATGAGAAGCACCGCCGCATCCAGTACCTGCAAGGTTCTTTCCATTTCCGCCGAAAAATCCACATGACCGGGCGTATCCAGCAGGGTAACTTCTCTTCCCTGCATGGAAAGTCTTGCCTGTTTGGAAAAAATCGTGATTCCGCGTTCCCGCTCCAACGTATCCGTATCCAGAAAAGAATCCTTATGATCCACGCGTCCTATTTTTCTGAGTGCCCCACAGGCATACAGAAGGCTTTCGGATAAGGTTGTCTTTCCCGCATCTACATGTGCCAGAAGTGCAATACATATATGATCATTTTTCTCCTGCTTTGTCTGTTGTTCCATCGGATCTGTCCTCGTCTTTCTATATCTACTGCATTTTCCTAATGCAGCCTGTCCCTACTTTATTTCCACATCCAGTACATAGGCAGTTTCGTTTTCCACACGGAACCGGATATTATACTGCTGATAGGATAATCCCCAGATTCTTTCCGCATCCTGCACATAGGCGGTACGCGGATCCTGCGAAAGAAGCTGCCTGACTGTTTCCCGTTCTTCCTCTTTGATCTTTACAAGCACCTCTTCCGGAATGCTGACTGCAATCTGGTTGCCCCGGACCCTGCCTGCAAAGCCATCTGTTGCATCAGGATAACTGTCTGCATAAGGCAGATAGGGCTTAATATCATAAACAGGCGTCCCATCCAGCATATCTACACCGGATACATGCAGAACCGGTCCATATGTTTTATGATATTCTATCGAATCCAGCTTCAGTGCGGAAAGCCCGATCGGATTCGGCCGGAACGGAGAACGAGTTGCAAATACGCCCATCCGTTTATTTCCGCCGAGGCGCGGCGGCTTTACGGTCGGAGACCAGTCTTCCCTCTTTGCCTGCGAAAACTCCCAAAGCACCCAGATATGCGAATACTCCGTAAGCCCCCTGAATGCTTCCCGGTTCCGGTAAGCCGGTTCCAATATGATCCGTCCCTTTAGCTGGCCGACCAGTCCGCTCTGTCTCGGAATTCCAAACTTTTCCGGAAAATCTGTATGGATCGTTGCAATCTGTTTTATTTCCATTTTTATTGTCCTCTGCTTACTGCCATATCAATCTGTAAAAGGCTTCCCTAGATTCTGATGATATCAACCGTATGGGAGCTTGCGCCGATCAGATCCTGTCTTTCACAGGTTGCCAGATGATACTGCAGAAAGTATGCAAATTCTTCCTCTGACATCGCATTGATGACAGGACGCATATAATCAGCCGGGCCATCTGCCGCAATGATCCGGATCCGCTCCAGTCCCACCGCTTCATTCAGACGGTTGATATCCTCCAGCCGCACAACGCTGTACAGCTCGTTTGCCTCTTCCATGCAGTGAAATTCCTCTGTCAGAAGTCCCTTCTCCATGCTTTCGAGTATATGCCCTTCCCGGAACGCATACGTCAGCACACTGTATTCATTCATACAGTAAGCGACAAGCAACACGCCGCCTTTTTTCGTTACTCGTTTGGCCTCCGATAAAGCCCTGCACTTTTCCTCAAAAGTATGCAGATGATACAGAGGGCCAAACAAAAGTGTCACATCAAAGGTCTGATCCGCAAATCTGGAAAGCTTCAGGGCATTTCCCTGATACGCCTTCACGTTGCTGCCTTTTTTCTTCAATATGCCAAGATTACTTTTGACAAGCTCTACCGCCGTTACATCCAGTCCCATTTCGGCAAGTGCCACACTATAGCGCCCCGTTCCCGCTCCGATGTCCAGAACGCTGCAGCCTTTTTCCCAGTCCTTTGGCAGATATTTCTGAATGTAGCGCATCGTTGTCTGAAACTCTACCTGTCCGTGGCGGGACAACAGTCTTTTATCTTCATTAAATTTATTATAGTATGCGATCAGTTTTTCCTGCATATCTTATCCTTTTCTTTTCTGTTCTTTTATTTTCTGTACACTCGATTTATCTATGAGACGCTGCCCACTCCGTCTCTAAAAACGGGAGCACGGGCGCAGGGCTCTCTGTATGCTCTCCCAGCATCTTTTCCATCCAGATCATATCATACCATCTGCCAAACTTATAGCCACTGTCATGGAATGTACCTACCAGTCTGTAGCCCAGCTTCTGATGGAATTTTTCACTGTCCTTTGTTAAATACTCGTCCTCTTTCCGTGGATAACCGATGCAGGCATTTAAGTTCAGGATGTGCTGCGCGCGCAGAGATTCTTCCAGTGCTGCATACAGCTTTCCGCCAATTCCCATGCGCCTTTTTTCTTGGTTTACATAAATTGACGTCTCCACTGACCAGTCATACGCTGCGCGGTCTTTAAAAGTACCTGCATAAGCATATCCCACGATCTCATCATCTGCTTCTGCCACAAGATACGGATATTTCTCCAGAATGTGCTCTATTCTGCCCGCAAACTCCTCCACGGATGGCACTTCATATTCAAAGGTAATTGCCGTCTGCTCCACATAAGGGGCATAAATGTTCAAAAGTGCAGGCGCATCCGCCTTTGTTGCAACCCTGATCCGCACCTCTTTCCTTTTCTCTTCCTCAATTGCTGTTTCCTGTATTGGCATATCATATTTGGGTGCCTCTGCTTCCTGTCCTGCTTCTTCCTCTCCTGACGCTTCCTGCAGCATGTCAAGCTCCTCCATGTAAATACAGTGCTTCATGCTGTTTGCAGCCACCGCCTCGCGCGCTGCGCTGTATTCCATCCAGCGCACAGATTCTACCTCCGATGCCTGCAGCGTCAGTTCATTTTCATTGACTGTTTCTTCATATATAAATACATAACTAAGCTCTTCATCTTTAAAGGCATTGTCTTTGCCTGACACGTGATGCACACGCCTTTTTCCCACATAATGAAGCTGCGCTGCATCTGCCCGGATACCAAGTTCCTCGGAAAGCTCCCGCAGAGCCGCCTGTCTGTAATGATCTGTTGCAGGCTCACCTGCATCCACATGTCCTGCTGCTGAAATATCATAACAGCCCGCATAGGAATCCTTTGTACTGCTTCTTTTCTGCAATAGCAGATCAAAGCTGCCATCCTGCTTTTTTCGTCTGACCCAGATATGAACGGTTGCATGCAGCACACCTTCCCGATGCGCCAGGGAACGTTCCTTGACCTTCCCTGTTTTTTCCCCGTTCTCATCGATCACATCAAAAAATTCGAGTGGTTTTCCATCAACCGATACCTGTTCCAGGTCTCCTTCTTCATTATATACCAGCTTCATGGAAAAGAACGGATGATCCTCCAGAAGCAGCTGCAGGAAAAGTTTATCGCCTTCCCAGAGGTTCAGCTGCCAGATCTCATCCTTCGGAATCCATTCCAGAATCCCTTCGTTGCAGGCAATGGGCTCCCCTGTAAACCCATCTGCGGTAAAAACAGAAATATACTCCATTTCTTCTCCGCAGATAAAGGTGAGCTGTCCGCGATACTGAAAAGACGTCAGCGTATAGCCTGTCTCTTCTCTGACCTCCCGCAGGACACATTCCTCCGGGCTTTCACCTTTCTCAAAATGTCCGCCGACTCCGATCCATTTCCCTTTATTGACATCCTTTTCCTTTGTGACTCTATGCAGCATCAGATATTTGCCGTCTTTTTCGATATAACATAATGTACTGAGTTCAGGTGCTTTCATCTTTTCGTCCTGTCTTTCTGAATCTATTTCTTCTTAACAAGTATAGCACGACAATAAGGCATCGGAAACCGGTGCCTTACATTTTTTCTATACTCTTTGTTTTTCTTTTATCCGCAACCCAACAAATTATCTGAATTATTCTTCTTTTTTCAACCTTATATATCGGACTACCAAAACAGCCCCAAGTATCCAGATATCTGCGATCGCACATACCAGATCCCATTTGCAGCTTCCCATAGCTACCGCCAGAGCTGCCATTATTACATTCACGCCATAAACAGAAATAAGGATTTGCTTCCTGCGTCTGGCAGCCAGCATGATTCCAACACTGAGCAGCATAAGAACGCATACAATCCAGTGCCAGATACAACGGGTATTTTGTGTATCTGCCGTTTTCTCTATATCTGCCTGATCTTCCGTATCAGATGATTCTCCGTTATTTACCTCATCCTCCGCAGCAGACAATTCTTCTTTATTTACCTG
>DJNY01000216.1 GCA_002441865.1 Lachnospiraceae bacterium UBA6452 | reverse complement strand
ATGAACGAAGTCGCCGCCCAGAATGTCATTGACTTTGTACAGGGGAAATTGGGGGAAATATATAGAGTAGTATAGATATAGCATAGATGCCATAAATTGCATATGGCTATGTTATAATGTTCACGTTGTCGCATCTCATTCTGGCAACAGAAGGGAGGTGCATACACACTTTCATTTCATTTCTTAGCTAGCTTTACTATAGCATATGCATCTTTTCATTTCAAGATTCTTTTTACAAATAAAATCCCCCCTTGACATATATAGATAATCGATATACTATATAGACAACCGATATATCGATAATCTATATAATGTGAAAGGAGTACAGACATGGCAGTAGAAAAATCACTTGTATCAGGTAGTATGACAATGCTGCTTTTGGGGCTTTTGAAAGAAAAGGATATGTATGGTTATGAAATGATCGATACACTCCGCCGGAAATCCCAGAATGTATTTGAACTCAAGGCAGGTACTTTATATCCGCTTCTGCATGGCATGGAGGAAAAAGGGTTACTTACCGCTTACGAACAGGAATATACGGGAAAGGTCAGAAAATATTACAGCATTACGAAAAAAGGAAAACAGGAGCTTGCCAAAAAGACGGAGGAATGGCAGGAATATGCTTCGGCTGTGACAAATGTACTGGCTTTTCAAGGATAGCGGAGGGTAACTATGGATGAATATTTAGAAAAATTATTATCACAGATCCGCAGCAAAAAGGCGCGTCCTTTTATAGAAGAAGAGATCAGGGGACATATAGCGGACCAGACTGCAGAGAATCTGAAAAACGGTATGAGCCGGGAAGATGCAAGGGCAGCAGCTGTCCGCGATATGGGAGATCCCGTGCAGGCGGGCATTTCTCTGGACGCAGTCCATAAGCCGCAGACCGCCTGGGGACTTCTGGCATTTGTGGCACTGATCAGCGGGATTGGTATTTTTTTGCAGATGGAGATCAGCAGAAGGCTGGGAGATAGTACATCCTATATGGATGGAACACAGTATGTATTCTTTGTTATGACCGGTATCATACTGATGAGTATTGTGCAGTATGTGGATTATACACGGATTGCTGCATATGCAAAGTGGATTGGTGCAGCGATCCTGCTCGTTGGTGTGTATGCTGTTCTATTTGGCAGTGCAGCCAATGGAACTCTTTACTATATTACAATAGGCAGTTATCGGATATCTTCACCGTTTCTTGGATTTATCTATGTACCATTGTACGGAGCGATCCTGTACCAGTATTATGGACAGGGGTATCGCGGACTTTTGAAGAGCCTGATCTGGATGCTCTTACCGGTAGTGATCCTTGGGCGGGCAAACAGCATTTCCATGACATTCTCGTTTGCGATCTGTCTGTCTGTTGTACTGACGCTTGCAGTGGCAAAAGGCTGGTTCAAAGTTTCGAAATGGAAGGTACTGACTGTTTTGTGGTCTGTTGTGCTGTTGCTTCCTTTGCTGGGGCTTTTCCTGCTCTACAAATTACAGATGCTTGCGCCTTACCAGATCATGCGGCTGAAGACTTTTGCGACAGGAGGAGGCGAAGCAGGCTATGTGACTGCTGCACTCCGAGAAAGTTATCAATCGCTAACTTGGATCGGTGCTATGGATCAGCAGGCAGGCGCGAAACTGCCGGATCTGAATGCAGATTACATTTTCACGTATTTGTGGTCGGAATATGGCATTTTAGCAGGTATTCTGCTCTGCTGTCTTCTTGGTGTCCTGCTTGTGCTTGTATTTGGTGCAGCTCTGCATCAGAAAAATGAGCTTGGCTTCATGATGGGCTGTGGCTGCGGAACCGTTTTCCTGACACAGACCGGACTGAATATTATGATCAATCTTGGTCTGTTTCCCGCCTGTGCGACTTCTCTTCCCTTTCTGTCAGCAGGTGGCGGCAATATTCTGCTGTCCTATATGCTGATGGGCATTGTGCTGAGTGTTTATCGGTATAAGAATATTTATCCGCGCTTTTGCAAAAGCCGGAAAGTCTCTTTCCCCTTGCACTGATTCGGTCTGCGTTGTAAGATAGGTAATCATAGCAAAGCAGATGTAACAATAGGACAGAAGTAACAACGAGAAAAGAGGAAACAACATGAGACTTGATAAATATTTAAAGGTATCCAGACTGATCAAACGCCGCAGTGTTGCGAATGATGCCTGTGACGCAGGACGTGTCATGCTCAATGACAAGGTCGCAAAGGCAGGTACAGAAGTGAAGGTCGGTGATGTGATCACGATCAACTTCGGTAATAAAGATGTCAAAGCAGAAGTGCTTTCCGTACAGGAAACCGTGCGGAAGGAAGAAGCAAGGGAAATGTTTAAACTGTTATAGTTATAAATCAGGATTTCTCACATATATTGAAAAAAGAATCAACAAAGGATCATATATGGGAGGAATGACATGGAAGAGAATATGGCGACAAAGCAGAGAGCACATAAAGTCATGCTGACAAACAGAAGGACATGTATGGTCAGCGGCGTGGCGGATGTGCTCTCTTTTGATCTGGCAGAGATCCTGCTGGAAACAGACCAGGGGATGCTGATGATCAAAGGAAAGGATCTGCATGTAAACCGGCTGACATTAGAGCGCGGGGAGGTTGATATCGAAGGTCAGATCGACTCTTTCACGTATTCAGATGCCGGCCAGTATGGGGAGAAGGGAGAGTCCTTTTTGGGCAGACTGTTTAAATAATGAGTGCGGAAGTGGTAGATCAGGGGATTTTCTGGTTGTCCTGCTTTATAACAGGCGCTGTGATCACCTTTATTTATGACCAGATCAGGATTGTAAGACGCGTACTGCCGCATGGCTCTGTTCTGGTTGCGGTCGAGGATATTTTATTCTGGTTTTTTGCGGCGGTCGTCATTTTTTCATTGCTTTACCGTATGAATGCGGGAACGCTGCGCTGGTTTGCTGTGTTTGGTCTTGCCGCCGGTATGTATCTTTATAAAAAAATTTTCAGGGATTTTTTGGTTAATTTTATGTCAACAATTATACGCCGAATACTAGATATAGTGGTGCGTATTCTAAAGGTTCCACTAAACATTGTAAAACGTCCAGTTTTAAAGGGTTTGCGGGCATTTCGAAGAGCAAAAAACGGACTAAAAAAGAAGTTGACGGCTAACATAAAAGAAGGTAAGATAACTTTATGTAAACACAAAGACCAGTTAGAAATGGGGAATCGTGATGAGCCGTAGAAGGTATCGGGGAAGGCGGCAGAATCGGTCTGGTATGTTTTTGGTTTCGACGGTTGTCATTGTGTTGATGCTGATGGTTTCCATCAAGTGTGTGGAATTGAAAGAAAAGCAGGATCAATACGTTGTCAGACAGGAAGAACTGAAGCAGCAGATAGCAGACGAGGAAGCAAGAGCCGAGGAATTAGAAGAACTGAAAAAATATGTCCAGACAGATTCTTATGTGGAAGAGATCGCAGAAGAAAAGCTGGGACTTGTTCATAATGGAGAGATCATATTTAAGACAACAAAGTAAGCAGGAGCTGATAATTGGCTCCTGCTTACTTTGTTGTGGTGATGAGGAAAGAAGAAAATACAGCCACTCCTCCACATTTTGACAAATTTTGAACTGCCCATGCTGTATACTAAGATTCCGAAAAGAGAAAAAGGAGTCTGACCTATGGGAAGAAAAGAAGGAATCGAAACATATACCAGAAGTCGTCTGATCGGATATGCACAGCTTTTGCAGGAGATCGCACAGGAATATAAGGCAGGACAGAAAAGAGCCGGAGAGCCGGATGAAGGATGTCTGACAAGATCTTCCCTGCTGCTGCGTGCACAGGAGCGGGAAAATCAGGATATATTTGCGGGATTTGTCATGGATACCTCAAAACAACTGGAAAATCTGGCAGAAACGGAATTTGCGGGATCCGCTGTCTGTGAGCGGCAGAAGAAACGGATCATAAAACTGTTGAAGGAAGAGGGGATCAGTGTTCTGGAGTTTTACCGGACAAGCAACCGGAATGGATATCTGGAGATCGGAATGGTCGTAAAGTC
>DJNY01000125.1 GCA_002441865.1 Lachnospiraceae bacterium UBA6452 | reverse complement strand
TTCATTTTTTCACACGCCCTTTCGGGTTGGGCTGTTATAAAACAGTTAACAGCTAATAGGGGAATCGAACCCCTGATTCCGCCGTGAGAGGGCGGCGTCTTAACCGCTTGACCAATTAGCCATAAGGCGTTTTCAAAACGTCCTTGACTATAGTATTATAAATCAAATAGAATTGCAAGCATTTTTTTCAAAAAGTTGAAAAAATTTGGGGGAAAGAGATAAAAAGACACAAAAAACAGTTTACGAAGCGGGATTGACATGATAAAATAAAGTAATTCTTGGGGTTATCCATTAATGTGTGAGAGGGTATAGGTATGAAGAAAGAAGTATTTAATCAGATAGTAGTAGATAATATTGATTCGAAGCTGATCAGCGTTATTTTAAGCAGTGGTATCAAGCTCAGTCAGGAGCTGGAGATTGAAGGCAATCGTACCACACGTACTTCGGTTAAGTTTATTAAGATCGAGGATACCTATGTCGGAATCCGTAAGCATACAGATGTGACATATGATTACAGTGGACAGATCAGTAAGGGTGATTCCCGGAATGCAGATTTTTATATGGGTTATGATGAGATCGTGGCGCTTGAATTCTATGATGAGGTAGCCAAGCAGATCGAAGACGGTAAAACTGCGGAAGGAAAGCATGAAATCATTTCCAAGCCGAAAGGGAAATATGCACCGAAGGAAAGCGAAAAGAAAAAGTCGGTTGAAGAGGAATTATTTATCAAAACAGCCGGTGATATCTAAGAACAAAATGAGAAAGAAAATTGATAAGAAATGGGCATTACCCATTTCTTATTTTATGGGAACTATTCAGAGCCGTGTAAATATCACATAATATGCGGCGAATGCTTGTATTCGTGAGAATATTATGTGATATTTATAGGGCGAAGTAACCACATGAGCAAAAGGAAGCATCGAAAGATGCGATTTTGCGAATGTGGTTCTGAATAGTTACTTTTATGTCAAAACAGGAGAACCAAACATGTCAAAATTCAGTGTCAAAAAACCATTCACCGTATTGGTCGCAGTCATTATGCTGCTTGTACTCGGTATCGTCAGCTTCACCAAGATGACGACAGATCTGTTGCCGAGTATTTCCCTTCCGTACATACTTGTGATCACAACCTATCCGGGCGCATCCCCCGAAAAGGTGGAAAGTGATGTGACAGAAGTGCTGGAGTCAGCACTCGGTACTGTCAATGGTGTCGAGAATGTTACCAGTGTTTCCAATGAAAATTACAGCATGATTACGCTGGAATTTGCGGAAGAGACCAATATGGACAGTGCTATGGTAAAGCTGTCAAGCCAGATCGACCAGATAGAGCTTCCGGATATGGCAGGAACACCATCCCTTCTGGAAATCTCGCCGGATATGATGGCGACCATGTATGCAGCAGTCGATTACAGCGGAAAGGATATTTATGAGCTGACCAAGTTCACAGAGGAAACCGTAACGCCTTATCTGGAACGGCAGAGTGGCGTTGCCAGTGTAACAGAAACAGGACTTGTGGAAAAGACCGTCGAGATCCGTTTAAATGAGAAAAAGATCGAGAAGATCAACAACCGGATATTGGGGATCGCAGTGGATAAGCTGGATGACGCACAGGCAGAGCTGGACGATGCAAAGAAAAAGCTGAAGGATGCAAAAGCAGAGCTGAAGAGTAATCAGGAAAAGCTGCAGACTGAGCAGACAGATAAGACAAAGGAACTGGCTGAGTACAGTAAGCTGCTGGATGAGGCGATGGCAACAAAGGCTGCCTATGCTGCACAGCTTGTCGGACTGCAGGCTGATGAAACTGCACTGAAAACAGAGCGGAAAGCCTATGTGGACAATAAAGTTGTCGATAGTTATAACCAGATCAATGCAGGCTTTCAGACTGCTAAAGAGACGCTGACATCGGATGAGACATATCAGGCAGTTTATACACAGATCTATACGCAGGTAAAGATCGCGGCTGTACAGCAGGCGGTGGCGCAGGCAGGTATCACGGATACGGTTGATGCAACAAATGTAGATACCTATCTGACAATGCTTGGAGATGCAGCTGCAGTGATCGAGCAGACAGCGCAGGATACAGCGAAAGAAATGACAGAGCAGCAGATCGTGGAGCAGACGGCGCAGATCCCGGAAAATGTAAAGGATGCACTGGACAATCCGGATAAGCTGAAAGCATTAAAAAAGCTGCTCGAAAGCCAGGGAAACAGCGATGCAGCAAAGAACATGACAAAAGAAAACCTGCAGAAGCTGTATGATATCGTAGAGATCAGAATCCCACAGATCGATACAGAACTTGCCAATCTGGCAATTGAGATCAAGACTGCGGAAGCGGTTAAGGATAAAGTGGATGCATCGATCCAGCAGGCAGAAGATGCCTATGTGGATGTAGAAGCCGGCAAGATCACGGCAGCGGCTTCTTTCGGTGCTTATACAGCACAGATGGCAAGTGGGATGACTTCCATTGAAGATGGTGAAAAACAGATGGAAGACGCACAGGATCAGCTTGATGACAGCAGAGAGCAGGCAATGGAAAGCGCTAATCTGGATTCCCTTCTGACACTGGATACTCTGTCACAGCTTTTATCCGCCCAGAATTTCAACATGCCTGCAGGCTATATCAAAAATGAAGATGAGTCACAGGTACTTGTCAAGGTGGGAGACGAATTCTCTACAATAGATGAAGTGGAAAACATGGTCCTCTGCAAGGTAGATAAAGTAGGAGATGTCAGGATCAGTGATGTGGCGGATGTGACAGTCATTGACAATGCGGACGACAACTACGCAAAGATCAACGGAAACGACGGTGTGATCTTAAGTATTTCCAAGTCAAGCACCGCAGGTACTTCCGATGTGTCAAAAGCATGCAACAAAGCAATTCAGGAACTGGAAGAGAAGTATGACGGACTGCATATCACACCATTGATGGATCAGGGGGATTATATCAAGCTGATCATCAATTCCGTATTGTCCAACCTGATCTGGGGAGCGCTCCTTGCGATCATCGTGCTGGCGATCTTCTTAAAAGATTACAAGCCGACGGTTGTAGTGGCGTTCAGTATTCCGATGAGCGTGCTCTTTGCGGTTGTACTGATGTATTTTACGAATATTACACTAAATATGATCTCCTTATCCGGTCTGGCACTCGGTGTCGGTATGCTGGTAGATAACTCGATCGTTGTCATTGAGAATATATACAGACTGCGCAATAAAGGAATCAGCGCAGCGCGGGCAGCAGTTATGGGCGCCAATCAGGTGGCGGGCGCGATCGCAGCCTCTACGCTGACCACGATCTGCGTCTTCCTGCCGATCGTCTTTACAACAGGTCTGACCAGAGAACTGTTTACGGATATGGCACTGACTATTGCCTACAGTCTGATCGCCAGTCTGATCGTAGCACTGACTGTCGTACCGAGTATGAGTGTGGTGCTTTTGAAAAATACAAAGGAAAAGTCACACAGGTTGTTTGACAAAGTGCTGAAGGTGTATGACAAGGTGCTTCGTTTCTGCCTGAAAGTTAAGGTTGTTCCGCTTGCGATCGCGGTTGCTTTACTGGTGCTCTGTATCCTGCGCGTGATGTCAACCGGTATGATCATGATGCCTGAGATGGGCGGCAGCCAGATGAGCATGACCGTCAATATGCCCGATGAAATGAAAGTAACGGAAGGTTATGCAGTTGCAGACGAACTGATGGAGAAGCTGCAGGGCATACAGGGTGTCGAAACGGTCGGCATTATGTCCGGCGGCGGAAGCGGTGATATGCTGCTGAGCTCCGGCAGTAATAAGGATTTTACATTCTTCCTGCTGCTCGATGACGAGACGGGAAAAAATAACAGTAAAGTGGCAAAGAAGCTGGAAAAGATCATGGAAGCATATCCGCAGACCGAATACAGCATTGCAACTTCTAATATGGATATGTCCGCTCTGACGGGAGATGGACTGACACTGAACATTTACGGGGATAATCTGGATACACTGCTTTCGGTCAGTGAGGATATGAAGAACCTGCTTTCCGGGATAGAGGGCTTTGAAAATGTCGAAAACGGACAAAGTGACGGGGACAGACAGCTTGTCATTACCGTAGATAAGGATAAGGCAATGCGCCTCGGTCTGACAGTTGCACAGATCTACAGTGAGCTGTCCGGAAAACTGACGGACAGCAAGGATGCGACAACGCTGACAACGGTCGACGAAACCTATCAGGTGACGATCGTGGACGATACGGACAAACTGACGGAAGATAACCTGATGGCATATACCTTTGCGACAACGAAGCAGGATGAGGACGGCAAATCTGTGACGGAAGAACATAAGCTGTCTGAATTTGCGAAGGTATCCGAGGGGGCAAGCGTATCCAGCATCAGCCGTGAAAATCAGGAACGTTATATTTCCGTTACTGCGGATACAATGGAAGGCTATAATACAACCCTGTTATCCAGAACGGTGGAAGATAAGCTGGGCGATTATGACACACCGGAAGGCTGCCGGATCGAGATCGCAGGCGAGAGTACACAGGTTATGAGTATGATGCATGATATGCTTTTGATGATCACACTGGCGATCATCTTCATCTATCTGATCATGGTCGCACAGTTCCAGAGCCTGTTATCACCGTTTATCGTGCTCTTTACGATCCCACTGGCATTTACAGGCGGTTTCCTTGGACTGATGCTGACAGGAGAGGAGCTTTCCATGATCGCCATGATGGGATTTTTGATACTGGCGGGTGTCGTTGTAAACAACGGTATTGTATTTGTGGATTATGTAAACCAGTTAAGACTGGATGGCATGGAAAAACGCGAGGCACTTGTAGAAACCGGAAAGACACGTATGCGGCCGATCCTGATGACGGCGCTGACGACGATCCTTGCCATGATGACGATGGCACTTTCCAGAGATGCTTCCGCGGTCATGAGCCGCGGTATGGTCATTGTTTCCATCGGCGGACTTGCCTATGCAACACTGATGACGCTCTTTATCGTACCGGTCATGTATGATATTTTCTTTAGACGTGAGCTGAAAAAGGTAGATCTGGGCGATGAAAGCAATCTGATGGAGGAATCCGCAGAGTAAAATGCGATCAGGCATAAAAGAGGACTTAAAGTGATTATTTAAAAACAGATAAGAAAATAGGAGGGTACACATGAAAAGGAGATACGTACAAAAAATGTTGACAATGGTATTGGCTGCAGCAATGGTCTGCAGTTCAGTACCGGTAGCTGCGGAGACAGTTTCACAGAATGAAACAGCCGTGACCGTGGATACAGCAGTAAAGCTGGAAACTGTAGAAGAAGCAGATGCGGCAGACATTGCAGCAGATCAGACGCCTGAGGAAGAAAAAGAAGGAAATCTGTCTTATTGCATTTATCAGGAGTCAGATGGAACACAATATGTGGAAATAACAGATTGTGATGAAAGTGCAGAAGGGGCTATAGAAATCCCAAAGAAAATAAAGAATATTGTAGTAAAGAGCATAGGGAAGCGTGCATTTGATGAATGTAGTTGGTTAACAAGTGTAAAGATCCCGGAAAGTGTAACGAGTATAGGAAGTTATGCATTTTCCGGCTGTAGCAGGTTAACAAGCATAGAGATCCCAGTGGGTGTAACGAGTATATTGGGGGGCGCATTTAGAGGCTGTAGTGGGTTGACAAGCATAGAGATCCCAGAAGGTGTAACAAGTATAGGGGGGTATGCATTTAGAGACTGTATTGGGTTAACAAGCATAGAAATCCCAAAAGGTGTAACGAGTATAGGGAGGTATGCATTTAACGGTTGCATTGGGTTAACAAGTATAGAAATTCCGGCGGGTGTAATGAGTATAGGGGAGTGCGCATTTGAAGACTGTAGCGGGTTAACAAGCATAGAGATCCCGGTTGGTGTAATGTGTATAGGGGAGTATGCATTTGGAGGTTGTAGCGGGTTAACAAGCATGGAGATTCCAGAAAGTGTAACGTGTATAGGAAGTTATGCATTTTCCGGCTGTGGCGGGTTGACAAGCATAGTTGTAGAAGCTGGCAATACGGTGTATGACAGCAGAGATAACTGTAATGCCATTATAGAAAAAGCGACAAATACTCTTATACGAGGCTGTAATAATACGAAAATTCCGGCGAGTGTAACGAGTATAGGGGATTTTGCATTTTACGGCTGTAGCGGATTAACAAGTATAGAGATCCCAGCGAGTGTAGTGAGTATAGGGATTAATGCATTTAGGGGGTGTATTGGGTTAACAAGCATAGAGATCCCGATGAGTGTAACGAGTATAAGGGAGAGGGCATTTTATGACTGTAGTGGGTTAAGAGATGTATATTATACAGGTACGCAGAAACAATGGGATGCTATAAAAATTGATTACTGGGCATTTAGATATTGTGACGAGGATCTGGATGACGAAATTTTAATTCCTTATACCCTGCACCGCAATTCATCAGATGAAAGACCGACTGTGTCACCAAGTCCGTCTCCGAGTGAAAAACCATCTGCATCCCCAAGCGAGCAGCCAAGCCCTGCACCATCTGCAACGCCTTCCAAGACGCCGGAAGCAGATGTGCCTGCAACTGGAACAACGCTGAAAGAGAAAACAGGCAGAGAGTTTCAGGTAACAGACGCTGGTTCTTCTGAAAGTAAGCCATCTGTAACGCTTACAAAGCTGTCTGCAAAGGAGAAGAAGGCAAAGAAGGTTACAATTCCGAAAAACGTTACAGTTGATAATGTGGAATATCAGGTAACGGGTATTGCAGCAAAAGCATTCAAGAACAGCAAGAAGCTGCAGAGCATTGTTATCCCGGATACGATCACAGAGATCGGAGCCAGCAGTTTTGAAGGCTGCCAGAGCTTAAAGAGTGTTACGATTGGAAAGAATGTTATTTCGATCGGAAAGAATGCCTTTAAGAATTGCAAGAACCTCAAGAAGATTACTGTGAAGAGTACAAAATTAAAGAAAGTCGGAAAAGGTGCTCTCACAGGTATCAATGCAAAATGCGTCATTAAAGTACCGAAGAAGCAGTTGAAATCTTATAAGAGTCTGTTCAAGGGAAAAGGACAGAAGAAGTCTGTGAAGATCAAAAAATAGAAAGTTGATATAAAAACAGAAACAGTATACAGTAAGCAATCGATAGTGTAGGCGA
>DJNY01000190.1:28812-43317 GCA_002441865.1 Lachnospiraceae bacterium UBA6452 | reverse complement strand
TCGGAGAAATGAGCACACTGACAAAGGCAGAAGGCGAAGCATTCGGTAAGAAGGGTAATGATGTATTCCGCAAGCTGGAAACATTCCCAATCCCTGTTATCGCTGCTGTAAACGGCTTTGCACTTGGCGGCGGCTGTGAGATCTCCATGAGCTGTGACATCAGAATCTGTTCTGATAACGCCGTATTCGGTCAGCCGGAAACCGGTCTTGGTATCACACCTGGTTTTGGCGGAACACAGAGACTGGCAAGACTTGTCAGCCCTGGTATGGCAAAACAGCTTATCTACACAGCAAGAAATATCAAAGCAGACGAAGCATACAGAATCGGTCTTGTAAATGCCGTATATACACAGGAAGAGCTTCTTCCGGCTGCACAGAAGATGGCAGCAGGCATTGCAAAGAATGCACCGATCGCAGTTCGTAACTGCAAGAAGGCAATTAACGAAGGTCTTCAGGTAGATATGGATCAGGCAGTTGTGATCGAAGAGAAATTATTCGGTGACTGCTTCGAGACAGAAGACCAGAAGTATGGTATGGCTTTCTTCCTTGACAAGAACAAAGAAAAAGTAAAAGAGCCATTCAAAAACTGCTAATTTATTCAGGTAATATACACACCGGGCTGGCAGAATTCCTGCCAGCCATGTGTGGGTAAAGATAAACAAATATTTAAAGGAGGCACAACAATGAAAGTTGGCGTTATTGGTGCAGGAACCATGGGTCAGGGTATTGCAAAAGCATTTGCCCAGGTTGACGGTTATGAAGTAGCTCTCTGCGATATCAAGCAGGAGTGGGCTGAAGGCGGCAAGGATAAGATCGCTAAAGGCTATGCAAGACTTGTAGAAAAAGGAAAAATGACACAGGATAAGGTAGATGCAATCTTAAACAGCATCACACCTGGTTTAAAGGAAAACCTGTGTGCAGACTGCGACCTGATCGTAGAAGCTGCATTTGAAAATATGGAAGTTAAGAAGACAACATTTGCTGAGCTTGACAAGATTGCCAAGCCGGAATGTATTTTCGCTTCCAATACATCTTCTCTTTCTATCACAGAGATCGGAAATGGCTTAACACGTCCTATGATCGGTATGCATTTCTTCAATCCTGCTGACAGAATGAAGCTTGTAGAAGTGATCGCAGGTGTAAACACACCGGTTGAAACAGTAGATGCTATCAAGAAGATCGCTGAAGAGATCGGCAAGACTCCTGTACAGGTAAATGAAGCTGCCGGTTTCGTAGTAAACCGTATCCTGATCCCAATGATCAACGAAGCTGCTTTCATCAAGATGGAAGGTGTTTCAGATATCGCCGGTATCGATGCAGCTATGAAGCTTGGTGCTAATCATCCAATGGGACCTCTTGAACTCGGTGATTTCGTAGGTCTTGATATCTGCCTTGCTATCATGGACGTTCTCTACAATGAGACAGGCGACAGCAAGTATCGTGCATGTCCACTGATCCGCAAGATGGTACGTGGCGGCAATCTTGGTGTGAAGAGCGGAAAAGGTTTCTATGTATACAATGCAGACCGTACAAAGACACCTGTAGATGCACAGTAAGCTTTGCGCTGAACTATAAATATGGAGGAATTAAAAAATGGATTTCACTTTAAGTAAGAAACATGAAATGGCAAGACAGTTATTTAAAGATTTTGCCGAAAATGAAGTTAAGCCACTTGCTCAGGAAATCGATGAAGAACACAGATTTCCAAGAGAAACAGTAGAAAAAATGGCTAAAGCAGGCTTTATGGGTATTCCTGTTCCGAAGGAATTAGGAGGACAGGGCTGTGATCCTTTAACATATGCTATGTGTGTTGAAGAGCTTTCAAAAGTTTGCGGTACAACAGGTGTTATCGTATCTGCTCATACATCTCTTTGTGTAGATCCGATCCAGACATTCGGTACAGACGCTCAGAAAGCCAAATATTTACCGGATCTTTGCTCAGGTAAGAAGCTTGGCGCTTTCGGTTTAACAGAGCCTGGTGCTGGTACAGATGCACAGGGTCAGCAGACAAAGGCTGTATTTGATGAAGCAACAAACGAATGGGTATTAAACGGTTCTAAATGTTTCATTACAAACGGTAAAGAAGCTGATGTTTATGTAATCATCGCAGTAACAGGTAAGATCGAGAAACGTGGTCGTATTCAGAAAGAGATTTCTGCATTCCTCGTAGAAAAAGGAACACCTGGATTTACATTCGGTACAAAAGAAAACAAGATGGGTATCTGTGCTTCTTCCACATACGAGCTGATCTTCACAGACTGCCGTATCCCTGCAGATGCTATCTTAGGCGCTAAGGGCAAAGGCTTTGGTATCGCAATGCATACACTGGATGGTGGACGTATCGGTATCGCTGCGCAGGCTCTTGGTCTTGCAGAAGGTGCTCTTGAGACAACAATCAACTATGTAAAGGAAAGAAAGCAGTTCGGCCGTTCCATTGCACAGTTCCAGAATACACAGTTCCAGTTAGCAGATATGGCTACAAAGGTAGAAGCTGCTAAGTTATTAGTATACAAGGCTGCTATGAAGAAAGCGCAGTATCAGCAGGATCACAAGACTTCTTATTCTGTAGAAGCTGCTATGGCTAAGTTATGTGCAGCAGAAGTTGCTATGGAAGTAACAACAAAATGTGTTCAGTTACATGGTGGTTACGGTTACATCAAAGAGTACGATGTAGAGCGTATGATGCGTGATGCTAAGATTACCGAGATCTACGAAGGAACTTCAGAAGTTCAGCGTATGGTAATTTCAGCTAATCTTTTGAAATAAGGAGGAACATACTGTGAAAATCGTTGTTTGTATTAAACAGGTACCTGATACAAAGGGTGGCGTACAGTTCAACCCGGACGGTACATTAAATAGAGCTGCAATGCTCACAATTATGAATCCGGATGATAAGGCAGGTCTTGAAGCTGCTCTTAGAATCAAGGATCAGACAGGCGCTGAAGTTACTGTTGTAACAATGGGTCTTCCAAAGGCTGCTGACGTTCTTCGTGAAGCAATGGCTATGGGAGCTGACAAGGGCGTTCTGATCACAGATAGAGTATTAGGTGGTGCTGACACATGGGCAACATCTACCACTATCGCAGGTGCACTTAGAGGAATGGAATATGATCTGATCATCACAGGCCGTCAGGCTATCGATGGTGATACAGCGCAGGTTGGTCCACAGATCGCAGAGCACTTAAATCTTCCGATCATCTCTTATGCAGAAGATATCAAGGTTGAAGGTGACAGCGTTATCGTAAAACGTCAGTATGAAGACGGATATCATATGCTGAAAGCCAAAATGCCATGTCTGATCACAGCTCTTTCTGAGTTAAATGAGCCTCGTTACATGACTCCGGGCGGAATCTTCGATGCTTGTGATGCAGAAATTACAACACTTGGCAGAGCAGATCTGATCGATGTTGATGATTCCAATATCGGTCTGATGGGATCTCCAACAAAGATCGCAAGAGCTTCTGATAAGGTACGTAAGGGTGCTGGTGAGAAATTTACTCCAGACACAGCTGATGAAGCAGCTAAGATTATTGTAGACGCATTAAAAACAAAGCACATTATCTAATTTAAGAGGTGAATAAAATGGGCGCAATGAACGCAGAAGAATTAGCAAAGTACAAAGGCGTATTCGTCTTTGCACAGCAGGTAGATAATAAATTAAGCGGTATCGCATTCGAACTTGTCGGCGAAGGTTCAAGACTTGCAGAAAAGTTAGGAACAGAAGTAACTGCAGTTTTACTTGGATCAGGAGTTGCTGGTCTTGCAGATGAACTTGCTGAGTACGGTGCTGACAAGGTTATCGTTGTTGATGATCCGGAATTAAAGAATTACAGAACAGAGCCATATGCACATGCACTTGCTTCTGTTATCAATGAGTACAAGCCGGAGATCATGTTAGTTGGCGCAACAGCTATCGGTCGTGATCTTGGTCCTACAGTTTCAGCAAGAGTTAAGACAGGTCTTACAGCTGACTGTACATTACTGGAGATCGGTGATTTCCCTGTTAATCCAATTCCTGGAAAAGAGCAGAAACACAACCAGTTATTAATGACCCGTCCTGCATTCGGTGGTAACACAATCGCTACTATCGCATGTCCTGACAACCGCCCACAGATGGCTACAGTTCGTCCGGGTGTTATGCAGAAGCTTGACAGGGTAGCTGGAAAGAAAGCAGAAGTGATCAACTACAATCCTGGATTTACTCCAAACAACAGATATGTAGAGATCCTTGAGATTTCCAAAGCTGTTTCAGACATCAAAGATATCATGGATGCTAAGATCTTAGTATCTGGTGGCCGTGGTGTTGGATCTGCAGAAAACTTCAAGATTCTGGAAGATCTTGCAGAAGTACTTGGTGGACAGATTTCCTGCTCACGTGCTGCTGTTGAAAGCTACGGAATGGCTCCGGAGTTACAGGTTGGACAGACAGGTAAGACAGTTCGTCCTAACGTATACTTCGCAATCGGTATTTCAGGTGCTATCCAGCACGTAGCCGGTATGGAAGAATCAGACATCATCATCGCAATCAACAAAGATGAAGATGCTCCGATCTTCGATGTAGCTGACTACGGTATCGTAGGAGATCTGAATAAGATCGTTCCACTGCTTACAGAGCAGATCAAAGCAGAGCTTGCTAACAAATAATGGTAAGTGATCTGTGAAAAGATGAAATAAAAGGCGGGAGATCGAAAGATCTCCCGTTTTAACGCTAATAGTTTATAGGAGTATATGATAGATGAATCCTGCAGTACTGATGAAACTAATGAGCGCAAAGGCGCAGTTTGAACAAAATCATCCAAAGGTAATTTCCTTCTTAAAGACCGTGTTTTCACACCCGATCGAAGAAGGGACTATTTTGGAACTGACTGTAACACGCCCGGGAGAAGAACCGGTCACAACAAATTTGAAAGTAAAAGATTCTGATCTGGCTTTGATGGAAAGCCTGAAGGATCTTATGAAAAATAAATAAGCAGATGAATAACAGAAAGAAAACAATACAATATGCATTTCAAAAATCAATCCCGATCATGACAGGCTATATTGTACTTGGTATGGGATTTGGTATCCTGCTGCAAAAGCAGGGCTATGGGCTTATATGGGCGTTCCTTATGAGCCTGTGTATTTACGCAGGTTCCATGCAGTATGTGACGATCGATCTGCTGGGAAGCGGTGCATCTCTGGCTGCTACGGCGATCATGACGCTGATGGTAAATATCCGCCATGTATTTTATGGCATTACGATGCTGACAAAATACCAGAAAGCGGGCAGAAAAAAGCCGTATCTGATCTTTGCCCTTACGGATGAAACGTTTTCGGTTGTCTGCGATGTGGAACTGCCGGAGGGAGTAGAGGAGAATGAATATTATTTCTGGATCTCTCTGCTGGATCAGATTTACTGGGTATTGGGCAGTCTGCTTGGCAGTATCATAGGCAGCACACTTCCATTTAATTCAGCGGGTGTGGAATTTTCCATGACAGCATTATTTGTGGTCATTTTTGTGGAACAGTGGGAAAAAACAAAGCAGCATTTTCCGGCACTTTGCGGTGTTATGCTTTCACTGCTCAGTCTTCTTGTATTTGGAGCAGATGACTTTCTGATCCCAGCCATGACCGGCATTACGATCGCATTATTGATCGGGAAAAAATGGATGGAGAAAGGAGCCGCAAAAGTATGATATATTTAGGATGTATGGCTGGCAGTACGATCAGCCAGGGACATGCGGCTGGTATTGTGGCAGTTGCAGCACTTGTTACAATGGCAATCCGTTTCTCTCCGTTTGTGATATTTAAAAAGCATACCCCGGCGATCGTTTTGTATCTGGGAGAGGTGCTTCCCTTTGCAATCATGGGCATGCTGGTTGTATACTGTCTGAAAGGTGTGACACCGCTTTCAGGAAATCATGGAATTCCGGAGCTTGCAGCGGTTCTTCTGACGGTTGGCTTACATAAGTGGAAACACAATACCCTGTTGTCCATATTGGGCGGAACGGTCTGCTATATGATCTTTATTCAATGTATTTTCTGACACAAGGAGAGAAAATAAATGATTACACTATGGAACAGAAAACTTTTGTTTGATACATACGATATGGGAAAGCAGGAAACTTGCGCAAATAAGAAGAGGTGAAATGAAAAATGAATACATTTTATTATATTGTAGACAGTATTGATGGCGATTACGCGCATCTTGCCCGCACAACAGAAGAAGGTGAGCGTATCGAAGGAGAAGAAACGAAACTGGTTGCGCGTGCTCTTTTGCCGGATACGATCATGGAAGGTACACGGCTGATTTACGAGTGGATGCAGTACAAAGTATTATAAGAAAGAAGGCAATTATATGGCAAAGAAAGAAGTGAAAACAAATGCCATGAGAATACTCGACAGGATGAAGATCCCGTATACGCATCAGGCATATGAATGTGATGAGTTTGTAGATGGTATCCAGACAGCGGATAATTTGGGGCTGCCTCATGAAAAGGTGTATAAAACGCTTGTCACACAGGGAAATGACAAGCAGTATTATGTATTTGTTCTGCCGATCGAAGCAGAGCTGGATCTCAAAAAGGCAGCAAAAGCAGCAGGTGTGAAATCTGTTTCCATGCTCCATGTGAAGGATATCACGCAGGTAACGGGATATGTGCGCGGCGGTTGTACGGCGATCGGTATGAAGAAGCAGTACAAAACATTTATCAGCGACAGTGCCAGGGCCCTTTCAGATGTGTATGTCAGCGGTGGCAGGATCGGCTGTCAGATGAATCTTGCGCCGGATGACCTGTGCAAGGCAAGCGGCGGAAGTTATGCGGATATATTGGTATAGTCTGATAAGCAACGTCACAGCAGACAGGAAAGTGCGTAAATGCATATAGGATGAATGGAAAATAAAGAAGTAAGAAGAAAGGGCAATCAGAATGAATTATGTAATAGTAGGAGCAGGTGGCTGCGGCGGAAGCATCGCTGCATATCTGGCAAGAGCAGGAAAAGACGTGACAGTGATCGCAAGAGGAAAGCATCTGGAAAAGATGCAGAAGGACGGCATTAAAATGGAAACACCGCATCTTGGTGATTTCACCGTTCCGGTACATGCGATGGTGGCAGATGACTATGAAGGAATCGCCGATGTGATCTTTGTCTGTGTGAAAGGCTATTCTGTTATGGATATTGTGCCGTTTCTGCAGGCACACAGTGATGCCCATACAGTGATCATTCCTATCCTGAATATTTACGGAACAGGCAGTAAGCTGCAGGCACTTTTACCGGAACCGACAGTGCTTGACGGCTGTATCTACATTGCAGCAGAGATCAAGGAGCCGGGGGTGATCCTGCAGAAGGGCAGCATCTTCCGTATTGTATACGGTGCAAGAAAAGAGCAGGAGCCGAATAGGGAAATGTTTGACATCGCAAAGGATCTGCGACAGGCGGGAATTGAGGCTGTCATCTCCGACAATATTGCAAGAGATGCTTTTCAGAAATATGCATATGTGGCACCGATGGCAGCCTGCGGACTTTATTATGATGCCAAAGCCGATGTATTCCAGCAGGCTGGCGAAGAACGTGAGCTTTTCGTGAAATGTATGCAGGAAATGGATGCGCTTGCGACAGCAATGGAGATTCCATTCCTCGTGGATATCGTAAAAACCAATCTGGATATCCTGGATACGCTTTCCCCGGAGGCTTCCACCTCCATGCAGCGTGATATCTGGGCAGGCAAGGATTCCGAGCTGGAAGGTCTTGTATTTGAACCCGTCCGCATGGGACGCAGGGCAGGCGTTCCAATGCCAAACTACGAGATGATCGCAAAGAAGTTTGGACTGGAGTAATAAAGGAGGAGGGTTAAAATCCCTCCTCCTTCAAGTTTTCCACAAGCTGTATGTAACATTCTAACACATCAAATCCTTTGATATCTTCTCTTTTCAGGTCGATCATATCGCCATGCGAAATACCGCGTTTCCGGCTTTGCAGCGTTCCCTGAAAATGTCCCCATTTGGCAGAGCTTTCTGTCACAAGACCATCGTTTGGCTCATGGGAAAGCAGCTTCATAAAGAAGTAAGGCACTGACAAAAGAGAGTCACTGAAGCAGTTTTTCATGACAGAAGCATAGCTTTGATAATAGACCTGCGGGCTGTCAGGCACTGCCTCATTAAACTGGCTGCAGAATGCGGGATCAAGCTGCTTGCTGGAATGGTAGCAGTCCGGATGTTCATCACCAAGCTGGGCGGAAGAACGATCCAGAAGACCGGCGATCCATCGATAGATGCCATCCGGCAGTTGGTTTAAAAATGGGATCAGCTCCGAACCGCGATGCGGCGTTGACATTGTTGTGAGGCTGGCGACTTTGTCTGCATAACCAAGGCGGCTGATCAGATAACGGCTGTCCAGACCACCCTTTGAATGGGCAATGATGTTGACTTTATCTGCACCGGTCTCCTGCAGTGCTTTGTCGATCGTCTGTGCAATGGCAGCAGCATTTTCCTCTATGGTTCCCCAGGCTTTTTGATGCCCATAGTAGACACGGGCTCCATTCTTTTGCAAAATCCGAGGAACACGTCCCCAGTAGTTAAAATATTTCAGATCACGGAATCCGATACCATGCACCATAATAAGCGGATATTTTGTTTTGCAGGCGTCGGAGGAAGGGCGCAGATTGGCATTTTGCTGTCTGGTCACTGCAATGGCATATTCATCTTTCACAGCTCTGCACATATAGTGGGCAAGAAACAGATTGATAACAGGGATCCAGAGGTTGAGACAGATCAGAACCCGCTTCACAATGCCGAGCCGTCTGCAGGTGCAGATCACACGGATGCCACCATTCAGCAGAAACAGCAGGATAAATACGCATGTGTAAATAATATCAAACATAAAGAACAGCGCAGTTGCAAAGCTGACGCCATAGTCAAGTCTGTCGAACAAAGACGGTAGAAAGAATTGGCTTGTCAGATATAGGATAAGATACAGGAAGATCTGCAGAAAAATACCGAGAATACCAGACTTTAACAGAAGCATGCCACCGTATTCGATGCGGATCCGTGTATTGCCGGATTCATCTCTGCGGAAGGGCACAAAATGCATCCGGATCGTGGAATACAGATGAAATGCTGCCAGCCCAAGGGCAAGGAATATCAAAGGAATCAAGGAAAGATCTGAAATCAGACAGCAGTAAAAAATAAATGGAAAATGCGGTACGATCAGAAAATACAGAAACCGTATCGGACCGGTCAGCAGGTCGATCTTTTTGCTGGCGTCCAGATAGATGCATAGCAGTAAAATAAAAAAAATCAAAATTGTCATCTGTTTTCTCCTTTTCCCAAATTATAGCAGAGAATATCCAACGCGTATAGGTATAAAAAAAGATACAAAATTATATATAACTATGCTATAGTAGATTTGTATGGTCGATAGAAAGTCAAACTACAATCATTTTAGGAGGATTTATAGCATGCAGATGAAGTCGATTGAAAAGGAATTGCAGCAAAATGCATATCCGGGCAGAGGTATTATCATTGGAAAGAGTGCAAATGGCAAGTATGCGGTAACTGCATATTTTATCATGGGCAGAAGTGAGAACAGCCGTAACCGTGTTTTTGTAGAGGACGGGGAGGGTATCCGCACACAGGCATTTGATCCAAGTAAATTAAGTGATCCGAGTCTGATCATTTATGCACCGGTACGTGTGCTGGGCAATAAGACGATCGTGACAAACGGCGATCAGACAGATACGATCTATGAACTGATGGACAAGCAGCAGACATTTGAACAGGCACTGCGCACCAGAGAGTTTGAACCGGATGCACCAAACTACACACCTCGTATTTCAGGTATCATGCATCTTGAAAACGGCGGCTTCAATTATGCAATGTCTATTTTAAAGAGTAATAATGGCAATCCGGCAGCTTGCAACCGTTATACATTTGCCTACGAAAATCCGGTAGCGGGCGAAGGACGTTTCATCCATACTTACATGGGAGATGGCAATCCGCTTCCAAGCTTTGAAGGAGAGCCGGAGCTGATCTCTGTTCCGGATGATATGGATGCATTCACAGAGCTTCTGTGGAACAGCTTAAATGCAGATAACAAAGTATCTTTATTTGTCAGATACATTGAGATCGAGACAGGAAAGTATACTTCTAAGATCGTGAATAAGAACCAGTAAAATATAATCAAACAAAAAGGGAGAATACAAATGAACGAATTAGAACTGAAATATGGTTGTAACCCAAATCAGAAGCCTTCCCGCATTTATATGGAAGATGGTAGTGATCTGCCGGTCACGGTACTGAACGGAAAGCCTGGCTATATCAATTTTCTGGATGCTTTTAATGGCTGGCAGCTTGTAAAGGAGCTGAAGGCAGCAACAGGGCTTCCAGCAGCAACTTCTTTTAAACACGTATCGCCTGCAGGCGCAGCAGTCGGACTTCCGCTGAGTGAAGTAGAGAGCAAGATCTACTGGGTAGATGATCTTGGTGAGCTTTCTCCGCTTGCCTGTGCATATGCAAGAGCCAGAGGTGCGGACAGAATGTCTTCTTTCGGTGATTTTATTTCACTTTCCGATGTCTGCGATGAATCCACGGCAAGAATCATCAAAAGAGAGGTTTCCGATGGTGTCATCGCACCGGGCTATACAGACGAAGCGCTTGCAATCTTAAAAGCGAAGAAAAACGGCAACTACAATGTGATCCAGATCGATCCTGATTATGTACCGGCGCCGATCGAGCACAAGCAGGTATTCGGTATTACATTTGAACAGGGCAGAAATGAGCTTAAGATTGATGATGAGCTGCTTTCCAATGTAGTCACAGACAACAAAGAAATTCCGGAATCTGCAAAGATCGATCTCGAGATCGCACTGATCACACTGAAATATACACAGTCCAACTCAGTCTGCTTCGCAAAAGGCGGACAGGCAATCGGTATCGGAGCGGGGCAGCAGTCCCGTATCCACTGTACAAGACTGGCAGGCTCTAAGGCTGATAACTGGTTCCTGCGTCAGTCGCCACAGGTTATGAATCTTCCGTTTGTAGACAATATACGCAGAGCAGACCGTGATAATACGATCGACCTCTATATCGGAGAAGATTACATGGACGTTCTGGCAGAGGGCGAATGGCAGAAGTTCTTCAAGGAAAAACCGCCTGTATTTACCCGTGAGGAAAAGAGAGCATGGCTGGATCAGAATACAGATGTGGCACTTGGTTCCGATGCGTTCTTCCCATTCGGAGATAACATTGAAAGAGCACATAAGAGCGGTGTGAAATATGTGGCACAGCCGGGCGGCTCTATCCGTGACGACAATGTCATCGAGACCTGCAACAAGTACAATATGGCAATGTGCTTCACAGGAATCCGCCTGTTCCATCATTAATTTTAAATTTAAAAAATAATAGCTCCTGCATTATATTTTATGCACGCTACGCATGCTTTTCTACTAAGGCACGTACTAACATGAATATGGCACGCGAACATTCGACATCCATGTCTCAGGTTCGCTGCCACGACATCCTTGTCGTGGCACCATATCCATTGTCAGTACTTAGCCAAGTAGAAAGACGCATTTGTAGCTATCGCATAGAAATATAATGCTGGAGCTATTTTTATTTGTAGAAATACAGAAGAAAACCATATGCCGGACAATCGATAGCGTAGACGACCGAGATTTGCGAAGCACTTGCCGCAGCGGAGAGACCGCAACGCTTTTTTGCGGCTGGAGCGCGGCAATATGTGCTCATAGCAAATCGCAGGGTAGTCAAGCGTGATTGACTGGTATATGGTTTTCTTCGTATTATTACATATTATAATATCTCTAATTTTATAGAAAAGGGCTTAGTACTGCATAGCCGCTTCTTCTCCATTCACAACACGAAGACCGCCCTGTGCAAGTGCAAGAAGCTCATCCTCGCCCGGATATACGGTAAACGGAGCGATCCATTCGCAGCGGGCTTTCAGACCGTCTACAACACCCTTATCATATGCGATACCGCCTGTTACGATGATCTGGTCAACCTTGCCCTCAAGGACAGTAGCCATAGCACCGATGTTCTTGGACATCTGCTGGATGAATGCATCACGTACTTCTGCAGCCTTTGTATCGCCTTCGTCAACCATCTTTTCTACATCACGCATATCGTTTGTTCCAAGATAAGCATTGAAGCCGCCGTTACCGACTAATTTCCTGTAAACCTCAGCTTCTGTATATTTGCCGGAGAAGCACATCTTTACAAGTGCACCAACAGGAACTGCGCCTGCACGCTCCGGAGAGAATGCACCGTCGCCGTCAAGAGCATTGAAGATATCGATGACCTTGCCATGCTTGTGAGGACCTACGGAAACACCGCCGCCCATGTGAACAACGATCAGATTCAGGGAGTCATAAGACCTGCCGATTTCCTTTGCATATCTCTTAGCAACTGCTTTCTGGTTCAGTGCATGGAAGACAGAAGTTCTTGGGAGCTCCGGAACACCTGAATAACGGGAAGTTGGGATCAGCTCGTCTACAACAACCGGATCAACGATAAAAGAAGGAACGCCGATGGAATCGCCGATCTCTCTTGCAAGGATACCGCCGAGGTTGGAAGCATGCTGTCCCTGTCTGCCGATCTTTAAGTCATTTAAAAGATCATCTGTTACTGCGTAAGTGCCGCCAGGGATCGGTTTTAACATACCACCGCGGCCAACAACGAAATCAAGTGAATTGATGTCGAAATCTTTTTCCTTTAACAGATTCACGATAATTTCCTTACGGAAGTCTTTCTGATCAAAAATAGTTGCATATTTTGCGATCTCTTCTGTGGAGTGACGCAGTGTTTCTTCAAATAATAATGTTTCATCTTCAAAAACGCCGATCTTTGTAGAAGTAGAACCGGGATTGATAATTAAACTCTTCTTAGACATAACTGTTTCCTTTCTTTATGAAAATATATTATTTCATCATCTTTTCTGCCATAACAGCTGCAAGTGCAATGGAATTTACCTTTGTCTCACATGTGTCGGAACGGGATGTCAGGATAACCGGTGCCTGGGTACCTGTTAAGATGTTACCGTTCTTAACCGGAACCATATGTACGATTGCCTTGTATACAAGGTTACCGGCATGGATATCAGGGAACAGAAGAATATCTGCATCACCTGCGATCTTACGGTTAAGTGCGCCCTTTTCGGCTGCAGCTTCTCTGTAAAGCGCAATATCAAGAGAGAGTGGTCCGTCAACGATACAGCCTTTGATCTCGCCTCTTTCATTCATTTCTGTCAGCTGCTGTGCATCTACAGTAACAGGCATCTTCGGATTGACAACTTCAACCGCTGCAAGCGGGGCAACCTTTGGATTCTCAACGCCGCAGGCATTTGCAACTTCAACGGTATAGTTGATGATGTTCACCTTATCTTCCAGTGTAGGATATGGAATAAATGCCACATCAGTAAAGAATAACAGACGGTCGATCCCCGGAATTTCAAATACACAGACATGAGATAACGGTTTGCCTGTACGAAGACCACATTCCTTGTTCAGAACACTCTTTAAGAATGTCTTTGTGTCGAGAAGACCCTTCAGATACATATCGGCTTTTTTGTCATGTACCAGTTTAACGGCTGCAAGAGAAGCTTCTACAGTGTCTTCTACATTGACGATCTCATAATCGGCTAAATCCATATCGATCGTAGCAGCGATCTCTCGGATCTTTGCTTCGTCACCGACAAGAATGGAATCAGCAATGCCACGTTCCTTAGCAGCCTTGACAGCTTCCAGAACAGCCTTGTCCTGTGCGCAGGCTACAGATAATTTCTTCTTTGAGCAAGAAGATACCTTTGACAATAATTCATCAAAATTTTTTGCCATTTTTTACACCTCATTTGTCTTATTCTTCTTCTGGGGAAACCCCATTTGTTAAAATTCTAACACTAAAAGAGCGAAAAAGCAATGATTCAGCCTCTTTCTATTCATAAAAATTTAACTTTCTTAACCATCCTTTCATGTTGAATCATCTATGTAAATCTGTTACAATGTACATTAGGTTTTATCCTGAATAACTCTGCTTTGTGCAGAGAACAGTAGGAGTTAAGGCAAATTATGAAAATGATAGAAAAGGTATTCGGAACCCACAGCGAACGGGAACTGAAGCGTATTGAGCCAATCGTGGAGAAGATCGAATCTTATCGCGATACGATGCGTGCACTGTCAGATGAAGAATTAAGAGGCAAAACAAAAGAGTATAAAAAGCGTCTTGCGGAAGGCGAGACACTTGATGATCTTCTGCCGGAGGCATTTGCGACAGTCCGTGAGGCTGGTAAACGTGTTCTGAATATGGAGCATTACCGGGTACAGCTCATTGGTGGTATTATCCTGCACCAGGGACGTATCGCTGAAATGCGTACCGGTGAAGGTAAGACACTCGTATCCACACTGCCTGCTTATCTGAATGCGCTGGAAGGAAAGGGCGTACATATCGTTACGGTCAATGACTATCTGGCAAAGCGTGATGCGGAGTGGATGGGACAGATCCACGAATTTTTAGG
>DJNY01000190.1:27654-28673 GCA_002441865.1 Lachnospiraceae bacterium UBA6452 | reverse complement strand
ATGGTTATTTATAAGGAACAGCTTGTACTTCGTGATCTGCATTATGCGATCATCGATGAGGTCGATTCTGTTCTGATCGATGAAGCGCGTACACCGCTGATCATTTCCGGGCAGAGCGGCAAGTCGACAAAGCTGTATGAGGCATGCGATATCCTGGCACGCCAGCTTAAGCGTGGTAAAGACCAGGAAGAGCAGTCCAAGCTGGATATCATGATGGGTATCGAGCAGGAAGAAGACGGTGATTTCATCGTTAATGAAAAGGATAAGCTGGTCAATCTGACTGCAGAAGGTGTGGAAAAGGTTGAAAAGTTCTTCCAGATCGATAATCTGGCAGATCCGGAAAATCTGGAGATCCAGCATAACATCATTCTGGCGCTGCGTGCCCACAATCTGATGTTCCGTGATCAGGATTATGTTGTAAAAGACGATCAGGTCTTCATTGTAGATGAGTTTACCGGACGTATCATGCCGGGACGCCGTTTCTCCGACGGCCTGCATCAGGCAATCGAAGCAAAGGAACATGTAAAGATAAAGAGAGAAAGCAAAACACTGGCAACCATCACCTTCCAGAATTTCTTCAACAAGTTCGAAAAGAAGGCAGGTATGACAGGTACTGCTTTAACAGAAGAAAAAGAATTCCGTGATATTTACGGAATGGATGTTATCGAGATCCCGACAAACCGCCCTGTCATCCGTAAGGACTGGGAGGATGCAGTTTACAAGACAAAGAAAGAAAAACTGCATGCGGTTGTGGAAGCTGTCAAGGAAGCACATGACAGAAAACAGCCGGTTCTGGTCGGTACGATCACGATCGAAGCATCCGAAGAGATCAGCAGACTCTTAAAGAGAGAAGGTATCCCGCATAAGGTATTAAATGCCAAGTTCCATGAGCTGGAAGCTGAGATCGTTGCAGATGCAGGTATCCACGGATCCGTTACGATCGCTACCAACATGGCAGGCCGTGGTACGGATATCAAGCTGGATGATGAATCCAAAGAAGCAGGTGGTCTGCGTATCAT
>DJNY01000190.1:10929-27541 GCA_002441865.1 Lachnospiraceae bacterium UBA6452 | reverse complement strand
CGTCAGGGAGATCCGGGTGAATCCCGTTTCTATATTTCCTTAGAGGATGATCTGATGCGTCTGTTCGGCTCAGACCGTATGATGGCAATGTTCAATGCACTCGGTATCGAGGAAGGACAGCAGATCGAGCATAAGATGCTGACAAAGGCGATCGAGACTGCCCAGAAGAAGATCGAAAGTAACAACTACGGTATCAGAAAGACTCTTCTGGAATACGATCAGGTCATGAATGAACAGAGAGAGATCATCTATGCAGAGCGTCTCCGTGTACTGAATGGAGAAAGCATGCGTGATGTGATCTACAAAATGATCACGGATATCGTGGAAAATGCAGTAGATTCCTGCATTTCCGATGACAGAAGCAGTGATGACTGGGATCTGGCCGAACTGAACCAGCTTCTTCTGCCGATCATTCCGTTAAAGCCAGTGATCCATCCGGATATCAAGGGCATGAAGAAGAATGAACTGAAACATTCCCTGAAGGAAGAAGCTGTGAAACTGTATGAAAGCAAGGAAACAGAATTCCCACAGCCTGAAGCGATCCGTGAGGTAGAGCGTGTGATCCTTCTGAAAGTCATCGACCAGAAGTGGATGTCACATATTGATGATATGGAGCAGCTCCGTCAGGGTGTTGGACTGCAGGCATACGGACAGAGAGATCCGCTGGTAGAATACAAGCTGGCAGGCTATGATATGTTTGATGCCATGACAGTAGCGATCCAGGAAGATACGGTCAGACTGCTGTTCAATGTCAGAATCGAGCAGAAGGTAGAGCGTGAGCAGGTTGCAAAGGTAACAGGAACCAATAAAGACGATTCCACACCGAAAGGACCTGTCAGAAGAGAAAGTGAAAAGATCTATCCGAACGATCCGTGTCCGTGCGGAAGCGGAAAGAAATATAAGAACTGCTGCGGCAGAAAGGTACAGTAGAAAGCTGTAGCAGCTATAAAGGTGGTGAGCAGAGTGGTCGAACTCGATCAGTTAAAACAGGAACTTTTATCCTACGAATCTCCACTTGCGGAAGTAAGGGATTCACTTTGACATCGCTGATAAAGAAAAGCGAATCGAAGAATTAGAACGGGAGATGGAAGCACCGGGCTTTTGGGATGATGCTGACAAAGCACAGGAAAAGTCGAAGCTTCTCAAAAGGTTAAAAGATGATGTAGAGACATGTGCACATCTGTACCAGCAGTACGAAGATATCGAGACGCTGATCCAGATGGGCTATGAAGAAAACGATGAAGAGCTTGCACAGGAAGCGAGAGAAGAATTTGACAGCTTTGTGCAGACTCTGGAAAATATCAAGATCCGTACGCTGCTTTCGGGAGAGTATGACAAATGTAATGCGATCCTGAAGCTGAATGCGGGTGCAGGCGGAACGGAAAGCTGTGACTGGGCGCAGATGCTGTATCGAATGTATACAAGATGGGCAGAACGCAAAGGGTTTACGGTAGAGGAGCTGGACTTCCTGGAAGGCGAAGAAGCCGGTATCAAATCGGTCACATTCCAGGTAAACGGCGAGAATGCCTATGGCTATCTGAAGTCTGAAAAGGGGGTACACAGACTGGTGCGTATTTCTCCCTTCAATGCGCAGGGAAAGCGCCAGACTTCATTTGTATCGCTGGATGTAATGCCGGATATTGAAGAAGATGTGGATGTGGAGATCAGGGATGAAGATCTTCGTATCGACACATACCGGAGCTCCGGAGCCGGTGGACAGCACATCAATAAGACGTCTTCCGCGATCCGTATCACGCATCTGCCGACAGGTATTGTGGTACAGTGCCAGAACGAACGAAGCCAGCATATGAACAAGGACAAAGCAATGCAGATGCTGCGTGCAAAGCTGTATATGCTCAAACAGGAAGCAAATGCGGAAAAGCTGTCTGATATCCGTGGTGAGGTTACGGAGATCGGATGGGGCAATCAGATCCGTTCTTATGTCATGCAGCCGTACACCATGGTCAAAGATACAAGAACCGGGGCTGAGACAGGTAATGTAGATGCGGTCCTAGACGGTGATATCGATAAATTCATCAATGCATATCTTAAATGGAAAAGCCTGGGCAATTAAGCCCGGGCTATATATATGAATGTAAAACATTCATATATATAATGATGCGCACTCACGCGAAGCGGAAAATATATGCCATGAGGAAGAATCTCATGGCATATCGCGTTCGGCGCAGGAGTTTCGCAAGCGAAACTCCATTTATATAATATGATACCAACAGAAAAAACATATAGTAAACAATCGATAGTGTAGACGACCGAGATTTGCGGAGCACTTGCCACAGCGGAGAGACCGCAACGCTTTTTTGCGGCTGGAGCGTGGCAAATGTGCTCTGCAAATCGCAGGGGAGTCAAACGTGATTGCTTACTATATGTTTTTTTATTTACATTATTATAAATTATTTATACTTCGGAATTCTTTCAAAGTAAGACTTTGTTTCGGCTACGATCACGCCGGATAATGCGATCAGAGCTACCAGGTTAGGCAGTGCCATCAGACCGTTGAAGATATCAGCGATCGTCCAGACAGCGGAAATCGTCATGAAAGGCCCGATCAGAACAGCCAGAATGTAGATCCAGCGATATACATGTACGACCTTCTGGTTGCCATGGCAGAGGTATTCGAGACAACGCTCAGAATAGTAATCCCAGCCAAGGATCGTTGTAAAGGCAAAGAAGATCAGACAAAGCATTAAAATAAAGGAGCATGCCTTGTCAGGAAGCGGAAGTCCACGCTGGAATGCTGCAGTTGTAACGGCAACACCTTCCAGACCGATGTTCCATGTATCTGTGATGACAATGGCAAGACCGGTCATGGTACAGATGATCAGTGTGTCGATAATGGTTCCCATCATGGAAACAAGTCCCTGTCTTACAGGTTCTTCTGTATGAGCAGCGGCTGCAGCGATGGGTGCGCTGCCAAGACCGGCCTCATTGGAGAAGATACCACGGGCAATACCTTTCTGCATGGCAAGCAGGACTGCACCGAGAGCACCACCTGCGGCAGCACGCAGACCAAATGCGCTCTGGATGATCGTTACAAAAGCTCCTGGGATTTTTGTAACATTACAGATCAGGATGGCAATGGCAGCGATCACATAGATCACAGCCATAAATGGTACGACAATCTGTGAAACCTGTGAGATTCTCTTTAAACCGCCGATGACGACAAGACCGACACAGATCGCAAGGATCAGGCCTGCGATCACAACGGACCAGGAATAATTACGTCCGAATAAAGAGATCATATGTATGTTATCAGGATCAAAGAAGTTGTTGGCTGCACTTGTGATACCGTTTACCTGGGTAAAAGTACCGATACCGAAAAGGCCAACGCCAACGCCAAAGAAAGCGAAAAGCTTTGCAAGCCATTTCCATTTTTCTCCCATACCTTTTTCAATATAGTAGAACGGACCGCCCACAATATGCCCGTCTTCTGCAACAGTACGATATTTTACGGCAAGAAGACCTTCCGAATATTTGGTGGCTGTTCCTAAAAAGGCTGCAATCCACATCCAGAATAATGCGCCCGGACCACCGGCTACGATAGCTGTTGCAACGCCGACGATATTACCGGTTCCGATCGTTGCGGATAACGCGGTACAAAGTGCAGCAAAGCTGGATACTTCACCATCCAGATCCTCGGATTCCGAATGAAACATATAATGGATCGCGCGTGGGAGTTTAGTGACCTGCAGACATCTGACACGGATCGTCAGATAGATGCCTGTGGCAAGGATGAGTACGATCAGGGGAACGCCCCATACGAAGTCATCGATTGCACCAAGTAGATTGTTGATAGTTTCTAACATTTTTGTGTTCCTTCCTCTCTTCGTCATGATTTGACTCTAAAGAGAAGAACATGCAATACGTATCAGATATGTAATGCTCTGTCCTTTGTGCCTGAGAGATTGGCTGTAAGCCGTACACCTTCGGCGCTCTCTTCCCAAAGAGGGTGAGAGACTCTCCAGAGTGGTTACCCATAGATAATAAGTTATCATAGCATACAGTCCGTGTCAAATAGCATATCACAATTTCTACACACTTTTTTCACAAAATCATATCCTTTTTTTCACAATTCCAAATTATGATAGGAGCAAATATAAGATGGTACAGGGAGGCAGACCATGATAGAAGTAAATCATCTGACGAAAAAATATGGCAATCATGTTGCAGTGGATGATTTGTCCTTTCAGGTAGAAGAAGGGCAGATATATGGCTTTTTGGGTCCGAATGGGGCAGGAAAATCAACCACGATGAACATGTTGACTGGTTACTTGGGAGCAACCAGTGGAGAAATTAAGATTGACGGACATGATATTTATAAGGAACCGGAGGAAGCAAAGAAGAATATTGGCTATCTGCCGGAACTTCCGCCTGTTTATGATACCATGACTGTGAAAGAATATCTGGCATTTGTGGCAGAGCTGAAGAAGATCGATAAAAGTGAGAGACAGAAACAGATCGGGGAGGTCATGGAACTGACAAAGATCACATCCATGCAGGACAGACTGATCCAGAATCTTTCCAAAGGTTATAAACAGAGAGTCGGTCTGGCGCAGGCGATTTTAGGGTATCCGAAGATCATTATCTTAGATGAGCCGACGGTCGGTCTGGATCCGATGCAGATCATAGAGATCAGACAGCTGATCAAGAGCCTGGGTAAGAAACATACGGTAATTTTGAGCTCTCATATTTTACCGGAAGTCAGTGCGGTCTGCGATCATATTATGATCATTGCACATGGCAGACTGGTAGCAAGTGACACACCGGAAAATCTGAGCCGGCTGATGAGCGGCGATAATGTGCTTTCCATGCAGCTTCACGGTACAGAAGAGGCAGTCAGGGCTGCGGAAAGAGATCTGAAAGACAAATATACAGCTATTGAAGAAGTGCATGTATCACACAGTCCGGAAAATGATCTGTGGCAGATGGAGCTTCATTATAAAAAGGAAGTGGATCTGCGGGAAGAAATCTTCTATTATATGGCAGAGCATAAGCTGCCGATCTATGAGATGAAGATGACAAGTAAATCCTTAGAGGATGTATTCCTGGAACTGACAAAAGAACAGGAGAACGGAAAAACAGCCGGGCAGGATGCAGCAGAGACTGCTGAAACAGAAGAAACACAGACGGCAGAAACAGCGCAGAAGGAGGAGACAGACAATGCTGGCGATATGGAAAAGGGAATTTAAGAGTTATTTACATACGGTGATAGGCTGGCTGTTCATGGCAGCGATCCTCTTTTTTGTCGGATTGTACTTTACTGCGACCAACCTGTTATATGGCAGTGCTTACTTTTCAAATGTGATCAGTGCGTGTGGATTTATCCTGCTTCTGGCAGTTCCGATCCTGACGATGCGGTGTCTTGCGGAGGAACGGAAAAATAAAACCGATCAGCTCATTCTGACAGCACCGGTTTCTCTTGGAAAGATCATTGCAGGAAAATTTCTGGCACTGGCTTCTGTCTTTACGATTCCAATGCTTGTGATCTGCCTGTATCCGCTGATCCTGACAAAGTTCGGCAATGTTCCGCTGGCAGAAGCATATACAGCGATCCTGGGCTTCTATTTATATGGGCTTGCCTGTATGGCAGTCGGTGTGTTCATTTCTTCTCTGACGGAAAGCCAGGTGATTGCAGCAGTATTATCCTTTGCAGCCCTTTTTGTCTGCTATATCATGAGTGGACTTTGCAATATGATCTCTTCAGAGGGCAATGTACTGACAAAGATTCTGGGATGCTTTGACTTTTATACGAGATTTTCTGCTTTCCTGACAGGAACGCTGGATCTGAAGGCAGTGATTTATTTTATAACCGTTACATTGCTGCTTTTGTTCCTGACCTGCCAGTCCATTCAGAAGAGAAGATGGAGCATTTCCGTCAAAAGTCTGAAAACAGGTGTATTCAGCACCGGAATGATCGCAGTTGCAATTGCAGTGACGGTACTTGTCAATCTGGTTGCAGATCAGCTGCCGCTTTCCGTATCCAGTATTGATATGACGAGCAATCATCTGTATTCCCTGACAGATGATACGGCGCAGTTCTTAAAAAATATGCAGGAAGATGTAACGATCTATGTATACGGAAAGAAGAGTACACTGGATGAGACGATTTCCCAGACACTTTCCAAGTACGAAAGTGAATCTTCTCATATTAAAGTAGAATATAAAGATCCGGTCAAATATCCGAATTTTGCTTCGGATTATACAAGTGATACGCTGCAGGAAAACAGTCTGATCGTAGTGGGAGAAAAGAGAAATAAGGTAATTTCCTATGCAGATATGTATGAAACACAGATTGATTATAACACATATTCCCAGAAAACGACCGGATATGACGGAGAAGGAAGGATCACAAGTGCACTGGATTATGTGACTGCAGCTGATATGCCCGTTGTTTACCGTATCACGGGACATGATGAACAGGAACTTGACAGTTCGTTCCAGGCTGCTATGGAAAAGGCAAATCTGACAGTGGAAGACCTGAATCTGATGGATCAGGATGCAATTCCGGAGGATGCGGATGCGATCATGATCCTGGCTCCGCTCAGTGATTTTTCAACAGATGATGCCCGGAAGGTAAAAGATTATATGGCAGCAGGCGGAAAAGCCATTGTCGTGACAACTTACACAGATAAGGATATGACGAATTTCAAATCCATTCTGGAGGAATACGGGGTATCCGTAACAAAGGGTATTCTGGCGGAAACAGATAACGGACATTATTACCAGAATCCGTTTTATCTGATCCCGGAAGTCAAGAGCAATACGTATACATCTGATTTTGCAGATTCCAAGTATGTCTTTGCACCATATGCACAGGGGCTGACTGTATCTGAAAATGATGCACTCTCCGTAACACAGATGCTTGTTACAAGTGAAAATGCGGTTGTAAAGGATGATCCGCAGAAAATGACAAGCTATGAAGCAGAAGACGGCGATGAGACAGGACAGTTCACCCTGGGTGCAAAAGTAGAGAAAACGACGGACGATACAACAAGTACGCTGTTTGTATTCTCTTCCGAGAATCTCTTTACAGACGCATCCAGCCAGATGGTCGGCGGTTCCAACCTGCAGCTGTTCACACGTGTGATCAATGATCTGTCAGAGGAACAGAGTTCCGTATCGATTCCGGTGAAAGAATACACACAGGAGAGCATTACGGTTCCGCAGAATCAGTTCGTATTCCTCGGACTGACTACTGTGATCCTTCTGCCGGTATTACTTCTCGCAGCCGGTATTGTGATCTGGGTAAGGAGGAGAAGACGCTAGTTGAAAAGCGGAAGATATATAGGCGTGGAAAAGAAGACAAGGAGAAAAAGAAATGCGAAAACAGAAAGTTCAAATGGTTGTGCTTGTAATAGCATTGGCACTGCTCATCGGTGGTTATCTTCTCTTACAGCAATATAATAAGAAGCAGGCGGAAAAGGAAGAGGAGGATAAGATCCAGGTGGCGCAGATCGATGCAGATATGATAACAGCATTTTCTTACCGGCTGGATGGAGAAACCTTATCCTTTACCAAAACGGATGATAACTGGAGTTATGACCAGAATACAGAGCTGCATATGGATAATGACAGGATCACGAGTATGCTTGCCAATGTGACAAAGGTAGAAGCGGACGAAGAAATTGATGATGTGACAGACCTGTCAGAATACGGGCTCACAAATCCATCGAATATCATTACCGTAACAACGGCAGAGCAGACTTACACCTTTACGGTCGGTGACCATAATGCGACAGCAAACTGCTACTATTTTATGACAGATCAGCAGCCGGATGTGGTCTATACAATGTCCGGAGGCCTTTGTAGCAGCTTCCGGGAAACCGCGGATGATCTGATCAAGCTGGAATCGGTTGTCTCCGATAACAGCGCGGATACAAAATAAAATATATTATATATAGAATTCCTGCTTTGTATATGTTTTTTGGCAGGAATTCTATATGATATCCGGATCATTGTTTTCTATGAGAAATAAATATAAAATATCAAAATAAAGTATTGACATAACGGGAAGAATCATATAAAATACATGATGTTGCGGGTGGCGTAACAAAGCATATGTGCGTGTAGCTCAGCTGGATAGAGCGTCTGGCTACGGACCAGAAGGTCGAGGGTTCGAATCCTTTCACGCACGCTTGAATGAAGAGCTTGGAATCATTTGATTTCAAGCTCTTTTTGCTGTATAGAAAATTTCTTTGGCATTCTCTATGCAGCATAGGGAAGCTTGCAGAGATGGGTATCTCGTCTGTGCGCATTGCTATGAATTTCCGGAGCAGGAACGGGAGCTATTGTTGCATCTGCATATTTTCATGAGACTCCAAGTATGATATAATTTATTTCAAATGGATTTATGCATTGTGTAAGAGGAAAAAGAGTGGTAAGGGGATTACGGATGAAAAATAAAAAAGAGTACAGGATCATTTTATGGACGATAGTCGCACTGGCAGTTGATCTGCTGGGACGGACGGCGGCGGACAGACTGACGTTACCGATCTGGTGCGATTCGATAGGCACCTTTCTGATCGCTTATGTGGCAGGACCGGTGTGTGGTGGTATCGTAGGCTTTACGAATAACATCATTTACGGCATTTTTGTTGACCGGCAGTCCGTGTATTGTATTGTGGGAGCACTTCTTGGCGTTGTGGTAGGCTGTTATGCAAAGAAGAAGGTGTTTGAGAGCCAGTTCAGGACAATGACATTAGGTATGGGACTGGCATTGTTTTCGACGGCGGTTGCTGTTGTGCTCAATACGGTATTGTATGATGGGCAGAGCGGAAATGTATGGGGAAATCAGGTCATAGAGCTTTGCATCGATAATGGTTTTCCTGCTTATCTTGCGAATCTGCTCGGCCAGTTCTGTGTGGAATTTTTAGATAAACTGCTCTGTGTGGAGATCGTGTATCTGTGTATCAGACTGTCCAGGTTCCGGAGAGCGAGGAAACAGGCTGATACACTGCTTATCCTGCTGCTCGTCATGGCAGGGGCTCTTCTGCAGCAGGAAAATGTGCAGGCAAAGGAAACGTCTGACTATGATTCTTATATTCAGATGGAATACGGGAAAGCGGAAGGACTGTTATCCGGAGAAGCCAATGATATCGCGCAGACGAAAGACGGTAAGCTCTGGATCGGTACCTATGCGGGGCTGTTCAGTTATGACGGTACCAGGTTCAAGCTGTTCCAGGATATTGAGTCGGTTAAAAACGTCAATTGTTTATATGTGGATGAAGAAGGCAGACTGTGGATCGGAACCAATGACGACGGTGTGACGATCCTGATCAATGAGCATGTGATGAATGTGCTGGACGATGAAAACGGGCTGCAGTCCAATTCGGTAAAAAGTATTGTCTGTGATTCTAACGGCAATTATTATATCGGAACGACAGAGGGACTTTCGCAGGTATCTTTAAGCAGTGGTGTAAAGGTAACCAAAACCTATAAGCAGATCAAAAATGTCATGGATATGTCGGCGGACGGGAATGGAAATGTCATGATCGTGACAGAAAGAGGAAAGACTTACTGGCTGAAGGACGGAGAAATCACACAGACGCCAAAAGGCTTTCTGCAGAATAAACCGTTACATACAGCCTGTTTTGCAGATGATCTGCTGCTTGCCGCAACGGAAGATGACCACGTCCTGCTCTATCAGACGGAAAAGGAGCAGCTGAAGCTGGTTCGGACGATCACAATGGACGGGATCGAGTCTGTCAATTCTTTTTATATGACGGAGAAAAATGAGATTTTTGTCTGTTCGGACACAGGCGTTGCCATCGTACAGGAAAACGGTGCCTATGAAAAACTGAGTACCGGCAAATTTACGAGTTCAATTGATAATATGCTGATAGATTATCAGGGAAATTTATGGCTCAGCTCTTCAAGGCTCGGATTGCTGGAACTGTGCCAGTCTCCGTTTGCGGAACTGTTCCCGGAAATCGGGGAAACGGCTGTTGTCAATGCAACGGAAAAATGGCAGGGGCTGCTTTTCTGTGGGACGGATAATGGACTTATCATTCTGGACCGGGATGAAAAAAACAGGATAGAAAATGAAATCAGTCAGCTGCTGCAAAATACAAGAGTGCGATGTCTCATGACAGACAGCCGGGATCAGCTGTGGATCGCAACAACCGGAATGGGTGTATATGAAGTATCTGCTAATGGTAACGGTACTTATCGTATCAGGAATTTCACGGAAGAGGAAGGAATGCCCGGTATGCGGTTTAGGAATATCTGTGAGCTTTCGGATGGGCGGGTTGTGGCTGCGGGAGATTATGGCGTGGCAATCCTTTCGGATAACGAGGTCACGCAGGTCTTTTCGGCGGATAACGGACTTGTGAATGAAAAATCACTTTGCCTGCTGGCAGACGGAACTGATTTTTACATTGGTTCTGACGGTGGCGGGATCACACAGATCAAAGGTGATAAGATCGCAGCGCATATCGGAAAAGAGGATGGATTGTCCTCGAACGTGGTTCTGCGTATGGTTACAGATCCGGTCTCTGGCGGTATCTATATTGTGACCAGTAACGGGCTGTGCTACAGATCGCCGGACGGAATGATAAAATATCTGAAGAACTTCCCGTACAGCAATAACTTTGACATGATCTGCAATACAGACGGAACATGCTGGATCCTGGGCAGCGCCGGTATTTACGTGGCAGACACAGAGGATCTGCTGGCAGATGAAAAAACAGACTATCTGCTGCTCAATGCAAAGCGCGGATTCCGTTCTTCCCTGGTTGCCAATGCATGGATGTACCGGGAAGCGGATGAACTGTATTTATGCTGTGACAGCGGTGTGGTAAAAGTCAATATGTCACAATCGGATATGACGGCAAAATCATATCGTATGATCCTGGATTATATTTATGTGGATGGCGAAAAATATGATATTGACCGTGTGGATACTTTCAGGCTTTCACCACAGGCGGATACGATCGTGCTGGAACCGGAAGTGCTGAATTATTCCATGAATGATCCGTATGTCAGCGTTTATCTGGAGGGCTATGATACAAAAGCGTCTGTCTGTCTGCTGAGCGAACTCGACAAGCTGACCTATCAGAAACTGAAACCGGGAAATTATACGTTCCGGATCGCAATCCTGGACGGTGCGGACGGCAGGGTTGTGGAATCGGCAAACTATCCGATAGAAAAAGAAACCGAAATGTATCAGAACTGGTGGTTCCGGTTATATGTTATCTTTATTGCGGGACTTGTACTGATCTGGATCACCTGGTTCATTACAAGAACGCAGGCACAGAGAACACTGCTGAAACAGAAATATGAGCTGGAATACGCCAGGAAGCAGATCCAGATGGGAAATGAAACTATTCTTTCCATTGCACGGACGGTAGATGCGAAAGATTCCAATACAAGCGAACATTCTTTCCGCGTATCGGAGTATTCCGTGGCGATCGCAAAGCGGCTGCATTATTCAAAGGAAAAATGTGAAAATCTCCGTCAGATGGCACTGCTGCATGATATCGGTAAGATCGGTATTCCGGATGCGATCCTGAATAAACCCGGCAGACTGACGGATGAAGAATATGCGATCATGAAAACACATGTAACGCGCGGCGGTGAGATACTGAAGGATTTCACCATGATCGATAATGTGAGCGTGGGTGCATTATATCATCATGAGCGGTATGACGGAAGCGGATACTGCGCCGGCCTGAAGGGAGAAGAGATCCCGTTAGATGCAAGGATCATCGGTATTGCCGATGCATTTGATGCCATGACGGCGAACCGTGTCTATCGAAAACAACTGGATCTTGATTTTGTGATCGGTGAGCTGAAACGCTGCAGCGGAACACAGTTTGATCCGAAACTGGTGGATATTTTACTGTCCCTGATCGAAGACGGAAGTATTGATGTGGAAAAACTGTATGCAAAGTCGAAGGAGGATAAGTAAGATGAAACGGACATACACTTTATGTATTATCACCTCACTGGTTATGTGTATCCTGGCATCTGGCATACATCATATCACGCGGACAGAGGAAAAACATCTGAAGGTAGGATTTATTTTTGTCGGTGATGAGATCACGCCGTATATGGAAAACTTTATCAAGGCAAGGAACCATGTGATGGAAGTTTACGGGGATCAGATCGAATGTGTGACAAAATATAATGTAACGGAAGACCGGATCGAGGAACCGCTGCAGGAGCTGGTTGCAGAAAAATGCGATTATATCATTGCAGCAAGCTACGGTTATGGGCCGGTTGTGAAAGAAATGGCGGAAAAGCATCCGGAGATCCAGTTCTGCGTTCCTACGGGGGATAATGCCAATCAGGAACCGGTATTTTCCAATTATCACAACTGCTACGGAACCATTTATCAGGGGCGTTATGTCTGCGGCGTTGTAGCAGGCGTCAAATTAAAAGAAATGATAGAAAACGGGATCATTACGCCACAGCAGGCAAAGATCGGATATGTTGCGGCATTTCCGTATGCAGAGGTCATATCCGGCTATACAGCTTTTTATCTGGGCGTCAGATCGGTTGTACCTGAGGCGGCGATGCTTGTCAAATATACGGATACCTGGTCAAACTATTCCATGGAAAAGCAGGTGGCAACGGAGCTGATCGGACAGGACTGTATCCTGATCTCACAGCATTCCGATACAATAGGACCCGCAACAGCATGTGAAAATGCCGGGGGCAGCATTCCTGTTTATCATGTTGGTTATAATCAGAGTATGACAGATGTTGCACCAACGAGATCCCTGGTAAGCTGCTGCGCGGATTATTCCTATTATTTTGAACAGTCGATCTATGCGCTTTTACACGACAAAAAGATCGAGGACTGCATAGACGGCAAGACATATGGACAGGATGCCATGGCAGGTCTGGATAAGAACTGGGTGCGTATTCTGGATATCAATGAGGCAATCGTGCCAAAGGAGACCGATCAGATCGTTGAAGATACGGTAAATGATCTGATCAGTGGTAAAAAGCAGGTGTTTTCAGGAAATCTGACAGGTGTTGATCCATATGATAGTACAAAACGGATCGATCTGAATACACCATATATAGAAAATGAAACATCTTCATCCCCGACATTTTCCTATATCTTGGATGATGTGATCAAGATCATAGATTGACGGGATGATGCTGAGAGTGGAATGTGGAGGCACTTATGCAACAGGAGTCAATATCACGGATCCGCCAAAAAACAAAAAAGGTAAAGCAGCGTGGTGGCAAGGTGCTGTTCCGGCTGATCTTTGGCAGGACTATGATCACTGTTCTGCTTTTGCTGTTACAGATACTGTGTCTGGTCGGAATCTTCAGGATGGTGGGACTATCCAAGGATCTGATCACGATCAGCAATCTGCTTGGGATGGCAGCAATCATTTATATCATCAACAGCGAGGACAATCCGGCATTTAAGCTTGCGTGGGTACTTCCAATCTGTCTTGTACCGGTATTCGGGATCGGGTTTTATCTGTTTATCATGCTGAATCCGGGAAACAGGGGACTGCAGAAGCTGCTAAACCGCAGAAAGGATGAATCAAAACCGTATCTGCGGACAGAGTATCATGTGGTGGAAAAACTGAAGAAAGAAGGCACGGGGATCCGTAATCTGGGCCACTATATACAAAGCCAGAACGGATTTCCGACTTACGATCATACAAACGTAACATTTTTCACGACAGGGGAAGAAAAGTACGAGGATCTGTTAAAGGAACTGGAGCGGGCAGAGAATTTTATTTTTCTTGAGTATTTTATTATCAATCAGGGAGAAGTCTGGGATCATGTGCTGGAAATACTGGAGCGGAAAGTAAAAGAAGGCGTGGAAGTACGCGTCATGTACGATGGTATGTGTGCACTTGTATCGCTTCCGTACCGTTATCCGCAGCAGCTGCGGGAAAAAGGGATCCAGGCAAAGATGTTTTCGCCGGTCAAACCGCTTTTGTCCACGCACCAGAATAACCGTGATCACCGTAAGATCGCAGTGATCGATGGCAGAGTGGCATATAACGGCGGAATCAATCTGGCGGATGAATATATGAATATAAAGAAGCGCTTCGGACATTGGAAGGATACGGCAGTCAAACTGGAAGGAGAGGCTGTCAGAAGCTTTACGGTCATGTTTTTGCAGATGTGGTATATGACAGAAGCGGGAGAAGGGGAGTATGAAAAGTATCTGCCACGCTTTGGCGCACCAATGGCACCGGGCTATGTGATCCCTTACAATGATGATCCGATCAACCGGCTCGATATTGCAGAGAGTGTCTATCTGGATATGCTGTATAAGGCAAAGAAGTATGTGCACATTATGACACCGTATCTGATCATAGACAATGAAATGATCACAGCACTGACCTATGCAGCAAGAAGAGGGGTGGATGTGAAAATGATCCTGCCGCATATACCGGATAAAAAGATCATCTTTGCGATCGCCAGAACATATTATCCACAGCTTCTGGAAGCGGGGGTAAAGATCTACGAATATACACCGGGCTTTGTGCATGCGAAGGAATTTGTTTCGGATGACAAGAAAGCGGTGGTTGGCAGTATCAATCTGGATTTCAGAAGTCTGTATGAGCATTTTGAATGTGCAACCTTTATTTATAAGAATCCGGTCATTCTGGATATCGAAAAGGATTATCAGGAAACCTTGAAGAAGTGTCAGAAGATCGATATGCAGTTCTGTGTGGATCTGCCGCTCTGGTACCGGATCGGTGGGCATGTGTTCCGGCTGTTCGGACCGCTGGTATAATAATTGTATGAAGAAAAAGAAAGGGCTTCGGCATTTGCCGAAGCCCTTAATACTTGTAATGGATTAGCCCATAACAACTTCTACTGTATGTGTCTTTCCGTCGCCGAATGCAGGAATAACATTGCCTTCGATCGCATTTCCGTCAACTGTTACGCTCTTGATACCCTTGTTGACATGAGAAGGATTGGAAACCTTGATGTCATAAGTAGCACCACGGAACTGACGTGTTGCAGTAAGACCATCCCATGCAGCAGGAATAGACGGATCGATCTTCAGACCATCGAAGTCTGCTGAAATACCAAGGATGTACTGGGAAATAGCAACCATGTTCCATGCAGCAGTACCTGTCAGCCATGAGTTCTTACCCTGACCGAAGTTCTTACCGGTCTGTCCGATATCAGAACCAGCATCCTTACCACCGATCATCTGACCGTATACATATGGCTCAGTCTTGTGCAGATCTGAAGTCTCTTCTGTAAAGGCAGGAGCGATTTCTGAATAATACTTAAATGCCTGATCACCCTGACCTGCGTAAGCAGCAGCACAGATGATCCATGCATTGTTGTGTGTGAAGATACCGGCATTTTCCTTATATCCGCCCGGATATGTGGAGATTTCACCGTACTGTACATAATATTTTGTATAAGCAGGGTTGTTCAGAACAAGACCATGCTTTGTATTTAATCTTTCGTCGATCGCTTTCAGTGTCTTCAGGTCAGCACCCTGATCCTTACCGATCTCTGACATGATAGCGAAGCCCTGTGGCTCGATGAAGATCTGGCCTTCTTCACATTCCTTGGATCCCATCTTTTCGCCGTTTGCATCATATGCACGCAGGAACCAGTCGCCGTCCCATGCGGATTCCATAACATTGGCTTTCATCTTATCGATCTCAGCCTGTGCTTTTGCAGCTTCGTCGTCTTTGCCAAGATGCTTTAAGATCGCAACGTAGTTTGGACCTGCATATGTGAATAAAGTAGCAACCATAACAGACTCTGCAACCTTAGAGTAACCGCCTTCAGCAGCAAACTTCGGATTGGTATAAGTCTGGAAGCTTTCACCCGGTGTATCGGAGAAGCAGGAAAGGTTGATACAGTCATTCCAGTCAGCACGCATTGCAAGCGGAAGACCATGAGGTCCTAAGTTGTCTACAATGTGGTAGAAGGAAACTTTTAAGTGCTCCAGCATTGTCTGTGCAATAGACATATCATTATCATAAGGAACCATTTCGTCCAGGATTGTCCAGTCGCCTGTTTCCTTAATATATGCTGCAACGGAAAGGATCAGCCATAACGGATCATCGGAGAAGTCGCCGCCGATGTCGGCGTTACCCTTCTTTGTCAGCGGCTGATACTGGTGATAGCATCCGCCGTCCGGGAACTGTGTAGAAGCAATATCGATGATTCTTTCTCTTGCACGATCCGGGATCTGATGAACAAATCCGAGAATATCCTGGTTGGAATCACGGAAGCCCATACCACGTCCGATACCAGATTCGAAGTAGGAAGCGGAACGGGAAAGGTTGAATGTTACCATACACTGGTACTGGTTCCAGATGTTGACCATGCGGTTTACTTTTTCATCCGGTGTATTGACATTTAAGATACCAAGCAGGCGGTCCCAGTAAGCTTTCAGCTCTGCCATTCCGGCAGCTACCTTTTCAGGTGTGTTGTACTGGTCGATCATGGCAAGTGCTTTTACTTTGTTGATCGTCTTGCCGTCTGCTTCAAACTTCTGATCTACCGGCATTTCCACATAACCGAGTACGAATACAAGAGTCTTGCTTTCACCCGGCGCAAGTCTGATCTTCTTGCAGTGGGAAGCGATCGGGGACCAGCCGTCTGCGATAGAATTAGTCGGTGCATTGTTTGTAAC
>DJNY01000190.1:0-10784 GCA_002441865.1 Lachnospiraceae bacterium UBA6452 | reverse complement strand
AGTGATTACGTCTGTCTCTGTACTCTGTCTTGTGATATACAGTAGAACCAACTACTTCAACACGTCCTGTAGAGAAATTTCTCTGGAAGTTTGTGCAGTCATCCTGTGCGTCCCATAAACACCACTCTGCAAAAGAATACAGTGTGAATTCTTTTTCCTGGGAGCTTTCGTTTGTCAGAACAACCTGCTGTACTTCACCGTCGTAATTCTGCGGTACGAAGAAAGTAACTTCTGCTTTCAGATCATTCTTCTTACCGGTGATAATGGTGTAGCCCATACCGTGACGGCATTCATAAGAGTCAAGCTCTGTCTTGACCGGAGACCAGCCCGGATTCCAGATCGTACCGTTTTCATTAATATAGAAGTAACGGCCTCCCATATCGATCGGTACATTATTATAACGATAACGTGTGATACGGCGAAGACGTGCATCCTTGTAGAAGCTGTAGCCGCCTGCTGTATTGGAGATCAGAGAGAAGAACCCCTGTGTTCCTAAGTAGTTGATCCATGGGTATGGAGTTCTTGGAGATGTGATGACATATTCTCTTCTGTCATCATCAAAATAACCAAATTTCATAATTCTAGTCCTTTCGTAATTTAAATTTGCGAAAACTTAGAAAACGATTAAGTAAGACAAGATTTTGAAATCTTTACAGACAAAATTATACTCAATGCCAAGAATAAAAGCAAGCAAAAGCTGGCAAAAACAAACTTATTTTAATGGTTGTAATACAGAAGAAAATGGAATAGAATAAATGTGAACAAAATGTAAACGAACTGTGTATGAACTGTTCAAAAACGGATTGCTAAAATTGTGAAATACTACCAAAAATATAGAAACTATACAAAAAAAATGAAAAAACCATTGCCAAAATATCCAAATTGTAATATATTAAAAAGGCGAAAACGATTAAGTAATTTTCATGTTTTCCTTTGAGAGGAGAAGACATGGTATCCATGAAAGATATAGCTGCTGCTTGCCACGTTTCCGTTGCCACAGTCAGTAAAGCACTGAATGGACACAGAGACATCAGCGAGGAGACAAAGCTACATATTAAGAAGGTAGCGAAGGATATGGGGTATTTCCCCAATTCAGTTGCCAGAGCATTAAAAACAAATAAGACATTTAACATCGGTGTCCTGTTTGTGGAAGAAGCACACAGTGGTCTGACACACAACTACTTTTCACATCTGCTTGACAGCTTTAAGGTCACGGCAGAGGCGCAGGGATACGATATCACATTCCTTAATTGCAATAAGCAGAGAAAAGACAGAATGTCTTATCTGGAGCACAGCCGTTACAGGGGCTTCGACGGAGTTGTCATTGCATGTGTCAACTTTGAAGATCCCGAAGTGATCGAACTGATCGAAAGTAACCTTCCGGTCGTGACGATCGACAGGGTATTTCCCAACCGCATCAGTATTGCTTCCGATAATAAGAAAGGGATCACGGATCTGGTTTCTTATATCATCCAAAAGGGGCATACGAAGATCGCATACATACACGGCCGTGATTCCGCAGTCACAAGGCAGCGTCTGACAGGCTTCCGGGAAGTGATGAAACAGCATGATATTGTTGTTCCGAAAGAATATATCCGGGAGACCGATTATCGGGATATCCAGAGAACGGCGATCGCAACGGCAGAACTTTTAAAGCTTACGGATCCGCCAACCTGTATTTTGTTCCCGGACGACTATGCTGCATATGGTGGCATCAATGTAATAAAAGCCGCAGGGCTCCGCATTCCGGAAGATATTTCGGTGGCAGGCTACGATGGCATTTCACTGGCGACGAAGATAGAACCAAAGATGACAACGATCAAGCAGGACACCAAGACGATGGGAATGCTGGCAGCGGAAAAACTGATCGCCCTGATCGAGAGACCGAGTACAACGGAGATCACTTCCATTACAGTACCGGGTATCCTTTTGCCGGGAGCGACGGTTGCAAGCCAATAATGGCATTTATATCACACAAGTGATACTTTAATAAATGCAAGGTACTATTAACCAACACTTTATTTCAAACATTTTTTAGAGGAGGACAAAAAAAGAATGAAAAAGAAATTATTAAGTGTAGTTCTTTCAACAGCTATGGTAGCATCTCTTTTAGTAGGATGCGGTAGCAGCAACGATGCAGCAGATGATTCTGCAGCAACAGACGCAGCAACAGATGCTGCAACAGATGAAGCAACAGATGCAACAGACGCTGCAACAGATGAAGCAACAGATGCTGCAACAGATGAAGAAGCAGATGTAGAGCTTCCGGAAGATACAGGTAAAGTTCTTAACATTTACTGCTGGAACGACGAGTTCGCTAACCGTCTGAAAGATCACTATCCGGGATACGAAGCAAACGATCCTGATGATGCTTTAGCAGGTGGTAAGATCGGTGATGTTGAAGTTAAATTCACATCTACACCATCTACAGACAATGCTTACCAGAACAACCTGGATGCTACTCTTCCTGGAAATGCAGATGCAGCAGCAGATGACAAGGTTGATATGTTCTTAGTAGAAGCTGACTACGCATTAAAGTATGTTAACACAGACCTTTGTATGCCAGTAGCTGATCTTGGAATCAAAGATTCTGAATTAGCTAACCAGTATCAGTATACAAAAGATATCATGACAGATTCTGACGGAAACTTAAAGGGTCTTTCATGGCAGGGATGTCCTGGTGTTCTGATCTACAACCGTGAAGCAGCTAAAGAAGTTTTCGGTTCTGATGATCCAGATACAGTACAGGCTAAGGTTTCTGACTGGGCTACATTCAATGCTACAGCAGCAGAAATGAAAGATGCTGGCTACAAGATGACAGCTACAACAAACGATACATTCCGTGTATACTCTAACAACGTAACAACTCCTTGGGTTGTTGATGGCAAGATCCAGATCGATGATAACATCAAAGCATGGGTTGATGCTTCTAAGGATATGGCTGACAACGGATACTGTGGAACACAGGCTCTTTGGTCAGATGACTGGAGCAAAGGCTTCTATCCAGAAGGAAAGGTATTCTGCTACTTTGGACCAGCTTGGTTAATCAACTTCTCTATGGCAGCTGATACAGAAGGTTCTATCGCTAATGCAGGCGGCTGGGGTGCTTGTGAAGGTCCTCAGGGCTTCTACTGGGGCGGTACATGGATCGCAGCAGCTACAGGTACAGACAATGCTAACCTTGTTGCAGATATCATGAGAAAACTTACAACAGATGAATCAATCATGACAGAAATCGTTAAAGCTGATAGCGACTTCGTAAACAACAAACCAGCTATGGAAGCAGCAGCTCAGGATGATGCTTATGCATTCCCTGTATTAGGCGGACAGAATCCACTGGCTATGTTCTGTGCAGGTGCTGATAAGATCTCTCTTTCTAACATCACAGAGTACGATCAGGGATGTAACGAAGAGTTCCAGAATGCTATGACAGGCTACTTCGATGGCAACTACGCTACATATGATGAAGCACTTGATGCATTCTACACAGCTATTACTGAAAAATATCCTGAACTTACATACTAAGATTTAGGAATCGCATAGTAAGATAGCGAAATAGCTAGTGCGCCTGTTTGGCGGTCAGCCGGACAGGCGCACTTTTTTAACGACAGGTTTGGAAAAATAACATGCGGAGGTGTGGTACAGTATGGCTAAAAAGAAAAGCGGAACTGTTCTTCGTTATAATCGGTGGGGCTACATTTTCTTAATTCCCTTTGTTGTAGTATTTATTATCTTTCAGTTAATTCCTCTGATTAGCACGATCTATAATAGTTTCTTTGAACATTATTTTAAAAACGGTCTGACAGAAGTAGGACCTACTTTTATTGGTTTACAGAATTATGCAACCCTGTTTACAACAGGTGACCTGCCTAAATACTTAGGCAACACAATGATCATGTGGATCATCGGTTTTGTTCCACAGATTCTTATTTCTTTACTTCTTGGTGCTTGGTTCTCAGATCCGAGCCTGAGATTAAAACATCAGCAGTTCTTTAAAACTGTTATTTACTTACCGAACTTAATCATGGCATCAGCATTTGCCATGTTATTCTTTACATTGTTCTCAGATGGTGGTCCTATCAACTCTCTGTTGATGCAGATGGGCATCCTGAGCCAGCCTTACAAATTCCTGTCACATGCAGGAAGTGCAAGATCCCTGGTTGGATTCATGAACTTCTTAATGTGGTTTGGTAATACAACGATCTTATTACTGGCAGGTATGTTAGGTATTGATACATCCTTATATGAAGCAGCCGAAGTAGACGGTGCAACATCTACACAGGTATTCTTCAAGATTACATTACCACTTTTAAGACCTATTCTGGTATACGTAATGGTTACATCTCTGATCGGTGGTCTGCAGATGTACGATGTACCACAGATCTTAACAAATGGTCAGGGTAATCCGGCTCGTACAACAATGACACTGATCATGTATCTGAATAAGCACTTGTATTCTAAGAACTACGGTCTTGGTGGTGCGCTTTCAGTTATCCTGTTTATTGTAACCGGTATTTTAAGTGTCATCGTATTTAAAATGAATCAGGCAACAGAGAAATAGGAGGCGAAAATATGAATGCATCATCTAAAGGTTTAAACGTAAAGACTAGAAGAGTCATTTCATATGTAGTGCTTGTTCTTATTACTATTATGTGTCTGTTCTGGTTCTACGTATTATTTGTAAACTCAACACGTTCTCATGCAGACCTGACAAAAGGTTTCAGCGCTCTGCCGGGTACAAACGCCCTGAAGAACGTAGACAGCTTATTACACAGCAGTAACATCCCGATTCTTTCCGGTCTGCTTAACAGTGTTATCGTTGCTGCTTTCACAGCATTGCTGAGTACATACTTCTCAACAATGACTGCATATGCGATCCATGCATATGATTTCAAATTAAAGAAATTTATGTTCACATTTATTCTCGGTATCATGATGATTCCTACACAGGTAACTGCACTTGGTTTCATCCAGTTAATGAGAAAAATGCACTTAATGAACTCTTTCATTCCGCTGATCGTACCTGCGATCGCAGCTCCTGCCGTATTCTTCTACATGAAGCAGTACATGGAAAGTACACTTCCTCTGGAACTGTTGGAAGCAGCCCGTATCGATGGCGCCGGCGAGTTCAGAACATTTAACCAGATTGCTCTTCCACTTATGAAACCGGCTATCGCGGTTCAGGCAATCTTCTCATTCGTAGGAAGCTGGAACAATTACTTCACACCTGCTCTGATCTTAACAGATGACAAGAAGAAGACACTTCCTATTTTGATCGCAACACTTCGTTCTGCTGACTACCTGAAGTTTGATATGGGTCAGGTTTACATGATGATCACATTCTCTATTTTACCTGTTATCATCGTATACCTCATCCTTTCTAAGAACATCGTATCTGGTCTGGCAGTTGGTGCTGTTAAAGGCTGATATTTGCAATTCAAAAGCACATACCTTCGGGTGTGTGCTTTTTTTGTACCCTGAAATTTCGCAAAACTCTTATTTTATGCTTATTTAATAGTCTTTTGCGGGGAAAGATGGTAAAATAGGAACTGGATCCTGCAAATTGATCCGGAAAGGAAAATGAAAATGAGCGATACATTACAGAATGATACAGCGCAGGAAACGGAAGAAAGACGTACCATAACGGAAATTGCTGCGCAGATGGAAACAGAGGAAGAACTGACCGGCGAAAATAATCCGCTGAATCAGATGGAAAAGGGAACGGATACCAGAAATCCGATCATAAAAGCTCTGGAACGGTTTGGAGATCTTTTTGTACTGAATCTGACCTTTATATTGTCCTGTATTCCGGTTATTACAATAGGAGCCTCTGTAACAGCATTGTTTACCATGACCAATAAAATGGTCAGAAACGAAGATGGTACGATGTGGAAAGGATTCTGGAAAGCATTTAGGCAGAATTTTAAGGTGGGTACCAAAATGTGGGCGGTGATCCTTGTGTATCTTGGCGTTGTGTGGGCAGAATATGCATATATGATACGATCTGCCGGACAGATGACGGATTTTATGGTTGTTCTGATCGGATTTGAGATGGTATTGCTGTCATTTTTATTACCGTTTCTGTTTCCGGTCATTGCAAGATATGAAAATACAATTTTTAATTACATTAAAAACACATTTATCATTTCTGTGTCCAACTTTAAGACATGGCTGGTTGTATTTATCATCTGGTTTGTACCGGCGCTTGCATTGGCTGCCAGTGCTCTGCTGCTGGCATACACATGGTATTTATGGCTTTTGGTCATGTTTGCGGTACAGGCATATGCAACGTCTATGATCCTGCAGAAAGTGTTTGATAAACTGGAAGAAGCGCAGCCGGAATAGGGAAGGAGTGAGGCGTAACAGATGGGTAAGGAAGCATATATTGATGCGTTAGAACGAAAATTATGGGATCAGCTGGATCCGGATCAGCTGAGAGACATCATTTCCTATTATAAAGACTATTTTGCGATGGAAGCTGCAAAGGGAATCCCGGAGGAAGAAACGATACAGAAACTGGGAGATCCTGCACTGCTTGCAAAAAGTATTCTGGCAGCGGAAGGCGGTAAGCCGGAAACTCCAAAATCCGGGATCGAACAGGATATACAGGAAAAACACTGGGAATTCAGAGGAGGCAGGTTACTTGTTCCGCTTGTTATTGCAGCGGTTCTGATCGTGTTATGTGCGATCATCGGGTTGCTCTTTTCTGTTGTCAGTGCACTTCTGCCGTTCTTGTTTGTTCTGGCATTTGTATTTCTTGTTTTTTCCTTTTTTAAAAATAAGCGATAGCGCTGCGGCGTATTTTATACAAAGTTAAACAGCCTATCAGGGGTGATAGGCTGTTTAGGGGAGTATAAATAAAAATACTATTTTTACAACAGAGCAATTGGGGATTGCTGTTGTATAAATAGATTATAGGATATTTTAGAAAAATTATCAAGAATTTTTTTGCCTAAGTGACCGGTTATGAAAAAAACAAGACCGAATATGCATAAAAATTAAAATCCTCCGAATACTAGTATTGCAATACAAAATGAAGGAGGAAAGAGCAATGGCAAAGAATGAAACAAACGCAAAGAACAATGCACAGAACAGCCAGGATGAACAGTCTAAGAACAGTGCAAAACAGGCATATAAAAATGCAAATGACACGAAATCCTGCACTTCTGACTACAAGGATAAACAGTCTAATAAAAACGAACAGTAAGCAAAAGCAGGCACCGTCCTGCTTTACATAATGACATACATCATTTGTATTGACAGTCTGAAAAAATCATTTTAAGATAAATGTATGAAAACATTTGAATGTATTGCACCATGCCATTTCGGGCTGGAAGCAGTGTTAAAAAGAGAAATTATAGAATTAGGATATGAAATAACATCGGTCGAAGATGGCCGTGTCACATTTATCGGTGATGCAGAGGCGGTCTGTCGTGCCAATGTTTTTTTGCGTACGGCAGAAAGAATATTGATCAAGGTAGGTCAGTTCCATGCGGAAACGTTTGATGAGCTGTTTGAAGGAACAAAAGCGCTTCCGTGGGAAGCGTATCTGCCGCAGAACGCAAAGTTCTGGGTCGCAAAGGCGGCAAGTGTCAAAAGTAAGCTGTTCAGCCCGTCGGATATCCAGTCGATCATGAAAAAAGCCATGGTAGAGAGAATGCGTAAATCTTATCATGTGAACTGGTTCCCGGAGGATGGAGATGCTTTCCCGATACGTGTTTTTCTGCATAAGGATGAAGTGACGGTTTCTCTGGACACAACAGGGGAATCTTTACATAAGAGAGGCTACAGGAAGCTGACGGCAAAAGCCCCGATCGCAGAGAACCTTGCAGCAGCACTGATCATGCTGACTCCGTGGAATAAGACAAGGATTCTGGTGGATCCGTTTTGTGGAAGCGGTACGATCCCAATCGAGGCAGCTATGATGGCAGCTAATATGGCACCTGGTATGAACCGCAGCTTTCTGGCAGAAAGCTGGACACATATCATTCCGAAGAAAGAATGGTATGCATGCATGGATGAAGCAGCAGAACTGGTTGATTTCAGCCAGATGCCGGATATCCAGGGGTATGATATTGATGATGAGATGGTGAGGATTGCAAGAGAAAATGCAAAGCTGGCAGGTGTGGAGCAGTATATCCATTTTCAACGCAGGGGCGTAGAAGCACTCAGCCATCCGAAAAAATACGGTTTTATCATTACGAATCCGCCGTATGGAGAGCGCCTGGAAGATAAAAATACGATCGCAGCCATTTACAGGACGCTGGGAGAACGCTACAGACAGCTGGATTCCTGGTCGCTTTACGTGATCACCTCTTATGAGGATGCACAGCAGATGATCGGCAGAAAGGCAGATAAAAACCGTAAGATCTATAATGGTATGTTAAAAACCTATTATTATCAGTTTATGGGACCGAAACCGGGGAGCAGATCATGACGGGAAAAACAGCAAAAGTCTATGTGACAGCCTGCCTTCTGGTATTTGCGGTCAGTCTGGGTCTGCTCTTGTACCAGAGCGGGAAAAACGATACACAGGCGGGAGAGGCAGCACAGCTGCCATCTGAGACCGGAACGGGACAGGAAAATTACCTGCAATATGATGAAGCATTGGAGGAAAATACATTGCTGCTGCAGCTGCCTGAAGGGGTAACGCAGCAGGATATAGAGCTGCAGAGCGATTGTATGGCGCAAAAGGTCACACTCTGCCTGAAGAAGGAGATTGGAGGGACGCTTCTTGACAGGCGGTATTTTCGGGAACATCCGATTCAGCAGAATATTTCCTGTACGGGAAACGAAATAAAAGAGGAACAGGATAAAATCCTTTTTACGATTGCTCTGAATCAGCCGCAGGAGGCTTCGGTGCAGCTGCGCCGGGGAACGACGGGAACGGAAGCGGAGATCAGACTGCAGACACCGTCAGCTCTTTATGACAGGATTGTCGTTCTGGATGCGGGGCACGGCGGAAATGATGCAGGAGAGACTGTGGTGGTGCAGGATATGAGCCTGCAGGAAAAAGATATTGCACTTACAACAGTAAAGAAAGCCGGAGAACTGCTTTTGGCGCAGGGAATCCGGGTTTACTATACAAGAGAAGACGACAGCAGCCGCAGTATGGAGGAACGGGTGGAGTTTGCCAATGCCCTGCAGGCGGATATGCTGATCAGTGTACATGTGACATCGGCAGAAGATACAACGGTTTACGGTATCCAGACGGAATACAATGCACAATATTTTATTCCGGAATTTTCCAGCGCGGATCTTGCCTATCTGCTGCTCACAAAAGTTGCAGAGGCGACAAATGAAAAAGCGCTGGATATTATTCCGGGGGAGGATGACAATGCGGTGATACGGGATGCAATAATTCCGGTCACGCAGCTCGATATGGGCTTTTTGAGTAACCAGCAGGAGAGAAAACTTCTGCAGAAAGATGCATATACGGAAAAAGTGGCACAGGGCATCTGTGATGCTGTGCTTTTGGCGTACAAGGAGATGGGAAAGTGAAACAGATCGTATTGGCAAGTACAAATCAGGGAAAAGTCAGGGAAGTTGCCATGATGGTGCAGGATATGGGAATTGAGATCATTCCTCTGTCGGAAACGGCTTTTCAGGGTGAAATAGAAGAAAACGGAACAACTTTTGAAGAAAATGCCATCATTAAGGCAACACAGGTAGCAAAAACATTAGGGGTACCTGCGCTTGCAGATGATTCCGGACTGGAGATCGATTATCTGAATAAGGAACCGGGCATTTATTCCGCCCGTTATCTGGGGCATGATACGCCATATGCGATTAAAAATAAAAAGATTCTGGAAAAACTGAAAGATGTGCCGGAAGAAAAACGGACAGCACGGTTTGTATGCGCCATGGCGCTTGTATTGCCGGATGGCACGACGCGGACAGCACAGGCGGCAATGGAAGGCCGTATCGGCTATGAGATCAAAGGAGAGAACGGATTCGGATATGATCCGATCTTTTATCTGCCGGAATTTGGAAAAAGTTCTGCGGAAATCTCTCCGGAGCAGAAAAACGAGATCAGCCATCGCGGGAAAGCACTGCGGATGATGAAAGATAAAATAAAAGAATTGTGTAAGGATGAAGCATGAAGATACTGATTGTAAGTGATACACACCGCCGGAATGAGAATTATTTCCGGGTGATCGAAAAGCTGGGAAAACTGGACCTGGTGATACATTGCGGTGATACAGAGGGAAGTGAATATGCGATCAGCGAGGGCGCCGGCTGCGAGACACTCATCGTCATGGGCAATAATGATTTCTTTTCCAAACTGCCACGGGAGATCGAAACAATGATCGGGAAATACAAGGTCTGGATCACGCACGGCCACAATTATTATGTTTCCATGAACAATGAGATCATCAAGGAAGAAGCGATCCGCAGAGGCGCAGACATCGTGTTCTATGGGCATTCACACAGACCGGTTGTGGAAATTGAAAAAGATATTATTGCAGTAAATCCGGGCAGCCTTTCCTATCCGAGACAGGAAGGGAAAAGACCGTCCTATGTGGTGATGGATATTGACAGAGAAGGGGAAGCACATTTTACGATTTGCTATCTGTAAAAAAACTTGTAAAAAAACTGCAAAATATTGTTGACAATGTAAAATTCATATAATATAATATGTCTTGCGTCACGGATAGAGAGTGATACAAAACGGGGTGTGGCTCAGCTTGGCTAGAGCGCCTGGTTTGGGACCAGGAGGTCGCAGGTTCGAATCCTGTCACCCCGATTTTTTATGCAAGATTTTGCGGGTGTAGTTCAATGGT
>DJNY01000145.1:5316-16149 GCA_002441865.1 Lachnospiraceae bacterium UBA6452 | reverse complement strand
TTGTCGCTCCTAAAAGGGGCGGGAAAGTACGGGCGCTTAGCTCAGCTGGGAGAGCATTTGCCTTACAAGCAGAGGGTCATAGGTTCGAGCCCTATAGGTCCCATATATCCTGGCGAGATAGCTCAGTTGGCTAGAGCATACGGTTCATACCCGTAGTGTCGAGGGTTCGAATCCCCCTCTCGCTACTAAAAAGAATCCGAAAGGATTCTTTTTTGTTGCCCGGATATATAAGAACCGGAGACACTACGGAGTAGTGGAGAGGGCGCACGAGGTCCGGTGGACCTCGGCTATGCGCGGACCGGAGCGGAGCGGAGACCGAATCCCCCTCTCGCTACTAAAAAGAATCCGAAAGGATTCTTTTTTGTTGCCTTTTTCTGCGCTTTTGCTTGTGTTTAAAATTCCGGGATGATAACATAAGATAAGAAGGTTTTATGGAGGACAAAGAATGAAAAAGAAGAGCTTTGTGGGAATGGGGATCCTGATGCTGTTGTGCATCTGCATACTGGGGGGAAAGACAGTGCTTGCAAATCCGCTTGCAGCAGAAGAGCAGGTTACGATTCAGCTGACCGCGCAGGAAGAAAAAGAAGCGGCACAGAATGGCAAAGCGGCTTTACAGGCACTCAGACAGTCCGGGACCAATCTGGACAGTGATGGTTTTACAGGTTCCGAAACACTGGATAAGACCAATATTGTAACAAATGAGTTGGCATCAGCCCCATATCGTGCCACACTATCAGCCAGTGGTAATTTTGTTGTGGCACAGGTGTATTATGAGCTGTATGGCAGCGGTGATAAAATCCTGTTTCAGGCATATAAAAAGTCCGGGAACACACTGGTGGCACAGGAGAGTACGAAAGGAACAGCAACCTATGATGCAAGTCATAAGGTGACCTGCAGCATGGATCTGTCAGGCTGTGATAACGATACGTACCGTATTGTTTATTTCAGACCGAATCCGGCTTCCGGTTCCGGTGCTTATATCAGTTTTGCTTCCTACGTGGTGACAAAAACAGCGTCCGGCTGCAGTTTAAAAGCGCCGGCGGGAGAGCATGAATTTTCTTACTATAAAAATCTGGCAAATACACTTGATCCGACCCGATATGATGAAATACCATTTGAGTATTATACGAATAATCCGGATAGTTTTTACTACGTCGGAAACAGCATGGATGCGATCAGACAGCAGGCGGCAAGCCTGACAAGCGGCTGTACAACGGACGAACAGAAAGTAAAAGCGATCCATGACTGGATCTGTAAGCAGATCGCGTATGATTATGAATATTTATATGGTAAAAATAAAGGCTATAAATATACTGCGGCGCCATATTATGTATTTTCCACAAAGACAGGTGTTTGTGCGGGTTACTCCAGATTAAACCAGGTGATGCTCACATCACTGGGGATTCCCTGTATCAATATTATGGGGTACAGCGATTCACCGCTTTCCGATACATACAGTCCATCTGTCAACCACGAATGGAATATGGCGTATTTCGGCGGGGAATGGCATCTGCTGGATCTGACATGGGACAGTTCCAATAAATATTACGGTTCTTCCGGCGAAGGCGGAGATATATTAAATCAGGATCCCGGATATACATATTATGGGATCGGGCCTTATATATTCGGTGTATCACATCATTCCCTGAATGATGATAAGGAAGAGCAGTACCATGTAGAAAGTATCCGGATTGTCAGTAATAATTCCAAGACTAAATTCAATGTGAATGACACATTTTCATCAGATTTTTCTTTACAGGCAACAATGAGTGACGGCAGCACGGGCTATGTATACGATACAAGTATGATCAGCTGCAGCGGTTATGATATGGGCAAATCCGGCAGACAGACTGTCACAGTATCTTATGGCGGAAAAAGTACAAGCTATCCGATCGTGGTCGGAGCAGCAGAGACTTGTAAGCATACGCTTACAAAATGGGAAATCATAAAACAGGCAAATTGTTACGCAGCAGGTCTTCGCAGGCAGGTCTGCAGCAGCTGCGGCGAAGAGATCAGCAAAGAGCCGATTCCCGCAACAGGCAATCATAGCTACGGGGCATGGAAAGAAACCAAAACGCCGGCATGTATCACAAAAGGGGAAGAAAGACGGTACTGTCAGACAGCTGGCTGCGGTGCATATGAAAGCAGAGAAATAGCAGCAACGGGAATACACAGCTACGGAGCATGGACAGTTGTGAAACAGGCGACATATGATGCTGCAGGAGAAGAAAGAAGATACTGCCGGACAACTGGCTGCAGTGCATACGAAAGCCGCGAGATTGAAAAATTAAAGAAACCGGAATCTGAAGATCAGAAAAAAGATGATCAGAAAGATGATAAGAAAGATGACCAGAAGAAGGATGACCAGAAAGATAATACCGGTGAAGCAGGAAATCTGAATAATGGAGACGATCACAATACCGGCGCAGGTAATTCAGATAAGATAGATGACAGCAACGTGAAAAATCCGGGCATTGTGGAAGATGACGATAACCGGAACGATGACGACAGTGACGACAATGGCGATGATGATGTCTGGGACGATGATGGCAATGAGACGGAAATTACCGGTGTTGTCAAAATAGGAAAGGCATCGTGTGTCATAACTTTTGACACCGAAGAAAGGACAGCGGTTGTGACACAGGTTACGAAGAAATCCCTGACAAGTGTAACAATCCCTGACACGGTAACGTACGGCGGTAGGCCATATAAGGTGACGGAAATTTCTGACAAGGCGTTTTATAACTGTAAGAAATTAAAATCAGTGACCATCGGTAAAAATGTAAAGAAGATCGGAAGCAAAGCATTTTATAATTGCAGGAATTTAAAGAAGATTACCGTAAAGACTAAAAAACTTACAACAAAATCAGTTGGAGCAAAGGCTTTTGGAAATACTTATAAAAAAGTAACAGTTAAGGTACCGGCTTCCAGGTATAAAACCTATAAGAAGCTGCTTGTAAAAAAGGGAATCAACAAAAAAGCCAGGTTCAGAAAGTAAAAATAAGGGCAGGTGCCACAGGCACCTGCCAAATAAAGAGGGGAGTATGAGATAAAACGTGCAATGCACGTGTTGTTGTTTGGCGAAGCTAATCACAAGCTGAAATTCTTCATATCGTCATTAACTTCTTTTGATGGTTCTAATCATAAAGGATAAATGTGAACAGAGTATGGGTAATTTCTAAGGAATTTATAAAATAAAGAAAGAATTCCTAAATAAAATGGAAAGAAATAGAAAAACAGACAGGAGTATAGTCATTTATGATATTAGATGTATCCAATTTAAGCCATGGCTTTGGAGACCGTGCAATTTTTAATAATGTATCTTTCCGCCTGTTAAAGGGCGAACATATCGGACTTGTCGGTGCAAATGGAGAAGGCAAGTCTACTTTTATGAATATCGTGACAGGCAAGCTGCAACCGGATGAGGGCAGCGTGGAATGGGCAAAAAATGTCAGAGTCGGTTATCTGGATCAGCATACCGTGTTGGAAAAAGGAATGACAATGCGGGATGTGCTGAAGTCGGCTTATTCCTTTTTGTTTGAAATGGAAGCAAGGATCACGGAGATCTGTGATCTGCTCACAGAGGCAGATGAGACACAGATGGCAGAGCTTCTGGAAGAAATGGGAACATTGCAGGATCTTTTGGACAGCCATGATTTTTACGTGATCGACAGTAAGATCGAAGAGGTGGCAAGGGCATTTGACCTGCTGCAGCTTGATCTGGACAGGGATGTGACGGATCTTTCCGGTGGACAGCGTACCAAACTTCTTTTGGCGAAACTTCTTCTGGAAAAGCCTGATATTCTGCTTTTGGACGAGCCGACCAACTATCTGGATGCCAATCATATCGTATGGCTGAAACGCTATCTGCAGGAATATGAAAATGCATTTATTCTGATCTCACATGATATCCCGTTCTTAAATGATGTAGTCAATCTGATCTATCACATGGAAAACCAGGAACTGAACCGTTATGTCGGCAACTATGATAAGTTCCTTGAAGTATATGAAATGAAGAAGATGCAGTTGGAGGCAGCTTACAAAAAGCAGCAGAAGGAGATTGCAGATCTGAAGGACTTTGTGGCAAGGAACAAGGCAAATGTCGCAACAAGAAATATGGCTATGTCCCGTCAGAAGAAGCTGGATAAAATGGATGTGATCGAGCTGGCAAGAGAGAAACCCAGGCCGGAATTCCGTTTTAAGGAAGCCAGAACACCGGGCAGAGTCTTATTTGAAACGACAGACCTGGTGATCGGCTATGATGAGGGAAAGCCGCTGTCCAAACCGATCAATCTGCGCATGGAGCGCGGCGAAAAGATCGCGGTTGTCGGAACAAACGGAATCGGTAAGACAACTTTTTTAAAGAGTGTGCTGGGACTGCTCCCTTCTCTGGGTGGAACAGTCACACAGGGAGATTATCTGGAGATCGGCTATTTTGAGCAGGAGGTCACACCGGGCAACCAGTCCTGTATTGAGGAAATCTGGGATACTTTTCCCGGCTTTACACAATATGAAGTCCGTAGTGCACTGGCAAAATGCGGGTTGACGACAAAGCATATTGAAAGTAAAGTGAAAGTATTGAGCGGTGGTGAACAGGCAAAAGTAAGATTATGTAAACTAATAAACCGGGAAACAAATCTGCTTCTTCTGGATGAGCCGACCAACCATCTGGATGTGGATGCAAAGGAAGAATTGAAGCGTGCACTTTCGGAATATAAGGGATCTGTGCTGCTTGTCTGCCATGAGCCGGAGTTTTATGAAGGATTGGCAGATAAAATCTGGAATCTGGAGGAATATTCCAGACTGATTCATTAACTGCCTGAAATTGCATTTCCGTCTGGCAGGAAAACAAGATGGAACGTGTACTCTTATAGAAGTAGGATGATTCAGACATGACAGGAGGTAAAATATGCGGATAGGAATGGGCTATGACGTACATCGTCTGGCGGAAAATAGAAAAATGATCATTGGTGGTGTGGAGATCCCGTATGAGAAGGGGCTTTTGGGACATTCGGATGCGGATGTCCTGCTGCATGCCATTATGGATGCACTGCTCGGTGCAGCAGCACTTGGCGATATCGGTAAGCATTTTCCGGACACAGATCCGGCGTATGAAGGTATTTCCAGCATGAAGCTGCTGGAAAAGGTCGGACAGCTTTTGGAGGACAACCGGTATGTGATTGAAAATATTGATGCAACGATCATAGCGCAGAAGCCGAAAATGCGTCCATACATCGATACCATGCGTGAAAATATCGTGGGTGCACTTGGAATTGAGCTTTCCCAGGTCAATGTAAAAGCCACAACAGAGGAAGGACTCGGCTTTACGGGAGCGATGGAAGGAATCAGCTCACAGGCGATCTGTATGCTGCAGCGTCCGGCAGAACGGTATGAGCAGCAGGCGGCTTACGGTGGCTGCAGTGGCTGCAGCGGCTGCTTCAGACAGTAATTGACGGATTTTATCAGAAACCGGTTATTGATCCCACTAAGAACAGGATCACAAAAGATAAAAGAAAGGGAGTATGAAGGGATGAGAAAAAAAACAGTTCTGGCACTTATGATAATGGCAATGGCGGCTATCGGTCTGACCGGATGCGGAAAAGACGGAAAACATGTGAAACTGGATCCGGAAAATCCGGTTTCTCTTACTGTATGGCATTATTATAACGGTGCACAGCAGGCTAATTTCGATGCGCTTGCGGAAGAGTTTAATGCGACAGTCGGAAAAGAAAAAGGTATTTATGTAGAGGGGTACAGCCAGGGATCCGTGTCAGACCTGGAACAGGCGATCAGCAGTTCACTGGCGGGAGAAGTCGGAGCAGGGAATCTGCCGGACATATTTTCTTCTTATGCGGACACTGCCTACAGCGCACAGCAGGAAGGCAGGCTGGTTGACCTGACAGAATATTTTTCAAAAGATGAAATTGCAGAGTATGTGGATTCTTATATCGAAGAAGGCTATTTTAACGGTGATGGTGCTTTATACCTGCTTCCTGTTGCCAAATCAACCGAGATCACGATCATGAACAAGACGGACTGGGAACCGTTTGCACAGGCAACAGGAGCGACAACGGAGGAACTTTCCACGGTAGAAGGGATCACAAAGGCAGCACAGCGTTATTATGAATGGACTGACAGCCTTACACCGGATATTCCGGACGATGGGAAAGCCTTTTACGGACGTGATGCAATGGCGAATTATATGATCATCGGCATGAAACAGATGGGACAGGAGATTTTTGAGGTCAAAGACGGCAAGGCCGTATTGCATACGGACCGGGATCTGCTCCACAGACTCTGGGAAAATTATTATGTACCGTATGTAAAAGGCTATTTCGGTGCTTACGGAAAATTCCGTTCCGATGATGTCAAAACAGGCGATATTCTGGCGTATACGGGTTCCACATCTTCGGTACTGTATTTTCCGGACCGGGTGGAAACAGACGATGACAGCTATCCAATCGAATTTGTGATGCTGCCGGCTCCTGTGATGGAAGGCGGAGAAGACTACAGAGTACAGCAGGGCGCAGGCATGGCGGTCACCAGATCGGATGAAACACATGAATATGCGGCAAGCCTGTTTTTAAAATGGTTTACCGAAAAGGATCAGAATCTGCGGTTTATCAGCGATTCCGGTTATATGCCTGTGAAAAAAGAAGCCAACAGTATGGAAGTGCTTGATGAAGTGCTTGCGGATAAAAATATAAAGATGAATGATAAGGCATACAGCTGTCTGTCTACCGTTATGATGGAATATGATCATACCCGGTATTATACGACGAAAAATTTTGAAAACGGATATCAGATGAGAAATATCGTTGACAGCAGCCTTTCAGACCGTGCAGAGGCTGATAAGGCGGCAATCGATGAAGCTGTGGCAGCAGGTGCGGACAGAAAGAGCGAAGAGGAAAAATATACGACAGAGGATTCCTTTGACAGCTGGTATGAGTCGTTCTGTACGGCACTTGAGCAGGCGGCGGGGCAGAATACAGCAGCAGAAGAATAACAGGTGGATCACGGCGTGAAGAAAAAGAAGGATTTACTTAACATATTTTTATTTCCGATACTGGTGATCGTACTTCTTCAGGGTATGATTCCTTTTGTGACATTGTCACTTACCGGCATTAAGAATAATATGGAAAACAATACGATCAGTATGGACAGCCATCTGGTAGAAAACAGACAGGTCGTTCTGCAGAATGATATGATCGAAAAATGGCGGTCTGTTTATAAGCAGGGAGATCCGCTGAATCTGAAACTGGATTCGTTCCTTGAGAAGAATCATACGGATATTAACCGGTTTATGGCAGACAGAAAGCTGCAGCAGGGTTACCTTGCAGCTGTTTTTCCGGATATGGTGGATACACTGCAGTATAATCTGACGACAGGTTTATTTCTTGTACTGGCAAATGACAGTAATGTGGATGAAAAAGCACAGTACAGTGGTTTCTTTTTGCGGGATTCCGACCCGGATGCGGCGGCAAAAAGCAACACCGACCTGTTACTGGAAAGAGGCAGTAAGCAGCTTTCCCAGAAGATGGATATTTCACTGGACAGTGCGTGGACAACAGATTTTACCCTGCTTGGAAACGGTAACAGGGAGAGTGATGCTTTCTTTTATCAGCCCTATCTGGCAGCTGAAGAACACCCGGAGGCAGAGCCGGAACAGCTCGGCTACTGGGCAAAACCGTATATTCTGGAAGATCATTACATGGATAATCACCAGATGATATCTTATTCGGTACCGCTTGTATATCATGGAACTGTGTATGGTGTACTGGGTGTGGAAATATCGGTCAAATATCTCAGTAACTATTTTCCCGTCAAAGATCTGGACAGTGCTTTAAATGCAGGGTATGCGATTGCGGTTGCAGAAGGAAACAACACCTATCGGCAGCTTACGGGAAAGGGCAGCTTATATGATGTGGTTTCCCGGAAAGGACAGCTTCTGACCTGTGAGAAAACGGATAATGCGGAGTTATACAAGGTTTCGGATGCATGGCTTGGTAAACAGCGGATCTATGCGATCATAAAGCCGTTAAGTCTTTACAGCAATAATGTGCCTTATGAAGATACAGACTGGGTGCTTTGTGGTTATATTACAGAAAATTCCATTTACGGACCCGCACGGGACGTTTATCAGAAGATGCTTCTTGCAGTGCTTGTTACAGTGATATTGGCGACTCTGCTTGTATATATTCTGGTGCGTGATGTCACAAAGCCTGTTTTCAGGCTGATGGAAAGTGTGCGTGGCGGTCTGGAAGGTATCCGTCATTTTAAAGCGTCCGGTATAACAGAGATTGACGAACTGCATGATGTGATTGAAAATCTGACGGATACACAAAAGCAGACGGAAGTGGCTCTGTTAGAGGAGAAAGAGCGTTACCGTATTGCGGTGGAAAGCTCGCAGGATGTTTTTTTCACATTCTGGCGAGAGGAAAATAAACTGGAGATCGTAAATAGCCGCGGAAAAGACGGTATCTGGGACTGCAGGGAATATCCTGCCCTGATCGACAGCGCAAACATCTATCCTGCGGACAGAGGAAAGGTGCTGGAACTGATGCAGTCTGCCCAAAAAGAGGTTAATGTGGAATTCCGGCTGAAAGATCTGGAAACAGAGATGTATATCTGGTACAGCATGGCTGCCAGCGTCGTGCAGGATGAAAAAGGAGATTCCATCAAGATCGTTGGCTGTCTGCATAATATCCAGCAGAGAAAGCTGCTGCAGCAGGCACAGGAAAATGAACAGTTTTTTGATCCAGTCACGGCGTTTTGCAGATTATCCTATGGACTGGATCAGATCGCAAAAAATGCAGAGGAAGAGCCTGCGGGCGTTCTGCTTTTGCTGGATATCGAGCATTTTACACATATTAATGAACAATATGGACTGGTATTCGGAGATATTGTGCTGGAGCAGCTGGCAAGACTTCTGATCAGGAAGTGTATGGAACAGGATATGGAACATCCGGTCTATGTCCGCGCAGGCGGCGATCAGCTCCTGTTATGGCTGCCCGGGGTAAATATGGCGAAAGTAAGAGCGTATTTACGTACGGTGCAAAAGGAGTTTGCCGGATTTACGAATGAAGATCATCTGGAGCTGCGGTTTCAATGTGGTATGCTGCAGACAGACCATATCCTGCCGCTGGAAGATACGGTCGATCAGGTAAAGATCGCACTGCGTGCAGCCAAAGACGGTAAGGCAATGATCGTAGATTACCGGGAACTGAACGGGGAAGAAAAGAAGTTTGCGCCGTTTCCGTTTACAGAGGTGGATTCCTTTGACCGCCTGAAGCGCCTGAGTCTTTCGTCTCTGGCGCTGAACCTGTTTGACCGGAACGGTGATGTATCTGTCATACTGGATATGATGCTGATGAAGATGCAGGAACAGTTTGTGATCAAAAATCTGATCATTACAAGTTTTAACAGCGATTATATGGTCAATTCTCTGTTTTATGCAAGAAAAGAAGTGGAGACCGTGCGGGAACAGGATGGTATCATCCACTGCCTGGACCGGGATTACCGCCGTTTTGCAGAGGAGGAAAAGATGCAGTGTATTCTGCCTGTGACGCGGCAGGATCTGGAAAATCCGATCTGGGGGGCTTTCATAACGGAAGAACAGGGTGTTGTATTTCACATGAAAGATAACGGACAATACGCAGGCAGTATTCTGATCATGGGTATTGGCAGAAGAGCAATGGAAGATGAGGTGGCGCATAAACATCTGGAAGAAGTGGCGACGGTTATCCAGAACCGCATCAACCTGCAGAGACATGATCAGTCTGCACAGGCAAAATCAGAATTCCTTGCCAGGATGTCACATGAGATCCGTACTCCCATGAATGGTATCATCGGTATGACAAACATTGCGCTGCGGCAGGATCAGACAGAAGAAGAGCGGATAAACTGCCTGAAAAAAATAGAAAGTTCGTCCAATTATCTGCTGGGGCTTTTGAACGATATTCTGGATATGTCAAAGATCGAAAGCGGCAAGATGCATCTGGTGGAAGAAAAATGCAATCTGGCAAAACGGATCGGAGAACTCCGGGCACTTCTGGATGCAAAAATAGTGGAAAAAAATATTATATTTGAGCAGAAAACAAATCTGCTGCATGAATGGTTCCTCTGCGATGAACTCAGGATCAATCAGATCCTCGTTAATCTGCTGAGCAATGCAATAAAATATTCGGGACAGAACGGACATGTCATACTGACCGTAACGGAAACGGAGCAGACGGACGGCAGTTCCCTGCTTGCCTTTTCCGTACAGGATAACGGGATCGGTATTCCAAAGGAAAAACAGAAGCTGATCTTCCAGCAGTTTGAACAGGCGGATATTTCTGAACAGGCAAGGAAGCAGGGAACCGGCCTCGGACTTGCAATCTGTAACCGGCTGGTGCATATGATGGACTCAGAGATCCGTCTGGAAAGCAGCCCGGGGGAAGGCAGTATATTCAGCTTTACGTTAAAGCTGCAGGCAGTACAGGTGGAAACGGAACCGGAAGCCGGTACGGAGCAGAAGTTCTCATTTAACGGAATGCATGTGCTGGTCGCAGAGGATAATGCACTGAATATGGAGATCATCCGTACAATTCTGGAAGATTATGGTATTACTGTGGAGGCTGCGGAAAACGGAGAGGATGCGCTGCAGTGTATGAAGGATGCAGCGCCGGGCAGCTATGATCTGATCCTGATGGATATCCAGATGCCCGTCATGAACGGGCTGGAAGCAACAAGACAGATCAGGGCACTTGACAGGACTGACTGTAAGGAAATCCCGATCATAGCCATGAGTGCAAATGCATTTGAAGAAGATGTGAAGCGTTCGCTTGAAAG
>DJNY01000145.1:0-5206 GCA_002441865.1 Lachnospiraceae bacterium UBA6452 | reverse complement strand
GAACGGACGGAAAATAAAAATGTATGACAACAGGAAGCAATATCTGTTATAATGGGAAAAGTGACGCAAAAATGCAAAAGAATACAAAGGTAAGGAAAAGTACATGTTAGAAGTAATTGAACGAGTCAACAGTGTAGTCAATAATTTTATCTGGGGTGTTCCCGCCATGATCTGTATCATAGGTGTCGGACTGTTTCTGAGTATCAGGACAAAATTTATCCAGATCCGCAAATTCCCGTATGCCATGAAAGTAACGATCGGACGTATGCTGAAAAAGAAAGAAGCATCGGACGGGGCACTGACACCATTTCAGGCAGTCTGTACTGCTCTGGCAGCGACAGTCGGAACCGGTAATGTCGCAGGCGTGGCAGGTGCGATCGCCATCGGTGGCCCGGGCGCTGTGTTCTGGATGTGGATCTCAGCCCTGCTCGGTATGTGTACCAAGTTTTCGGAAGTGACACTTGCCGTGCATTTCCGTGAGACCAATAAAAGAGGCGATCTGGTCGGCGGTCCGATGTATTATATCAAAAACGGTCTGGGCAAAAAATGGCTCTGGCTGGCATATCTGTTTTCAGCATTTGGCGTCCTGACTGTATTCGGTACCGGAAATGCAACACAGGTCAATACGATCACAACGGCGATCGATTCCGCACTGTACAGCTATGGTATTCTGCCGGAGGGCAGTGCAGGCACACTGAATCTGATCCTCGGTATTGTTCTTGCTGTTCTGATCGGATTGATCCTGATCGGTGGTATCAAGCGGATCGGACAGGTGACGGAAAAGCTTGTGCCGTTTATGGCAGTCATGTATATCATATTAGCCATCGGTGTTGTGATCATTCACTTTAAATCACTTCCGGCGGTATTTAGTATGATCTTTGAAGGGGCATTCCGTCCTGCTGCGGTGACAGGCGGTGCAGTCGGCAGCTTCTTTATGAGTATGAAAAAGGGCGTTTCCCGTGGTATTTTTTCCAATGAGGCAGGACTTGGTACAGGCTCGATCGCACATGCCTGTGCAGATACGAGAAAACCCGTCAAACAGGGATTTTTCGGTATCTTTGAAGTGTTTGTGGATACGATCGTGATCTGTACACTGACAGCTCTTGTGATCTTATGCAGCGGTGTACCGGTCGGTTATGGAAATGCGGCCGGAGCCGAACTGACGATCAGCGGTTTTACCGCCACCTACGGAAACTGGGTATCCATTTTCACTGCAGTCGCCATGTGCTGTTTTGCATTCTCAACGATCATCGGCTGGGGACTGTACGGCACAAGATGTGCGGAATTTTTACTGGGCGAGCGTGCCAATAAGCCGTTTATGGTATTATATGCGCTGGTAGCGATCGTAGGTGCAACGATGAATCTCGGACTGATGTGGAGTATCGCGGAAACCTTTAACGGACTGATGGTCATTCCGAACCTGATCGCAGTATTCCTGTTGTCCGGTGTGGTTGTGAAGATGGTGAAAGAATATTTCCGGAAAGAAGAATAGAATCCGGAATGCACATACAGCCCATCTGTCAGGCAGATGGGCTGTATGTTATTTATGTCCGCGTATAATAATGATATCGTTCTGTTTTAAAATCAGATCTTTCTGCGGCAGAACGGAAAGTCCATCCCTGAGGAGCAGGTAGACGGTAAATTGTTCGGTTTCTTCCAGTTCTTCGATGGTTCTACCCGCGTAACGCTTGTCTACGAACAGTTCTGCGATTTCCCGGATATCTGCACGGCGGTAATCCAGAATACCGCTTTTTCGCTGGTACTGTTCCACAAAGCCGGCGCTGATGATACCGGTCGGGATCGCAACTGCACCGACACCGAGGTAGGCAATGCAGATCGCCATGATCCGTCCTAAGGTTGTGATCGGGTAGATATCACCGTAACCGACAGTCAGAAGTGTTGACATGCTCCACCAGATACCACTGAAAGCATTCCTGAAAACAGTAGGCTGCGCATCGTGTTCGACGCTGTACATGCAGAGACTGCTGGCAAGCATCAGGATAAACACGATAAAAACGGAGGAGATGATCTGATTCCGTTTTTCATACAGAACGGTCGTGATGACATTGAAAGAGTCATATTTGGCATTGAGCCGGAACAGATGGAAGATCCGCGCAACCCGCAGCATACGGAAAATGACGAAGCCGGACAGGAAAAAGACCGGAACGATCGTCAGAAAATCAATGATACCGTCAAAGGAAAATAAAAAGCGCAGAACGGACTGCCATTTATGCGGCATCGGATACAGCAGGTCGCTTGTCCAGATCCGCAGTCCGTATTCAATGCAGAAGATAAAAAGGGTGCTGTATTCCACAATTTTGAAAACACCCGAAAATGCCGCAAACTGATCAAAGGTCTGTAAAAAAGTAACGGCAATATTGCAAAAGATCGTGATCGTGATAAAGATGTCAAACAGACGGCTGATCCTGTTACTTTTGTCACCGATCTGTATGATGTTAAAAATTTTCTGCTTCATGACATGCCCTTTCTGAAAACCGGATATGTCCTATTGTAGCATGAAAACAGAGACTTGACAAAATGCATGTCATTTCATATCCTAATAGAAGAGTGAAAGAACGAAAACAGGCGGAGAACGGAAAGAGTATTTACCACAGATTTGCCAGAGAGTGAGCGTATCGGCTGAAAGCGTTCATCAAATGAGCGGTAAAGAAGTGCATCCGGGAGCCTGCCCGCTGAATCCAGTAGGCGGACACGTATCATCTGCGTTAAAGATGCACAAGAGCTGGAATGAATTTGTCATTTCTTCAGTAGAGTGGAACCGCGGTGAAACGTCTCTATATATTAAATATATAGAGGCGTTTTGCAGTGAGGAAGGTGATACCATGGGTTTTATCAAAAATATAAAGGAAGAGATCAGGATCATCCGGGAAAGAGATCCGGCGATCCACTCTGATATGGAAGTATTTCTGTATCCGAGCTTTAAAGTCATGCTGCATTACCGTATTGCCCATAAGTTATATTTAAAAGGACATTATTTCTGGGCAAGATGGGTGTCACAGAGAGGTGTCAGAAAGACCGGTATTGAGATCCATCCGGGCGCACAGATCGGTAAGGGGTTGTTTATTGACCACGGAAACGGCGTGATCATCGGAGAGACAGCGATCATCGGCGATAATGTGACGCTGTATCAGGGGGTGACGCTGGGCGGAACCGGTAAAGAACAGGGAAAAAGACATCCGACGGTCGGTAATAATGTCATGATCAGTGCAGGGGCGAAGGTGCTTGGTTCTTTTACGATCGGTGACAATTCCAAGATCGGCGCAGGCAGTGTCGTTTTAGAGCCTGTACCGCCGAATTCAACGGTAGTCGGTGTTCCGGGCAGGGTTGTCAAACGGAACAATGTTTCCCTGCCGCAGGAAGAAATGGATCAGGTACATCTGCCGGATCCGGTCAAGGAAGATCTGTCCATGCTCAGACAGAGCAATATTGCACTGACCAATAAACTGATAGAACTGGAAAATGAAGTAAAAGCACTCAGGAAAGGAGTTACACATGAGGATTTATAATACACTTACAAAAACAAAACAGGAATTTGTACCGATCGAGGAAGGAAAGGTCCGCATGTATGTCTGCGGCCCTACCGTATACAATCTGATCCATATCGGAAATGCACGTCCGATGATCGTGTTTGACACGGTCCGCCGTTATATGGAGCATAAAGGCTATGAGGTCAACTATGTATCCAACTTTACAGATGTGGATGATAAGATCATCAAGGCGGCGATCGAGGAAGGCGTGGATGCATCTGTGATCAGCCAGCGTTATATCGCTGAATGTAAAAAGGATATGGCAGCCATGAACGTAAAGCCTGCCACCACTCATCCGCTTGCGACACAGGAAATCGACGGGATGATCGATATGATACAGACATTGATCGACAAGGGATATGCTTATGTGGCAGCAGACGGTACTGTTTATTACAGAACAAGAAGTTTTAAGGATTACGGTAAACTTTCCCATAAGAATATTGATGATTTAAGAGGCGGCAACAGAAGCCTTCTCGTCTCCGGTGAGGATCAGAAGGAAGATCCGCTCGACTTTGTATTATGGAAACCGAAAAAAGAAGGAGAGCCTTACTGGAAATCCCCATGGTGTGACGGCCGTCCGGGCTGGCATATCGAATGCTCTGTCATGAGCAAGAAATACCTCGGGGATGAGATCGATATCCATGCAGGCGGTGAAGATCTGATCTTCCCGCACCATGAAAATGAGATCGCACAGTCAGAGGCATGCAACGGCAAGATCTTTGCAAGATACTGGATGCACAATGCCTTTTTGAATATTGATAATAAGAAGATGAGTAAATCGCTCGGCAATTTCTTTACCGTGCGTGATATCAGCAAGAAATATGATCTGCAGGTGCTTCGTTTCTTCATGCTTTCCGCACACTACAGAAGTCCGCTGAACTTCAGTGCAGAGCTGATGGAAGCTGCCAAGAACGGACTGGAAAGAATCCTGACCTGTGCGCAGAACCTGCAATACAGATTAGAGCATACGGTAAACAGCCATATGACAGAGGAAGAGAGCAGGCTCTATGAGCAGGCGGTTGCTTATGTAAACCGATTTGATGAAGTGATGGATGATGACTTTAATACGGCAGATGCCATTTCCGTTATCTTTGAGCTCGTAAAATTCATCAACTCCAATACAGGGGAAGAAAGCTCCAAGGCATATTTACAGAATCTGTATGAAGAGCTGAAGATGCTGACAGATATCTGCGGTCTGATCATTGAGCCGAAGCAGGAGCTTCTCGATGCAGATATCGAAAAACTGATCCAGGAAAGACAGGATGCCAGAAAGCAGAAGAACTTTGCCCGTGCAGATGAGATCCGTAATGAACTGCTGGAGAAGGGTATCGTGTTAGAGGATACCAGAGAAGGGGTAAAATGGAAGAGAGCTTAAGTCTGCTTTCGCAGATCAAGGATACGTTTGCCTGCAAAGAAATGGACATCCGGACATATTCACCGATCACACTTGCTTTTTTAGGTGACTGCGTGTATGATCTCGTGATCCGGACTGTTCTGGTGGAGCGATGCAATCGTGACGCCAATAGTTTACATAAGATGAAAAGCGCGGTGGTAAAAGCAGATGCACAGGCTGAGATGATCGAGGCACTTCTGCCGGAGCTGACGGAAGAAGAAGCAGGTGTGTACAGAAGAGGCAGAAATGCCAAAACTTCACACAC
>DJNY01000001.1 GCA_002441865.1 Lachnospiraceae bacterium UBA6452 | reverse complement strand
ACCGGTGCAAGTGGCTGGGTCACATCACCGATTCCCAGACGGATGATCTTTTTATCCGGGTTCTCCTTTGCAAATGCATTTACCTTCTTTCCGATCGTGGAAAAAAGATAACTGCCGGGTAACTTTAAATAGTCTTCATTTACTTTAAACATATGCTTCCTCCGTTTCTCCTTCAAAGACGGTCACTGCAGGGCCGGTCATATAAACAAGGTTTTCTTTCTGATCCCAGTAGATCTCAATTTCACCGCCCAGCACCTGTACCGTCACATGGGCTCCCGTGAGATGATTTAAGACGCATGCCACAGCCGTTGCACAGCAGCCTGTTCCGCATGCAAGTGTTTCACCCGTGCCACGCTCCCAGACACGCATTTTTACGTGGCTGTCATCAATCACCTGTACAAACTCGGTGTTGGTACGATTCGGAAATCTTTCATGATTTTCAAAATACGGGCCGATCTCTTCGATCGCCAGATGTTCTACATCATCCATAAAAACAACTGCGTGTGGATTACCCATAGACACGCAGGTCATACGATATGGCTTTCCCTTCACCATGATCTCTTCGTCGATCACCTGCTCATTTTCCGATACAACCGGTACTTCCTTAGCAGTTAGCTCTGGCTTACCCATATTTACTTTTACTTTGACAACCTTCCCGTTTTCCACGGTCAGATCCAGATATTTCACTTTGCCGAAGCTTTCTACGGTAATACTGGTTTTGTCCGTCATACCATGATCGTATACATACTTACCGACACATCGGATCCCGTTTCCGCACATTTCCGCCCTGGTGCCATCTGCATTATACATTTCCATTTCAAAATCAGCCTGCTCTGACGGATTGATGAAGATCACACCGTCGGAACCGATTCCAAAGTGTCTGTCGCTGAGTGCGACAACAGCCTTGGGTTTATCGGCAACTTTTTCTGTAAAGCCGTTGACATAGACGTAATCGTTGCCACAGCCGTGCATTTTTGTAAATTTCATAATTTCGCCTTTCTGTTATTGGGTCGTACATTTTGGCCGCACATTTACTTCGTAAATGTGTGGCAGTTACTGCATCACTGAGAGTACCATCTGGGCGGTTTCGACCAGATTGGTGCTGCTGTCCATACTACATTTTTGTATGTATCTGTGTGCCTCTTCCTCGGTCATGTTATTCCGGCTCATCAGGAGTGCCTTAGCCTCATTGATCAGAGCGATCTCCTCCGGCTTTCTTGTCCTTGGCTGGGATTTGCGTTTCTTTCTCTTATATTCGATCGAGTTTGTCATCAGCTCCACGGTATTCAAAAGATCGTGAAGTTTCAGCGGCATGGACAATGACATGATATCACTTCCCACACATTCTGCCAGCAGATGGCTGGAAGCCATAAGCAGCATCTCAAATCCCGGAGGCAGATAGTCGTGCAACTCAGAATACATCATATCAACAAGCTTATAGCCACATATTACAATACCGTCATCCAGATTATCCGCGACACTGATCGCCTGCGAACCCGATCCGCAGACTGCCGCAACCTGAAATCCGTTTCGTACCAGCAGGTTCTTAATTGTTTTACTGTCATCCAGTTTCGGTAATACTACAATTATGCTGGTCACACGAACACCTCCTTTCGTTTTATCTCTTTGTCCTCATAAAACTACTCGGATCTGCGTCAGAATCTGAACAGGTACTGATCCAGTTCCCACTGGGTGATCTGCCGCTTGCTTTCATCCCACTCTGCATGCTTGGCATCCACGTACTTGGTAAACAGATCTTCCCCCAGCACCTTTTTGATCAGTGGATCTTTTTCCATTTCCTGAACGGCCTCATATAAAGTGCCCGGCAATACTTCAATTCCCTTTTTATGGCATTCCTCTAAGGAAATATCAAACAGATTGCAGTCCTCACTCTTTGGTGGCATGATCTTATTCTGGATGCCGTCAAGACCTGCCTCTAAGCAGACTGCAAGCGCCAGATACGGATTGGCGGCGGAGTCCGGCGAACGGAGTTCCACCTTGGTTGCTTCTCCCTTGCCGGCAGAAATCTGGATGAGTGGACTTCTGTTTGTTGTACTCCATGCAATATAAACCGGTGCTTCATAGCCCGGAACAAGGCGTTTATAAGAATTTACCAGCGGATTGGTCAGGGCTGTGATTCCCTTCATATGCTTCATCAGGCCACCGATAAAATAGTAGGCTTCCTTGCTGAGCCCCATCTTATCCTTTGCATCGGCAAAAATATTTTTACCATCATGGAACAGCGACATATTGATATGCATACCGGAACCGTTCTCATCGTACTTCGGTTTTGGCATAAAGGTTGCATGCAGACCATGACGCTTTGCGATCGACTTGACTGACATTTTGAATGTCATGATATTATCGGCCGTTGCAAGTGCCTCATCATACTGGAAATCGATCTCATGCTGTGCAGGTGCTTTTTCATGATGGGATGCTTCAATGACAAAGCCCATGTCCTCAAGAGTCAGCACCATATCACGTCTGGCATTTTCGCCAAGATCAAGCGGGCTCAGATCCAGATACCCTGCCTGCTCATGTGTCAGTGTGGTAGGCAGTCCGTTTTCATCTGTATGGAATAAGAAAAATTCACACTCCGGTCCGACCTGGAAAGAATAGCCAAGCTCTGCCGCATGCCCGATCGCACGCTTTAAAATATAACGCGGATCCGCTTCGTACGGCTTACCATCTGCCGTATATACATCACAGATCAGTCTTGCCACTTTTCCCTGCTGCGGTCTCCATGGGAAGATCTCCAGCGTACTGTAATCAGGATACAGATACATATCGGAACGTTCTCCGTTCTCAAAGCCGCTTATCGCATAGCCGTCAAAGGAGAAACGGTTATCCAGCGCACGCTCCAGCTGGCTGGATGTAATTGCCAGATTTTTCAGTTGTCCAAACATATCCGTGAACTGCAGACGGATAAACTCCACGTCTTTATCCTGTACCTCTGCGATCACATCTTCTCGTGTGTAGGTCTTTTTCATATTCCTTTTCCTTTCCCTTTCTAAATCTTATACATGATATATTGCAATTATTTAGTATCTCCACTCGCAAAATCTACTTTATAAATAAGCAGATCCACTATAACCTGCTGCGCAGATCATTTTAAAAAAGGGCGCTCTTACTCCCGTAAGAACGCCTTTGTTCTTGTCTATGATAACAGCTGAACTGTGCGTTTGTCAATATCGCATGTAATCACTGTCATACTTTTTCATTCCGGTTCATATGCTATACAAATCTTACTTTGGGAGGCAGACCATGCACTCTAAAACCAAAATTGTTGTCCTTCATATGAAAGAGCTGATCTATACCGGTATTTTTGTTCTGCTTGGCATCCTGTTTATCGTGCTTCTCGTCATGATGTTTATCCCGGATAAAAAACAGACACAGGAAAACGCAACCGCAAGCTACATACCGGGTGTCTATACCACTTCACTTGCACTCGGACAGAACAGTCTGGAAATCGAGATCGTCCTTGATGCGGAACATATCAATTCCATACGGCTTGTCAATTTAAGTGAAGCTGTGACTACCATGTATCCTCTCATTGAGCCTTCCTTTGATGCACTCGTCAGCCAGATCTATGATGGGCAGCCACTTGACCAGATCACCTTTTCCGATGAAAACAGGTATACGAGTAGTGTCCTTCTCGGTGCGATCACACAGACGCTGCAAAAAGCCGTGCCATCAGCCGATGCACAACCGGAAAGCTGACATTCCGGCTTCTACAGTTCCTCCAGCTTCTCGAGCCAGATCCTTGCGGATGCATCTGATGGCATTCGCAGATCTCCCCGGGGTGATACTGCCACACTGCCGACCTTTGGGCCATCCGGCAGACAGGAACGCTTAAAGTGCTGCGCAAAGAAACGCTTATAAAATGTTTTCAGCCATTTCAGTATTGTCTCTTCATCGTATACACCGGCAAATGCCATACAGGCAATCCGGTAGATTTTATCCGGTGCAAAGCCCATACGCAGCATATAATATAAGAAGAAATCATGCAGCTCATAAGGGCCGACCAGATCTTCCGTTTTCTGGGAGATCGTACCATTCTCCGGCGGAAGCAGCTCCGGACTTACCGGCGTATCCAGCACATCCAGAAGCACAGCCTGTAATTCCTCATTTTCACAAGTATCCGCATAATAACGGACAAGATGGCGGACAAGTGTTTTCGGAACTCCCGCATTGACGCCGTACATGGACATATGGTCTCCGTTATACGTTGCCCAGCCAAGTGCCAGCTCTGACATATCGCCTGTACCGATCACCATACCGCCCTTTTGATTGGCGATATCCATCAGCACCTGTGTCCTCTCTCTTGCCTGCCCGTTTTCATATGTCACATCATGCACATCCATATTCTGTCCGATATCTGCAAAATGCTGTTTCACGGAAGCCTTGATGTCTACCTCGATCAGCGTAGCACCAAGTGTTTTTGCAAGCTTGCAGGCATTGTCATACGTTCTGTCCGTTGTGCCAAAGCATGGCATGGTAACAGCCAGGATATTTTCTCTTTTCAGTCCCAGCATATCAAATGCACGCACCGTCACAAGCAGGGCAAGAGTGGAATCCAGACCGCCTGAAATACCGATCACCGCTGTCTGGCAACCCGTATGCGCATAACGCTTTTTCAGGCCGCAGGACTGGATGGAAAGAATTTCCTCACAGCGTTTGTTCCTCTCTTCTGCGACAGAAGGGACAAACGGAAGCATTGGGAACTCGCGTTCCAGATATGTTTCATCCCGGACAAGTGCAACCGGCACTACCATATATTCCGGATTCTGATCCGGCGTAAAGGTGGACATCTTTCTTCTTTCCAGGCGGATCCTTTCGATATCCAGATCTGCATAGATCGTTTCATTCGTGAAACGCTTCGCTTCTTTTAAAATCGTTCCGTTTTCCGCGATCAGGTTATGTCCGCCGAATACAAGATCCTGTGTGGATTCGCCTTCTCCGGCACTTGTATAAATATAACCACAGAGCAGTCTGGCACTCGTCGCGCTGACAAGCATCTTCCGGTAGCTGTCCTTTCCGACCGTTTCATTGGAGGCGGAGAGGTTGACGATCACCGTTGCCCCTGCAAGTGCATGGGAAGTAGATGGCGTATCCGGCGTCCAGAGATCTTCACAAAGCTCTGCAGCCACGCAGAGTCCCGGAATCGCATCCGCCGTAAATAGAATATCTGTTCCGAACGGTACTTCCTGTCCATCAAACTCTACGATCGCCGGCAGGCGGTTTCCCGGCGTAAAATGCCGGCCTTCATAAAATTCGCCATACATCGGGATATTTCTCTTTGGCACAAATCCCATCAGTTCGCCGCAGTTGATCGCTGCTGCCACATTGTAGAGCTTGCCATCTCTTTCATAAGGAAGTCCGACAAAGATCAGTGCATCGATCCCGTCGCTTGCGGCGATAATCTGCCTGAGGGCGTCCTCTGCCGCAGTCAGCAGCGTATCCTGCAAAAACAGATCCTGACACGTATACCCGGTCAGACACAGCTCCGGAAATACCATGATCTTTGCGCCATGTTCTTCTGCCTCTGCAATCTTCTCACATATTTTTTCTGCATTATAATACGGATCTGCCACCCTGATCTGTGGGGTAATGGCAGCTGCCTTGATAAATCCGTGCTGCATGTTCCATCCTCCTCATTCGGCTCTATTTTGTACACTTTTTCAACAATTCCTGCAGTTCCTGCGGTGTAAAGGTATATGCGGTATTACAGAAATGACAGTTCACCTCGATCGGTTTTTCTTCCCGGATCATCTCTGTAATTTCTTTCTTACCAACGGAAATGATCGCCTTCTCCACACGCTCTTTGCTGCAATTACAGTAGAAAGATGCCGGCATTGTATCCACGATCTCCAGATCCATTCCTTCAAATAAAACTTCCAGAATGCCTTCCGGCGTTTTTCCCTCTTCCAGCATAGATGTCACGCTCGAAACCCGGCTCAGGTTCTGTTCAAGCTGCTCGATCGTTTCTTCCTCTGCAAATGGCATGAGCTGGACGATAAAACCGCCTGCCTGTCTGACTGTATTATCCTTGTTCATCAGAACACCCAGTCCGACGGAGGAAGGAACCTGCTCGGAAGTTGCGAAGTAATACGTCAGATCCTCCGCGATCTCGCCCGTCTGTAATACAGTTTGTCCACAGTAAGGCTCTTTCAGTCCCATATCCTTGATCACGCTTAAAATACCGTTTCCGATCGCACCGCCGACATCCAGCTTACCATTGGCATTCGGCGGCAGAAGTACATCCGGTACATCCGCATAGCCTTTGACGCGCGCCTTTGCATCTGCTGTTACCGTCAGTCCGTGCATTGGACCGTCACCCTTCATCTGCAAAGTCAGAATATCCGTATCCGCCTTTAACATACTGCCCATCATCGCGCCTGCACTGAGTAATCTGCCAAGTGCGGCTGTAACGACCGGTGAGGTATTATGCTTCTGGCGTGCTGTTTCCACAAGTTCTCTTGAAGTAATGACAAAGGCTCTGATCTGCGCCTGCTTTGCCGTTGCTCTTACAATATAATCTGACAAAATTATGCTTCCTTTCGTTTTCCATGTTCTCTTGCAATGATACAGATCCGCTCCGTCTGCTCTGTTACTTCGCCCTGCGTATCCACATCAATTGCTTTTAAAAATACAAGTCCTGCTTTCTGCAGGATTTCCTGCATCTGTGCGAGCGTATAACCGCGCTGCAGATGCGTTTCCGTAAACCGCTGAAAGAGATCTTCCTGCGTCTGTACAAAGATCGTCAGGTCATATTCATTGATCTCTTCCTCCACATCATAGTAGTTTTCCCAGATAAAACTGCAGTCTTCCCGGTTTTCCGCTATGACGGTGTCGCCCATGACTTCTTTATATTTATAGATCGTATTGAAATCAAAAATAAAAATACCGTCAGGATCCAGATAATTATTGACAAGCTGGAATGTCTTGAGAAGATCTTCCTCTTCCAGCAGATAATTCATACAGTCACAGATGCTGACCACAGCCCTGACCGTTCCGTAAAGCTCAAAGCCACGCATATCCTGCTGTAAATACAGAACCTGGCCGCTCTCCTGCTTTTCTCTTGCAACGGAAAGCATTTCCTCCGCATCATCCACACCGATCATATCATAACCGGCCTTGCTGAGCCTTGTTGTGACATTTCCTGTCCCGCAGCCCAGCTCACAGATCAGCCCGTCTGTTATGCCGTATTCTTTCAAGTCTCTGATCAGATGCTCCGTCCATGTATCATACGGAACGTTATCCATGAGTTCATCATACACCTTTGCAAAGCTTTCGTAACTTGCCATAACTGCCTCCTAGAAAATAGCACCCAGTGCGCCGAATAATCCGGCACTTGCCGCACCCATAATGATACCGGCTAAGATCACACCAAGCATGACTGCTGTAATACTGGATTTAAAATCCATATCCAGAATACTGGCAGCGAGTGTTCCCGTCCATGCACCTGTTCCCGGCAGCGGAATACCGACAAACAGAAGCAGCGCCACAAAAAGACCTCTTCCCGCCTTTTCCTGCAGCTTTTGTCCGCCCTTTTCGCCCTTTTCCAGACAGAAGCGGAAAAACTTACCAATCACCGGCTTATCAGCACCCCATTCCAGTACACGTCTTGCAAAAAGATAAATAAACGGAACCGGAACCATATTACCGATCACGGCGACGATATATGCCTGCAGAAGCGGCAGACTGACGCCCGGAAGCTGGGAGTACGGAATCGCCCCCCGCAGCTCGATCAGCGGTACCATCGAAACCAAAAACACCATTAAGTAACGTTTAAACATAAAGACTCCTTTCAATCGCCTGTATTATCCTGCTATTTACTGCTATGCAGTTCTGTTTTGCAGATATTTTCTGAGGAATGCCAGGAATTTATCCATTTCCTCATCTGTTCCGATCGTGATACGCAGATAATTATCGATCAGCGGATCCGAAAAATGACGGACATAAATATTCTGCTTCTTCAATGCTTCAAACAGCTCTACCGCATGCACACTCTTATGTGTTGCAAAAATAAAGTTGCTCTTTGCATCCGGGAAAGTAAAGCCAAGCTCTTTCAGTGCCTGCTTTACCCGCTCGCGGGTTGCTACGATCTTTGCGGTTGTCTGCTTAAAATAGGCATCATCTTTTACCGCCGCAACGCCAAGCAGCAGAGACGGACGGTTCATTGTATAAGAATTGGTTGAAAACTTCACATCATTCAGATAACGGATCAGCTTTGCATTTCCCATCGCATATCCGATCCGCATACCTGCCATGGCACGCGATTTGGAGAATGTCTGCACCACAAGCAGATTGTCATACTTCCTGATCAGTGGCAGCGCGCTTTCTCCCCCAAAATCAATATATGCTTCATCTACGATCACTACGACATCAGGATTTGCCTGCACGATCTCCTCGATCACGGAAAGATCCTCCAGAAGCCCGGTCGGTGCATTTGGATTCGGGAAGATCACACCGCCGTTTGCCCTCATATAATCTTCCTTGCGGATATGGAAGTCTGCCGCCAGCGGCTTTTTCTCATATGGGATCTTGTAAAGATCTGCCCACACATCATAAAAGGAATATGTGATCTGCGGAAATACGATTGGTCTGTCACTGTTAAAAAATGTCTGGAAAGCCAGTGCCAGCACATCGTCAGAACCAACGCCGACAAATACGTTTTCCTTTTCCAGTCCGTAATACTCTGCCAGTACGCTGACCAGACTGTCTGCATTCGGATCCGGGTATAAACGGAAATCCTCCGGCTTTAATCCGACAAGTGCCTCTGCTACGCCCGGTGCGGGCGGATAAGGACATTCATTTGTATTTAATTTGATCATATGCTCTTTATTTGGCTGCTCCCCCGGTGTATATGGCACAACCCTTCTGACGTTCTCTTCCCAGCTCATCTGTGCTGCCTCCTGCCTTTTCTGATTTTCAGTCCTGCTATGGTTCCGGTTTTTCTTTCTTTATTATACACAAAGATTCTGTTTCTTCCATATGCAATATATCATATTTTGCCGCAATCCATTTTCCAAATGGATTCTGCGCAAAAAATTTCTCTCTGTTATCGATCGTATTCTTAGCAAGTACGATCACCGTCGGCTCTTTTTCCGGGTATAAAGTAAAATATTCCACCCACTGCTCATTAAATGCCGGCGTACTGATCGTGGACGGTGAAACAAACGGGCAGTTTGCGGATAAATTCAAAATACCGTCCGTTCCCAGAAACAGCAGCTTATCATCCGGCTGTGTCACACGCTGCACCGCCTCATGCTCCTGCGTATACTGCTCTGCCTCTTCGGGCAGTATATAGATCCCGGCAAGTGCCCCTTCCGTTACCTGTACTCTTTGCTGTCTGACCGTGGAAGGTCCATATTCCGTGATACGCACATAATAGCCTTTACAGAACAACAGGCTGAGTACAAACAAAATCCCTACTGCGAATAAAAGCTGTTCTTTTTGCGGATATTTTTTCAAAAGCAGTGCAAAGCCTGCCAGAATGCCAAGTCCCAGGTAAGAGCTGCTCGAATCAGGCCCCACATTGGAAAATACCAGAATCCCTGCAAATGCGATCAGCATCAGGAAGATCGGCACATAAAAAAGTGGTCTGTCTGTATTCCGCACATTCCATCCGGCAATACAGATGCACAGGAAAAACAGCAGATAGCGCACCTGAAAATGGAACGGTCCCATCTGAATGCCAACGAGATTGCCCAGAATCATTAAAAGGGAAGTTTCTGCCACAAACAGCAAAAGGAATGCCAGAAACAGGCTGCCCTTTTCCTTCCTTTTCTTCTGCTTCCAAACCTGCTGGGCAAGTGCTGCAAGCAGCGGGAGTACACTGAGGATCAACAGCTGCTTTGCCACATTCAGCCACTGCTGCCCATATAAAAGCAGCTTTGTCTGCATCGTAAACTGGTGGGTTCCATCCATAAATACCTTCGGAATGCTGGAAAGGAAATCAGACACCGGCATAAACAGCAGTACATATATAAGAAATACAACTGCACTGATCGCACAGCCTGCGGTAAAAAACAGACATTTTCTGAATTTTTCTTTTCCGGTATGTTCTTTATTACACATACAAATTGTCAGCAGAACTGCTGGATACAACAGTACCATGCCCGGATAGGCAAGCACCGTAAATGCCAGGGAAAGTCCTGCCAGCAAATCCATCCATAGCTGTTTCTTCCCGGTTCCTCTTTCTTCCAGTAGACATGTGAACAATAAGGTAAGTCCCCATACCTGCTGCATGGAAAAATCCAGTGATATGATCCACTTCGGTAACAGGTTCAAATATAAAAGCGCAAATAAAAGGCTCCAGTCTGTTGCCAGATATTTTCTTGTCTTTCTGTAAACCAGCACTGTCATGCCAAGATGCAGCAAAGTTGCAACAATGCGCAGGTAAAGCACCATATAAGCAGTCGATCCCGTCACCTGATAAAACAGCCATAAAAAAGCTGCGGGCAGGAGCGCGGAAGTCTGATGTACCTCCCACATATCCGCAAACAGGTGATCTCCCTGCAGAAGCCGGAATGGCATGGAAACCGCATAGCCTTCATCAATATCAAAGCCGATCAGAAGCTGATTTGCCGCTGCCACAACAGATAACAGGATCAGGATCCACAATATTCCATTTTTTATTTTTTTATTTTCCAACTGCATACCGCATCTCTTTCTTCTATCATTACTATGATGCCAGGGTCAAAAGGTCTAAATCCACATTCGCACAGCGGATATCACAGGCTATATTATAAGCTGTCTTATTTCTTCAAGTCAATGTTATTGTCGCGGATCAGGCAAATACTGCCTGCCAGAAGCAATAAGATACAAAGTATCATAAAACCGGGCAATAGGAGGCTTCCTGTTTTATCTTCTGATTCCGCTTTGTTTTCCATTTTTTCTTTGTCTGCTGTCTCTGCCGTATCCTGCCATATGGAAGGCTGCTCCTGCGCTTTCATTTCACGTTTCGCAGTTTCTCCGCTGGTGTTTTTTCCACTGCTGTTTTCTGATTTAGCTGTTTTATCCCCTTTTTTCTGCGTTTCCTGCTGCGGTATGTGAAATTGTTGTTTGTCATTTGCGGAAACTGAGGATGTACTTTCTGCCGGGTCTTGGAGCTGTCCGGGATCTGTCTGTGCTGTACTCGCAGTATCCGCCTGTTTGATTGACGGCTTCTGCACTTTTTTCTCATTTTGCAGATACGTGGAGGGTTTTTCTTGTGACGTTGATGTGGACTGTGATCCTCGTTTTGTTTGTGTCTCTGATGCAGGCTGTGATGTATCTGGGTCTGCTTGTGTCTTTGATGCGTCCGGTTCTGCTTGCTGTTCCGATGTGGACTTCGCTGCATTCGGTTCTGCCGATGCCTGCGCCGCTGGCGCAGCATCAACCGGCGCTTGCTCCTCCTGCCCGCCGATCAACACCTCGTCCACGACAATACTGCCAAAAGCATGTTTTCCCATACACATGGCAAAAATAAGGCAGAGGATCCCTATCCTTACCACTTTCCCATAACCATATTCTGTTTTTTGCATAAAAACTCCTTCCTGTTTGTATTCTGATCAGTTCACTTTGGGTAATTCGATCCGAATGGATCTTTGGATGCGATCATGCTGATCGCTTAGATGGATGTAGTATAGCATATGTGCTTTCAAATAGGAAGAAGATTTTATTTTTTATTCTAAACCGTTGTCAAAAGTTATAAAAAGTTATAAAATATATCAAAAGTTATAAAGACTTATAAAAGCTTATAAAACATACTAAAAGTTATAAAGACTTATAAAAGTTTATAAAATTCACAAAACAGAGGAGGATATAAAGATGAATAATCCTTTTACCTTATCGTTTGGCAAAAAACCAATCCAATATATTTCCCGTATTACACAGACAACCCATATTATTGATACATTTTGTGCAGAGGTTCCATCCAATCAGATTTTTATGGTTACAGGTGTCAGAGGCTCTGGAAAAACAGTCATGATGACACAGATTGCCAATGAAATATCCAAAAACAAGGACTGGATCGTAATAGAATTAAATCCCACAAGAGATCTGCTGCAAAGTCTTGCTGCAAAAATTTATGCCCTGCCCCAGATGCATGAAAGATTTTTAAAAGCCAAGCTTGATTTTTCAGCTTTTGGTCTTGGAGTTTCTCTTGAAGATGCTGCACCCGTCACTGATATAGAAGATGTGGTTGAAAAAATGCTGGAACAGATCAAAAAAGCCGGTCAAAAACTTCTGATCACAATTGATGAAGTGAGCAAATCCGAATATATAAAAGTTTTCGCAAGTGCTTTCCAGATCTTTTTGCGTCAGGACTATCCGATTTTCCTGCTTATGACTGGCTTATACGAAAATTTATATGAATTACAAAATGACAGATCCCTGACCTTCTTATATCGTGCACCTAAAATCATTTTGGAGCCACTTAACTACACCGCTGTACGTAAACACTACGAAGATATCTTTCATATAGATTCGGAAACAGCAGGCGTCATGACTTCTCTTACAAAAGGCTATCCGTTTGCCTTTCAGGTGCTCGGATATCTTTACTGGGAAAACCGTGACCATAAATCACTGGAAGAGATTTTGCCTGAATATGACCAATATCTGGAAGAATACGTCTACAGTAAAATATGGTCTGAGCTGTCATCTTTAGACAAAAAAGTCCTGACTGCATTATGCCTGAGCAGTGACAATTCTGTTAAGACCATCCGGGAAAATCTTGATATGAAATCCGAACAGTTTTCTGTTTACCGTGATCGTTTGAAAAGAAAAGGAGTCATTGATACCAGAGAATATGGGAAAATCACGATTGCATTACCTAGATTTGAGGAATTTGTCAAAACACAGTTGTTCTAAGGTAACCTTTAATCTCTCTCACAGATCACCAGCAGACTCCCGTCTGCAACGGTGATCTGTGCTTCTGTTCCGATGAATTCGTTGCTGGTACCGATCGGGAAAGTGTTGGTCAGCACCGCATCTGTCAGCTCATAGGCAAGTCCGCGGAGTGTCACGCCTCTTGCTTCCTTTTCAAAGGAAAATACAGAAAGAAGACCCTTTCTTCCCGCAGAAAAAGTAAGTGTTTCATTATGGAGCAGATGTACTTCTTCCTTCTCTCCGTATAAAACAGCCTGGCACCCCTGCTCCCGCAAAAAGGCCAGCACCTGGATATTGGCGATCGTATGATCAAGTCTGCCACCGATCCCGCCATAGAGCACGAACTTCCGATACCCTCTTTTCAGTCCTTCCCTGACAGCAAGCAGCATATCCGTATCATCCTTCTGCACCGGATGCCTGATGATCTGCTCGCCCTCCGGCACATATCCCAGTGAGTCAAAATCTCCCACGACAAGATCCGGCTTCTGTCCCTGTAGATAAGCATAACCGCCATCCGCAGCGATCAGCAGATCGCCTTCTTTTATTTTCTCTGTACTGCCGCATGGCATTGCGCCGTAAATATAACAAGTTGCCATTTTATCTCTCATCTCTTCTCTTTTATGCTCTGCGTGGTGTGATTTCCACCTTTATTCCAGCACAAGATCCTGCATACAACCGGATTTCTGCTGCATGGCACGGATCATTTCATTGAGTTCTTCCCTTGTTCCGACCGGATGCACATTATCGGAAAACCGTTCCTCCGGGTAATATGTGATCTGATCAAAATAATCCGGAAAACAGTCTGCCAGCTCTGTTTTTTCATATTCTGCCCGCAGTGTTTTTTCTATTTCATGCCTCTGTTCTATATCCTTGAGTGGCTCTGCCAGCAGATGGAACTGCACACCGTTTTCTTCACAAAG
>DJNY01000144.1:14555-14676 GCA_002441865.1 Lachnospiraceae bacterium UBA6452 | reverse complement strand
TGATAACCCTCTTTTGGTACGAAGTTCTAAAATAACGTCCTTAGTTTCCATCGCTTTTACCTCCCTGTTCCATATCATAACAGAAACGGATGTTGCTGGAAAGCAACCTGCTGTTTCCTTA
>DJNY01000144.1:14166-14468 GCA_002441865.1 Lachnospiraceae bacterium UBA6452 | reverse complement strand
GGCCATATGTCATAACCAGGCAGTTGTCTGGCACCCGCAAGCAGATAGGCTTTGACCTTCTCTCCATATAAAAAAGGATCTCTGCCCTGTACAATACCGTATTCCATCAGAAGTGCCGCTGCAGCTGTCACGAAAGGCGTTGCATAGGAGGTTCCGCTCACCATGGTTCCACTCTCTCCCTCTCCGATCCTGATATTGACACCGGGCGCTGCCAGATCCGGCTTGCTGTTTTCCGCGCCTCTGTTTCCTGCTTCTCCTCTTCCGGAAAAAGCCGCATAGGATCTGGCATAAGCATTGTAAGC
>DJNY01000144.1:13851-14107 GCA_002441865.1 Lachnospiraceae bacterium UBA6452 | reverse complement strand
GCCGGAGACGGCAGGAGAAACCTTGTATTTTCGGAACGCACTACGGCAGATGGCATATACAGACGCACTTCTCCGTTCACAATACGCTGCGGCGTGATCTCAACCGTCCAGATCCCTGTATCCAGATATGTTTCCACCGGGATAAAATCTATATAAACCTCTTCACGCGTCCGGTAAGGCTGTGGCCTGCCGCTGAAGATCAGAAGCTGCGTCTGTTCCATGACAGTCTGCTGCGCCTCCCCTTCTGCCGCCTGAT
>DJNY01000144.1:12980-13779 GCA_002441865.1 Lachnospiraceae bacterium UBA6452 | reverse complement strand
GGCGATATGATGGAAATATCCATCTGATCCGCATACCATTTCCAGATCTGCAAAGAAAAGCTGCTCTCATATGTGCCCATGGCAAACGAGATCCGCTGTATTTCATTTTCGGTAAGTTTTCCCGCAAAGTGTCCGGCGGAAGCACCTTCATTACCCGCACCCACACAGATCACATTTCTGCCGACCTCTGTGATATTATCGATAAAACGTTCCAGCAGGGAGGAGCCGTCGTGTGCCCCATAGGTATTTCCATAACTTAAATTAATTGCCACAGGCATATTTTCCGCCTGCGCCTTCTTTGCCACATAAGTAAAAGCCCGAAGCAGTGACGTTGTAGAAGGATATGCGCCACGCGCCGTATCCAGTTTTACAACGATCAGTTCACTTCCCGGTGCTCCCTGTACTGCGATCTTTGCCACATTCGTCCCATGTCCTGTCACATCGGATGTCAGCCGCTCACCATTCTCCTGCAGATTAGTATTGAGTATCTCCCTGCTGTATTCCACACCTGTGAAAAATCCCTGCGGTGGTCTTTCTCCTGTTTCCGCATCCGCCTGCTTTCCCTGATCCCACAGCCATGCGATCTTTGTTGTTCCGTCAGCATAACGGAACAACGGATCTCTATAATCAATACCCGAATCCAGAATTGCCATATACACCCCCTGCCCCGATAACGCCATTCCGGAAACAGGCTGCAAAAGGGAATAAAAACAAGAAGCTCTGAGTCCTGCAGTTACCTGCGGAAAGAGCTTCTTTGGTTTTTCGATAAATTCAATTTCTTCCATCCGGGAAAAAGCAC
>DJNY01000144.1:12764-12933 GCA_002441865.1 Lachnospiraceae bacterium UBA6452 | reverse complement strand
GATCAGATTTTCCGGGATCGTTACGATCGCGTACCCTGCGATCAGAGGCTCCACCCGGATACTGCCCGTCAGCCTGTCAAGATTGCCGTTATATTTCACGATCAGTTCCCATGTATTTTCCGCCGGTGTATAACCGGTATCCAGATTGCCTGACCTTTCCCGCATCCGG
>DJNY01000144.1:12402-12721 GCA_002441865.1 Lachnospiraceae bacterium UBA6452 | reverse complement strand
TATCAAGCGCAAGGGAAAGCTGATCTTCCAGCTTCTGATTTGCCATGTTTTCCTCAGCTTTTTATCATTACTATATGCATTTTCCAATGAAATTCTACTCAATAACCCCTGTGTAAATCCCGGTCCGTTTACTATCCAGCTTTGCTTTTGCACCGCTCACAAACGCACCTCCTGCCGGCTGGAAATAAATTTCAATCTTATCGATCCTGCCCGCATACTGCCAGTCGGACACCTTCACTGCCAGATTGACGTATTCCTCTGCCGGTATCACTTTTTCTGCTTCCAGCACATTTTCTCCGCTGCAGAACCGTAATTTGAC
>DJNY01000144.1:10518-12334 GCA_002441865.1 Lachnospiraceae bacterium UBA6452 | reverse complement strand
TTACCTGCAGTCTTGTCACAAAGTAAGGCTGCATCGTAAAGCTGACCGGTACATCATATTTTTGGGAAAAGCCCCAGGAAACATTTTTATTCAGTCCCGATCCTCTGTAAGAAAGTGTCTGGCTCCCGGATCCCTGCAGGCTCACAGGTTCCACATACTTCGCCACAATTTTTTCCTGCTGCAGCACCTCTGTCGAATCCATATGCCGCATTGCCAGAAAACGGTTTTGTGAAAATCCCGGAATCAGGCTCTCCCAGCTTGCCGCTCTGATATAATTCAATGCAAAATCCGTCCATTCACTGCTTTTTGCCGTATCCATATATTTGAAAACATACCATGCATACTTTTTACGATCCGCCCATTCATCCGGATGCAGGCTGTCCCCATAGGTTGTCCACAGTCCAGTCCTGATATTCTGCCTGAGCTCCACCTCGTTATCCACGTGGCGGGAAATAATGAGTGCATCTACCATGTCATTGCTTTCCGCAATGTAATAGGCATAGGCGATCGCTGCAGCCTGGATCTGTTCTGACTGTCCGGAAGAAAAGCCGGTTTCCGACAGCAGAATACGTGTATTCTTCCCATATGTTTTCTTCACATAATTCGTCATAACGGAAAGATTTGCCATCGTAATGACCTTCGCTTTTGCTCCCTTTCCTGCCAGTCCGCTTGTATCGTTCCAGAAGTCCGCCGTGGTCAGCGGATAAGAATATGGATGGTAAGCAATATGAAATCCAATATTTCCTTCTTTTTCCAGTTCCTGTGCAAACTGATTTAAGAATTTTTTACCGGAATATACCCCTGTTGTCGTCCTTGTCCAGTTATTATCCAGTGAAATGTACACTCTTGCATTCTGGTACATACTCTTCATACAGGTCGCCACCAGTCTGTATTCATCTGCGTAAGCCGCAGCATACTCCTGTATGTTTTTCAGTCCGGCATAGTTCCAGTCCCGGTAAGCATTTACCTCGTTTCCCACTACCCAGTTCGTCACATAGGCATTTCCGCTGTAGCGTTCTGCCAGGAAAGTGCAGGCTGCTTCCAGCTGCAGCCTTGCTTTCTTTGACTTTGTGTTAAACATATAATATTGATGTCCCTGGCTTCTTCCTTTCGGTGCGATCAGATACGTCAGATCACTTCTGTAGCCCAGAAGCAGAATCCCGGTCACAACCATATTTTCCGCCCTTGTCTTCAAAAAAAGCGAATCATATCCCTGTACCGCAGATCTGGAAAACCAGTAAGTTTTTCCATTATATTCATAAGAAATTCCTTCCTGTGCATTGTGCTGCCCGGCAGTTGCGATAATGTCTGACAGAATGATATTGTACGCCGTATTTTTAACCCCCAGTTCCTCCACATCGGGCATCATATCCGCATTGATCTGCAGTCCCTTCTTAGATGGCGCTGTCGGAAACGGATAAGAAAAATAAGCTGTCTTTTCCGGATTGGTAATGTACATGGCATCACTGAGTATTATGTATTTTCTGCCTTTTTTCACTGCTACAACAAACTTTTTCTGCAAAACAGAGTTCTTTGTCTCCTTTTGCAACGGAAAGGTAAAGGTCACACTTTTCTTCTTTGCGACTTTTGCAACCGGCTTCAGCCCTCTTACCTTACTCTGATAGGAATCCAGCGCAAACAGATAATAATATTCGTCACTGCTCTTCACTCTTTTCTTTATCTTTGCAGTGGCTTTTACCGTAGAGGCATCCGACAGCTTTACATGACTGAGCTTTGCCGTTCCTTTCTCCGCCTCGATCTCTGCTACACCTTTTTTGATCGTGATCTTCTTTTTGCTGCTGTATTTACCATAGAT
>DJNY01000144.1:1615-10485 GCA_002441865.1 Lachnospiraceae bacterium UBA6452 | reverse complement strand
TTTTTCCCGTTTTCATCTGTTTTATAAGCACGGACTTTCACATAATATGTTTTCCCCTGCGGCAATTCTGTCACATCTGCCTTAGTCTTTTTCACATCCAGTACAACCTTTGATGCTGTCAGGGTACGATTTGTTGCATAAACGATTTCATAGCCCTTTGCACCTGTTACCTTCTGATAACGGATCCGCAGCTTTCCCTTTGCAGGATTTGTCAATGTCAGTTTTTTTACCTGCGCAGGTTTTTTGACACTTTTTGTAAAAACAGCCGCCACAGTTTGTCCGATATTCTTCACAACGGTTGTTGCAGCCTGCAGGGAAAAACCTGCCGTCTGATCTGCTGCCAGATCACTGCTTTCATCCGCCGCATTCCGGCTGATTGTATTATCACTGACAGAATCATCGCTGACTGTATTATCACTTATTGTATTGTCACTGACGGAATCACCGCTGACCGTGTTATCACTGACGGAATCGCCGCTGACCGTGTTATCACTTAACGAATCACCACTGACTGAAATGGTTTCTGTATCCGATCTATATGAATCATGGGCATTTCTGTATAACAGACTTCCGGCATATCCTTCCGAAACCGGAAATGCCGTCACCGGTTCTGCTATCAGTATTATAGTTAACATAAAGCACATTATGGAAACAAATCTTTTGTTCATTAAAAAACTCCTTCTCCGGTAAAGAATTTCAACATCATTTTGACCATGGCATCTTTTTATGATACCATAGTAAGAAGTGGAATGAAAGTGTATTAGGGAGCAAACAAATGGAAAAAAACAACAAAGAAACAATACAGGTCCGTGAGGATCTGTATGAGATGAAACAGCATGGCAGTCTTGACTACCCTGTTGCAGTATACCGCATTGACCTGAATATGATGTATCTGAATCTGATCCACTGGCACTGGCACAGTGAGCTTGAACTGATCATTATAAAAGAAGGAAGCGCTGAATTTTCAGTCGGAGACAATACATATGTCTTATCTTCCGGAGATACATTGTTTATCAATCGTAATGTGATGCACTCCGTGCATCCGCATAATGAGCAGGACTGCATTTTCTATTCAATTGTATTCAGTCCCACTTATATATTCGGCTACGGACATTCTGTTTTTTCGTCCGCCTATCTTCTGCCGGTCATCAACACCCCCGGTCTTCGTTCATATGTCATGAATGATAAAAAAGAGGATGATCACTCTATTTCCATGCTGACCGGTGAGATCATCAAGATCAATCTGCAGAAATCCTTTGGCTATGAGCTTCTGACCAAAAGCTACCTGATCCAGATCTGGCTGCTTCTGCTGAACCACATCCAGGATCTGCCGCATGATCATATCCCGGCTTATGATCCGCAGGTTGCACTTGACGAATCCAGAACAAAATCTGCTATCACTTATATCATGGAACATTATGAAGAGCCGATCACATTGCAGGATATCGCAGACAGTATCCATATCAGCAAAAGCGAATGCTGCCGCTGTTTTAAGCGTTGTCTGCAGCTGACTCCGTTCGACTATCTGTTGAAATACAGGATTTATTCTGCTGTCGATCTGCTTGCCCAGGATAACAGCTCCCTTTCGATCTCAGATATTGCACTGAAGGTCGGCTTTAATTCCAGCAGCTATTTCAACAAGCTTTTCAAGAAATATATTGGCTATACGCCTTCTGCCTACAAAAAAATACTGGCACAGAACACCGAGCATATCGCGGTCGAAGCAAAGGACTCGCTCTATTATTCCGGTCTTCTGTCCCAGTAGGGTATCCACTATCCAAATCTTATTCGGCGATACAGACTGTATTGCGTCCGGCTTCTTTTGCCTGCTGCAATGCAGTCTCTACATGTGCCAGATTCTCATCGGACGATTTTTCATAATCCAGTTCACAGACACCAAAAGACATTGTCACATGGATCTCATGCCCTCTGTGTGTAAAAACAGTCTCTTCGATCGTTTTTCGCAGGGCATCTGTTTCCTGCTTTGCCTGCTCGGCGGTCTTTCCGGATAACAGCAGCACAAACCGGTCGTTTTCCCACCGGATCACTTCATCGTCGATCTCCACATGATACAGCATCAGATCCGCGATGCTTCGAAGGACTTCATCGCCGCCTGCAGATCCGTAGATCTGATTGGTGATATCAAAGAAGTCAATATCTCCCATTGCAACCGATACCGGATGTGCGATCAGATACGGCAATACCCGTTTATTGTAATATTCATAAAACCCCCTGCGGTTCCGCAGCTTTGTTGTCAGATCCGTCTGGTTTTCGGAAAGAAGCAGATACGATTCCAGTGTCTTGCCACAATAAACGGCTGCCAGTGCCAGTCTCTTTTCATCTTCCTCCGTAAACACACCGACAGATCCGTCTTCGTTTAACTTGTTGATTGCCTGATAAGCACCGATCACCTGACCACGGGAATCCGTCACAGGCATGCAAAGCACCGATCTCGTATCGTAGCCGCTGCTTCTGTCAACAGAACTATCAAAGCGCGGATCTGCACCAGCATCATCAGTCAGAATCGTCTTTCCCGTGGTAATACTGGCTCCCACAATACCTCTTCCTTCCGGAACCGTGATCTTTGCATGATCCAGCGCTACGATTGTCCAGTGTTCTCCCTTTCTCTTATCCCAGAACCAGAAAGAGGCACGATCTGCGTTGACGAGCGTTTTCCCCATTTCTGTCAGCGTCTGGATAGTGGCAGAAAATTCCTTCTCATCCACAAGACGGTTCATATAGTAAAATATTTTTTCAAGCAGCAGTTCCGCATTCCGTTCCTTTTCAGCCATAGTTAAGTCTCTCTGTCCTATCTGATGAAGTTCGTTTTATTGTTATATTCATTTACCGGAATGGAAATACCGGTATTTTTGCCTGCTTCAATGCACTTCAGAAGCCATGCCATATTTCTGCCAAGATTACGCATTACCTGCAGTCCTTCCGCATCCTGCAGTACTTCCTCCGGCTTATTGCCATGCACCATGTTCCAGTATGAGGAAGATACAACCGGCATTTCCGCGATCGTAAAATATTTGTTCATGGCATCGATAGAAGCCGTTGTTCCGGCTCTTCTTGCAGAGGCGATCGCTGCACCGGGTTTATGCATAAAATACTTTTTGCCTGCGTAGAACATCCGGTCAAGTGCTGATAACACTCTTCCGCTTGGATGCGCATAATAAACAGGTGTACCAAAAATAAAACCGTCACATGTCTTTGCCTTTTCCAGAATTTCATTGATGCAGTCATCGTGAAATACACACTGTCCATCCAGCTTTGTACAACCGAGACAGCCAATGCAGTCTCGCAGAGGACCGCCGCCTAAACATACGATCTCACTGTCGATTCCTTCCTCTTTTAATGCCTTCGCAATTTCCTGCAAAGCTGTCGCCGTACAGCCGTCTGGCTTTGAACTTCCGTTTACCATTAAAACCTTCATTGTGATTCCTTCTTTTCTTCTTTTTCTATCATTTACCGTATCTTTTTATCCCGCAGCCCGGCAGCTCATGCAACCGGTACAACCGCATAAAATGTCAGATCCGCATTGCTGTCATTGATCAGGGAATGGGCATGTCCCTGTGGGCAGTAATGGCAGTCACCGGCTTTTAAGCGGATCTCCTCTTCGTCATATAATACCTTGCCTTCTCCTGCTGTGATAAAGATCACCTCATAATCTTCGGTGTGCTTATGATAACCGATAGATGCACCGGGGATCAGTCTGCCGCTCATGATCTTGCAGGCTTCATCGCCGTAGCGTTTTGCCCTGTATTCCTTTTCGCCGCCTTTAAATGCCGGCAGTACTTCTTCTTCCATATCTGCAAATGCAATTTTCATTTTCGTGCCTCCTGCTTATTATTTACAACCTTTTTCTTCGGTGTTGCATCTATTTATCATTATATCTGCTTTCCCCTTATATTTCAATGCCGGGCGCACTTTTCCCGGCTCTTTCCCGCCGATTATTTTCATTGCTTTCTTTCATCTTATTCAGTATAATAAAAGTGTTGCGCTGTAGAAATTTTCTATATAAATGTATTGGCGCAGCTTTATTTCACTAGGAGGATTTATATTCATGGAAAGAGAAAAATTCGGATCCCGGCTGGGATTCATCCTTGTATCCGCAGGCTGTGCGGTCGGGCTTGGAAATGTGTGGAAGTTTCCTTATATGTGCGGGCAGTACGGCGGTGCTGCATTTATTGCAATTTATCTGGTATTTCTGGCAATTCTGGGCTATCCGATCATTGTCTGCGAGTTTGCAGTCGGCAGAGGCAGCCAGAAAAGCTGCGCCACTTCCTTCCGTAAATTAGAGCCAAAGGGCAGACGCTGGCACTATAACGGCTATATCGGAATGGCAGGCTGCTATTTACTGATGATGTATTACACAATGGTAACCGGCTGGATGCTGTATTATTTTGTACGCTATCTGACAGGTTCCCTGACAAGCCAGTCTATGACAACCGAACAGGTTTCCGCTTACTTTGGCAGTATGCAGGCTTCTCCGGGCACGATGATCCTTTTTATGATCATTGCAGTTGTCTTATCGTTTGCCATCTGCTCCCTTGGTCTGAAAAACGGTGTGGAACGTATCACAAAGGTAATGATGATCTGTCTGTTTGGACTGATCCTCGTTCTTGCAGTTCACTCCTGCTTACTGCCGGGCTCCGGCGCCGGTATCAGATTCTATCTTGTACCTGATTTTGCTGCCATGCAGGCAAAGGGCATCGGTAATGTCATCTTCGCGGCCATGTCACAGGCATTCTTCACCCTCAGCATCGGTATTGGTGCCATGGCGATCTTCGGCAGTTATCTGGATAAGGAACGCTCTTTATCCGGTGAAGCACTCAGCATCACACTTTTGGATACCTTTGTTGCACTGATGGCAGGTCTTATCATCATCCCTGCCTGCTTCTCCTTTGGTATCGAACCGGATGCAGGTCCATCCCTGATCTTCATCACGCTCCCGAACATCTTCAACCAGATGGCGGGCGGACGGATCTGGGGAACCCTGTTTTTCCTGTTTCTTTCCTTTGCGGCACTTTCTACAGTGATCGCGGTATTTGAAAACATTATTTCCTTTGCCATTGATCTGTGGGGCGTTTCCAGAAAGAAGGCTGTCATTTGTAATGTTGTCGCTGTCATCCTGCTTTCCATCCCATGTATTCTCGGTTTTAATGTCCTTTCCGGATTTCAGCCGCTCGGACCGGGATCCAACATCATGGATCTGGAAGATTTCCTTGTTTCCAGCAATCTTCTGCCGCTTGGCTCCTTGTGCTATGTCCTGTTCTGTACAACAAAGCATGGCTGGGGCTGGGATAATTTCATCCACGAAGCAAATGCAGGAAACGGACTTCCATTCCCTGCAAAGATGCGTTACTACATAACATGGGGACTTCCCCTTATTATTGTTATTATCTACTTAAAAGGCTATTATGATCTGTTTGCTCCAAAGGGACTTCGTTATCTGATCCCATGGATGTGTATTGCAGTTGCGTTCCTTGCTTTTATCTTCTGGATCGCCACAAGTCACAGCAAAAAACAGAATGCAGATGATTAATGTACCGTATTGCATACCAGCTCATCTCCGCTCAGGATCCTGGTATCTCCGTTCGGTATGATCGTCTGGTCGCCTCTCCGGACTAAAATGATCAGGCTGTTTTTTGGCAGCCGGATCTCACAGAGGCATTTATCCCGCCATGCGTGCGTGTCATCAACATGGATCTGTGTCAGATGGATATCGTCTTTCCCCGCATAGGCGGTTGCGCCAAGTACAAGCACATCACCTTCCCGAAGCACTGTATCACCGTTTGGTACAGTGCTTTTTTCACCCGGATGATTCAGAAAGACAAGCAGTGTTCCCGGCGGCAGATTCAGGTCCTTTACCATCAGACCGGTCCACGGATGTCCTTCGCTGACAGGAATATCAATAAAATGCACATCCGTTTCTTCACTGTAATCCGTAAAGGTCGTCAGGATATCCCTGCTCTCATCGATCATATGCAGCTTTTTCGCGCAGAAAGGCAGCAGACTGCCCTGAAACAGTATGGATACGAGTACCACACAAAATACAATGTGGAACAGGTCATGGGAAAGCACTGCGCCGCTTCTTGTTGCCATAATGGCAAATACAATGGAAGCAGCTCCGCGCAGTCCCGCCCATGCGGTCAGAAGCTGCTGCTGCGGTTTTGCCCGGAGCGGTGTCAGTATCAGAGCCACGGCTAACGGTCTTGCAATAAAAGTCAGAAATAATGCGATCAGAAGACCCGGAACACAGACCGCCAGGATCTTGGACGGAAAAGACAGAAGTCCCAGCATAAAGAAAATAAACATCTGCATGAGGCTCGTCAGTCCGTCAAAGAAATTGACAAGTACTTTTTTATGACTGACATTGCGATTCCCGAGAATAATGCCCATCAGATACGCACTCAGATACCCATTTCCGCCGATCGCGGACGGCAGTGCATAGGCTAAAAGTGCTGCTGCCAGCACAAATGCCGTATCGAATCCGCTCACGCCGAAATCGATGCGTTCCAGCATAAAACCGGTCAGAAGTGCCAGTAATATACCGATCACAGCCCCAAACATCACCTGTGCAAATACCATGCCCAGAATATCAAATGCCATGCCTTTTGCATTACCCTGCATTACAGTCAGGATAATGACAGTCAGCATATAGGCAAAGGGATCGTTGGAACCGCTTTCCACCTCGAGCAAGGAGTCTGTATTGTTTTTCAGGGATAACTTTTTACTACGCAGCACAGAAAACACACTCGCTGCATCTGTGGAGCCGAGAACCGCTCCTACGAGAAGACCTTCCAGGAGGTCAAAGCCCAGTGCGAAGTGGCAGAACAGACCGGTCAGAACCGCTGTCAGAACCGTACCCACACTGGATAAAAGAAGTGCCTTGCCGGCAACCGGCTTTGCCGCCTTCCATCTGGTACCGAAACCGCCGTAAAACATAATAAAGATCAGGGCTATGGTACACATATTTTCGGCAAAAGCAAAGTTGTCGAACGGAATATGTAAAATACCCTCCGAACCAAACAGCATACCAAGCAGGATAAACGCAAACAGCATCGGAACACCGATCCTGCTTGTCAGCCGGTTACAGAGAATACAGGTTAAGATCACACAGGAACCAAGTAATAATAGTTTAATCATAATCCGCCTTTCTTTTTCTTTCCATTTTGTACCATTATAGCATAGGCCAGCTGCTACCCCAAGTTAAGATTCCCTAAACATTTGGCACTGCTGTCCGTTCCGACGTAAAAATGATAACAGCCGGTTCTCAGGCACATCCGTCCGGACAGGCAGTCATATCCCTGCAGATCATCTGCAGAAACTGTCAGGCGGAGCTGTCTTTTTTCGCCCGCCCGCAGGAAAACCTTCTCAAAGCGGCATAGTCTCCGTACTTCCTCTTCATAGGCAGCATAGATCTGTACCACTTCACTGCCTGCCCTCTTTCCTGTATTTTGAATGGTAACGCAGAGCACGGCTTTTTCCGCTTCTCCCTGTCCACATTCCAATGCCTCCTCCGTCAATGAAAAAGTTGTGTAAGACAAACCAAAGCCAAATGGGAAAAGCGGCTGTTTTCTATCCGCAAGCAGCTTACGATACCCTGCCAGTCCCAGATACTCCTGCTGTCTGGCAGACCAGTCTACCTGCGGCAGATCTGCCTCGCTCTGCGGTATCACAAACGGCAGTTTTCCGCCCGGATTTTCTTTGCCAAACAGTATATCTGCCAGTGCATGACCGCCTTCCATGCCCGGATAGTAAGCCATGAGCACCGCACCTGTCTGCCCGATCCAGTCTTCCATTGTAAAGGAACTGCCTCCAATGAGCACCACTATTGCATCCTGTCTGATCTGTGCCACTGCGGATAAAATTCCCCTGTCATGCGCCGGAAGTGCGATCCCCTGTGTCCTGTCACCGCCCATGCTTTTGACATACAGCTCTTCCATATCCGCATAGACATATTCACCTTCCTCCGCTGCACTGTTTCCCGCTACAACGATCACAGCATCCGCTTCTTTTGCCAGCCTCTTGCAGTGAGAAAGACTTTCTCCCCGGTAATAGATCACTTCCTGTCCTGCCTGCTCTAAGATACCCTGCAGGATCGTCACCTGATAAGGCGGATACACCTGACTGGATCCACGGTCTCCCGTTACATCCTCATCCGCCAGTCTGCCGAGTACAACAATCTTATGGCATCTGCCGGAAAGCGGCAGGATACCATCCTGATTGCGCAGAAGTGTGATCCCTGCCAGTGCACTTTTTTTCGCAAGCTGCCTGTCATCCCAGAGCTGTCTTTCCACATCGATCTTTCCGTACTGCCGGATCTTCTCATCATGTGCCAGAAGTGTCCGCACGATCCGAAGCGCCGCCTCATTGATCACTTTCTCGGAAACACTGCCCGTCTGCACGGCTTCCAGAAGCTTCTTCCCATAATAATACGTATTCGGCATTTCCAGATCCATGCCCGCATTTGCCGCTGTAACCGTATCTTTGATCCCCCAGTTGAAATCACTTAAGGTGAATCCGTCAAACTGCCAGTCTTCTTTTAAAACTTCCCGCAGCAGATAGGGATTCTGTCCACACATCTGTCCCCGATAGCTGTTATAGGAGCTCATCACAGCACCTGCCCCTGCTTCCACACATCTTTTAAACTGTGATAAAAAGACTTCCTGCTCTGCCTTTTTGTCACATGTTATGTCAACTTCAAAACGGGCATTTTCCATAGAGTTGAAGGCAAAATGCTTCACGCAGGCGATCACTCCTGTTGCCTGTACGCCTTCTACCAGCGCCGCTCCCATTTCTCCCAGTAAATACGGATCCTCCCCAAAGGTTTCCTGTGCCCTGCCCCAGCCCGGATGGTACGG
>DJNY01000144.1:0-1433 GCA_002441865.1 Lachnospiraceae bacterium UBA6452 | reverse complement strand
GTATACATTTTTCTGCCGCAGACAACACCTCTGGTGCCATCGGCAAATAAAACCGGTGGTACTTTTCCGTCTATTCCGCCTGCCCGGTACGGTACTTCGTTATAATGCGTATTGACCTTTTTCTGAATGGATTTCCTGACCTCTTCCATCGTCCGAAGCCCACTCATCAGATATATTTTTTCTTCCAAAGACAGCTTTTGCACGATCTGCTCTGCCTTTTTCGTAAATGTATTTCGATAGGCTCTGTAATCTGTTGTTTCCTGCTTACTCATGTTGCCTTATTACCTCCCGCAAAATCGCCCTTGCCTCCGGAATACTGAAATCCAGATAGCCCTTCAGGACATCATTATGACTCTGGTGTTGTCCCTTCTCTCTGAATTCCTTCGGCGTCAGCCCTGTTTTCTGGTGAAAAGTACGGTAAAATGTCTTTTCTGATCCAAATCCACAGGCATCCAGTATATAACTCATATTTTTATTCGTATTTTTCAGAAGCTCCTTTGCTTTTTCCAGCCGCAGGTCATCGATCACTTCTTTGATCGTCATGCCCAGCACTGCCCGGCTGCTCCTGTCCAGCGTCTTTCTGCTCATTCCCAGCTTATGGCACAAAAGCTCCGCCAGCTCATCTTCTGCCATATATTCTTCAATGTAGGAAATTGCCTGAATGATCGTCTCCCTGCCATCCTCCGCTGCGTTGTCCCGATAGCGGATATCATAGACAGCATAATCAAACAGATCCGCGATCAGGCAGCAGAGCTCTGCCCTGACACGGAATCTGGCATGTTTTTCCTCGTTTAATGTTTCATAGGCAATCTTTGCCATCCGTCTGAAAAAATGCTGATAGCCGATCTCCGGCTCATCCTCTGTCACACTGCTTACATAAAACCGGATTTCCGATGTATCTTTATCATCCGCATGAAACAGCTCCGGCTTGATCTGCAGGATCATGCAGAGATTTTCTTCCTTCTGCGGATTCTGAAAAGCATGGATCTCGTTTGGATTGATCAATAGCAGATCTCCCTGCGAAAGAAGGCATTCCTCCGACTGGATATGCACACTGATGCTGCCCCGCAGGACACCCAGAAGTTCATATTCATTATGCCAGTGAAATGTGCTGCTTTCGATCGGTGTCACAAATGCATTCACCAGCAGATTGGAATCATAATTGATACTTTCATAAACAGAATACATAACAGCCTCCTTACTTCTTTTCAGACATACTTCACGCTCTATAACTGTTCTGTAATCAGTATAACGAAAAACGGGGCTGCAAACAATATTGCAGCTCCGTTTTCCTGCTTAGGGTTTCTATTTGTTTTCTTTCTTTTCTGCAAGACCTGCTGCGATCTGTGGATAGATCTTATCCAGATTACAGAAGAATAATGTAACAAGTCCGATCACGATCAGAACTGCCGGTACAAATGTAAATACGGATT
>DJNY01000124.1:3111-3662 GCA_002441865.1 Lachnospiraceae bacterium UBA6452 | reverse complement strand
GTATTCGGTTTTGAAGGTATGAACAATATCTTCATTAGGCCTAGTGGCTCAGTTGGTTAGAGCGCCGCCCTGTCACGGCGGAGGTCGTCGGTTCGAGTCCGATCTGGGTCGTTTATATCACGAATGAGGGATCTTAGCTCAGCTGGGAGAGCATCTGCCTTACAAGCAGAGGGTCACAGGTTCGAGCCCTGTAGGTCCCATTTTATTATGTATCAATTGAATATGCCGATGTGGCTCAATTGGCAGAGCAGCTGATTTGTAATCAGCAGGTTATCGGTTCGAGTCCGATCATCGGCTTTGTGAAAAGCTTGACTTGTCATGTTTTTCATATGGGTGGATTCCCGAGTGGCCAAAGGGGACAGACTGTAAATCTGCTGGCAATGCCTTCGAAGGTTCGAATCCTTCTCCGCCCATTGTACTAAGGGTCTTAGTATTATCGAAATTATATATCGCGGGGTGGAGCAGTCTGGAAGCTCGCCGGGCTCATAACCCGGAGGTCATAGGTTCAAATCCTGTCCCCGCTACTCATGCCCAGATAGCTCAGTCGGTAG
>DJNY01000124.1:0-2929 GCA_002441865.1 Lachnospiraceae bacterium UBA6452 | reverse complement strand
TTCGAGTCCCCGGTGGCTCATTAAAGACTTATTTCCGAAAGGAAGTAGGTCTTTTTGTTTATATAAAATACATAATATTTTATAAAAATTTTCAAAAAATACTATTCTATCTGAAATAAATATATTATAATAGGAAAACAAATGAAATAACTGACAATTACAGAGGGTAAGCAAATATAGTTTTACTTTGGGGAAAAAGAGAGAAAAGGGTATAGCTATTTTATTTATGAAAGATAGGGAAAGGAAAATAATATAGTGAAATAGAAGAGAAAGGGGAATTATTATGAAAAAAATGAAAAAATGTGTATCAATTGTATTGATCATGGTGACATTGTGTTTGCTGACAGGATGTTCTTTTGCAAAGGCGGAGACAACGATACAGGTATCTGTGGATACAGATGGAAAAACGGTAAAGGCTGTTTTGAAAGCGGATCAGAGTCAGGGATATGAATGGAAATATCTTATTATGAATGGTGCACTTTCTGAATCTGCATCCCGGTTTGAAAATAATATATTCAGTGATACATATATTCAGAAGTATTCTTACACCTACAATGTATCAAAGGGAAATGAAGATCAGCTCATATTTGTACTGATCAAGGACAAGGATTATGAGAATGCCAAGGCATATGAATACCCGGTTACAATAGATGACACCGGCAGCGTGAAGATTGGTAACAGAACGGAAAAAACAGTTGGATATTATCCGGATCTGTTAAAGGCAATTCAATAGTATAGAGACAAAAGTGAGGGCACATGCAAAGGATATTTTGGAGCAGGAAATATTCATGGCATGTGCTTTTGGTTTACGAAAGCGTATGCTATACTGATATAGCAGAATTTGATTATCGACGGACAGAATCGATAGAATCTGTATACTTATCTATGTGAAAACAGGATAAGACATATAATGAATGTCTTTATATATGGGGAATTGCGAATTATAAAATAAGATTGAATATGTATATAAGTTATGACAAAAAGGACGCAGATAACATGATATATGATTATATGAATAAATGGAAAAACTGGCGTACGAAAAGAAAAAAACGTTTGAAAATGCTGCAGCACGGGCTTATGAACAGGACAAAGCATTATGGCAGCGATATCTTTCAAAAGTCCAATTTTAAAAAAACAGCCAAATTTGTCCAACACGGGGACGTATCTGTAAGAAAGCACAGTATCAGTGTGGCACTGACTGCATTAAGGATCAGTCATATGCTGCCATTTCAGACAAATGACAAAGCAATTGTCAGAGGCGCTCTCCTGCATGACTATTTCCTGTATGACTGGCACAAAAAGAAGATCAGACCAAGCAGGTTTTATAAATTTTACGAGATGCATGGGTTTACGCATCCGGGCACAGCACTGGAAAATGCAAAAAGAGATTTCAGACTGACAAAAAGAGAGCAGGACATTATAAAGAAACATATGTGGCCGCTTACAGTCATTCCGCCAATGTGCAGGGAAGCATGGATTGTGACAGCTGCGGACAAATACTGTTCACTGATGGAAACACTGCATCTGCATGGGAAAAAAACAAAAAAATAAATTTGACTGGATTTTGTATACAAGATGAAACAGAATTTATATGAAAAATTGAATGAGCTGGCAAAATCGGATATATATCCTTTTCATATGCCGGGACATAAGAGACAATTACAGGAAAGTCCATTTGATGTGATCTCAAAGATTGATATTACAGAAATTACGGATTTTGATGATCTCCACGAGCCGGAAGGGATTTTAAAGGAAGAGCAGGAATTTGCCGCCGGATTATATGGAGCGGATCATACGTATTATATTGTAAACGGAAGTACCTGTGGCGTTCTGACTGCGATCAGCGCAGTCTGTCGCTGGGGTGATACGATCGTTATGGCGAGAAACTGTCATAAGTCGGCTTATCATGCGGCGTATCTCCAGAATCTGAAAGTAGAGTATGTAGAGCCGCAAAGGAGCGAAGAAGGGTATCCTGCCGGTCCGGTGCTTGCAGAGGAAATCGAACATGCACTGCAGCGAGCAGAAAAAAAGCAGGCTGCCAGAGCGGTCATATTGACGTCTCCTACTTATGAAGGTGTGCTTTCCGATATCCCTGTGATTGCAGAAATTGTGCATGCACATCATGCGGTGCTGATCGTGGATGGGGCACATGGCGCACATCTGGGATTTTCAGCAGAGTTTCCACAATCGGCGGTCAGCCAGGGAGCGGATCTTATTATACAGAGCCTGCATAAGACATTACCGGCAATGACACAGACAGCACTTCTTCATGTATGCGGAAACAGAGTGGATCTGCAGCACGTGCAGCAATATCTGGACATATACGAGACAAGCAGCCCGTCTTATGTCATGATGGCTTCTATGAGCAAGTGTCTGCATCTGATCGATGAAGAGAAAGATCATTTATTTACAGCTTTTTATGAGAAACTGCAGGATTTTTATAAAATCAGGGAACAATTAAAACATATCACGATACTGGATGCTGCATGGGCATGGAATACCTATCACGCCTGTATGGATCCGTCAAAGATCAATATCTGTGTGGCAGGCTGTGAGGGAGATGGCAGCATATATACGGGTAAGATGCTGTCCACAGAGCTTCTGCGGAAATATCATATTGAAACGGAAATGACAGCGGAATGGTATGTGATCGCAATGACTTCTGTGATGGATACGCAGGAAGGATTTGACCGGCTGAAGGCGGCTTTATTGGAAATTGACAGCGGGTTGTCTATGATTGAAAATGAGGAAGGTAAGAAAGTGCCATCAGGTTATAATGGCATGAACTTGTCTTTCCGAAGAAGGTCATATGAAGAAAATAATACAGATTTCGATTGTAAAATAGGAAAAAATGAGAATAAGGAAACGGAGCAGTCAGCAGGACAAAATAGTATGTTGAATAATGAGGAAGCAGCAGAACACAGAGCAG
>DJNY01000063.1 GCA_002441865.1 Lachnospiraceae bacterium UBA6452 | reverse complement strand
AAGAAGGAGGCATCCGTTTCATGGAAAAGCTGGTAAAAACATGTCGATCCGCTCTTTTCCTGTTTTTATTTCTCGTATTTGCAAAATTATTTATCGATGTTCTGCAGCAGGACAGTCTGGAGCGCAGTGCTTTTTCCATTGTTCTGAAGGCAGTTCTGTTACTTGCTGTGATCGCAGTTTATACCGCGATTTTTAAACTCCTGCAGCATTTTGCCCCTGTCTGGGAACGCTGCGGCAGATATATCCTTCCGGTCTTTCTGGTGCTGCTTTTCGGCGTCCAGATGTACTTTGCCCATCAGCTTATCATTGTACCGAAATACGACTTTTCCTCCCTGTACGATGGAGCGGTCGAATGGCTGAACACCGGTACTTTTGCAAGCTTTTACGATTATTACTACTATTATCCGAACAATCTGGGACCTATGACTTTTCTGTATGTCCTGTTTCGGATCGTATCCCGTCTGGGCTATCATGACTATTACAGCGTCGGTATTTTTGTGACCTGTCTGCTGACTTCTGTCATGGTCGCCAGCACGTATTACTGCTGCAAAAAGCTCTTTTCCGCTACGGAAGCGGTTTTTTCGCTCTGTCTGTTTGCGCTGTATCCGCCGCTGTATTTTTGCGGTTCCAGCTTTTATACGGATATCCTTTCCATGGCATTTCCGCCATTGGTTTTTGCACTGTTTCTGGCAGGCTCCGAAGGGAAGAAGCTTTCGGACCTTCTGCTGGTGCTTGCCTGCTATGTCGGTTATTTCTTAAAACCTACGGTATTTATCTGTATGATCGCGATTTTTATTGTATTGCTTCTACAGAAAAACTGGCGCAGATTTTTGACGCTGCTTGTGGAAACGCTGCTTGTTTTCGGCGTATGCACGATGCTGTTCCACGGTTATATTTACAGCCATCATCTGGACAAAGCAACCGCCGACCAGATGGCAACGCCAAAGGAAACCTGGGTGATGATGGGACTGAATGAAAACTTTGGATTTTCTCCCGACGATACGGAATTTTCCCGTTCCTTTACCGATCCGACGGCCCGCAAAGAAGCTGTCCGCACAGAGATCAAAAACAGACTTTCCGCGCTTGGCGCAAAGGGCATCTATAAGCAGATTCGGCTGAAAGCAGTCATGGCATTTGCAGACGGTACTTTCGAGCTTTCTTATATGTTTTTATTTGGACTTGCACGCGAGACGGGTCTGACAGATTTTCTGACGCTGCTTGGCAGTCATTATCAGGTCTACTGGGAAGGCTGCAGTCTGCCCCAGTATGCCAACCTGTTCTTTACTACGGTTTTCCTGTTCTTCTGCGCAAAGGCGGTTTTCCAAAAGAAAGAACAGCCGGCGGTGCTTTTGATCGTTCCGCTGTCCGTCTGCGGTCTGATGCTGTTTTTAATGCTGTGGGAAGTACACCCACGTTATACGATCAATTATTTTTCATATCTGATCATGCTTGCCACTTGGGGCTGTTCCCGGGCAGCGGTCAAAAGGAGATAGTATGCTGACAAATTTTCTGGATCATAAAATTGGAAAGAAATATAACACCTTCGATCTGATCGTTCTTTTCCTCATCATTGCCATGACGCTTATGCTCCGGCTCTGGTTTATCGATCTGCAGTTTCCCGACTACACGATCTGCTTAAAGCCATGGGTGGAGCAGTTCAAAGCCTACGGTGGATTTGCAGGGCTGAAATACAATATCGGAAACTACACGCCCGCTTATATGCATCTTCTGATGCTGATCTCTTATTTTGATGTGGAACCGCTTTATGTGATCAAAGGCGTGGGCATCTGTCTGGACTATGTGCTTGCCATCGTAGCGGCAAAGCTCATTGCACCGGAGGATTCCAAATACAAGCAGGTGCTGCTCTTTAGCGCCGTTCTGCTGCTGCCGACCGTGATCGCCAATTCCGGCGTCTGGGGACAGTGCGACAATATTTACACGATCTTTATTCTGACAGCACTCTACATTGCCATGAAGGAAAAGACACTGACGCTGCATTTCGGAGGCAAAAAAGGAACTGCCAAGCCGTTTGTCATCCAAACGGACACGCTTGTTCTGTTTTGTATCGGCTGTGCATTTTCCTTTAAGCTGCAGACAGTATTTATCCTGCCTGTGCTTGCTGTCATCTTTTTATGGAAAAATTACCGCCTGCGTACCCTGCTTTGGATCCCCGGCGTTTACTGCATCACTCTGATCCCGTCACTGATCGCGGGGAGACCTCTGAAAGAGCTTCTGCTCCTCTATGTCAGCCAGGCGGGCACACACGCGGAGCTGCAGCTCAAATATCCCAATATTTACTCTTTCTGGCAGTTTGATGCACTGGCAGACAAGTTCGGGCAGTTCTGTATTGTGTTCTGTGCTGCCTCTCTTGTGCTCTTTGTGTATTATTTCTATCACAAAAAAACAGAACTGACACGGGAATTTTTATGCTGCTTTACCGCTTTTTCCGTTTTGTATATCACATTTTTCCTGCCGCACATGCATGACCGCTATGCGTATATCGCAGAAATCGTGATGCTGTTTTATCTGTTCCGTCCACGCAAGCTCTGGCGGCCGGTCGTGGCACAGCTTCTGGCTCTTGCAACCTACGGAGAGACACTTTTCTGGTTCTCCTATGATGGGATGGAGCAGCCTGCTGCCCTTGTGCGGCTGTTTCTCCTTCTGGTGCTCGGAATCGATCTTTTACAGCAGACAAAAGGTGTACAAATGAAGCAGGATTTGCTATAATAGACTTCTGAATAGTGACTATATTATTTAAAGAACGAGGTATTTCTATGAGCAAGAAAAAAGTTGTAGTGTCTCTTGGACACGATGCATTAGGTTATACGATCATGGAACAGTGGGATGCTGTTAAGGATACAGCCAAAGCATTGGCGGATCTGGTCGAGGCAGATTACCAGCTTACCATCACCCATTCCAACGGTCCGCAGGTCAGCATGATCCACAAGGCCATGACAGAGCTGAGACGTATTTATATCGACTACACACCGGCTCCGATGTGTGTCTGCTCCGCAATGAGCCAGGGCTATGTCGGATATGATATCCAGAATTCCCTGAAGGCAGAGCTGATGAGCCGCGGTATCACAAAGCCGGTCAGCACGATTCTGACACAGGTAACAGTCGATCCTTATGACGAAGCCTTCTATGCACCGCAGAAAGCGATCGGCCGCTATATGAGCCGTGAGGATGCGGATATGGAGATCAAAAAGGGCAATTATGTAGAAGAAGTACCGGGCAAGGGCTTCCAGCGTATCGTAGCTGCACCAAAGCCGCTCAAGATTCTGGAAATTGATGCGATCCGCACACTTGCAGATGCAGATCAGATCGTTATCGCCTGTGGCGGTGGCGGTATTCCGGTCATTGAACAGCAGCATGCTTATCAGGGTGCTTCCGCCGTTATCGAGAAGGACTGCATTGCAGGAAAACTTGCATCCGATCTGCTGGCAGATGAGCTTATCATTTTAACAAGTGTTGATATGGTATATAAGAACTTTGGCAAAGAAGATCAGGAAGGCATCTCTTCCATGACAGTTGCCGAGGCGCAGAAATATATCGAAGAAGGACAGTTCGGTGCAACAGATATGCTGCCTAAGATCGAGGCTGCGATCGCATATCTTGCAAAGAAGCCGGACGGTCAGGTACTGATCACTTCCCTTGCACAGACAAATGCAGCACTGAAGGGAAAGACAGGTACGATCATTACAGCGTAATATGTAATATAACAAACGGCTCCTGCATGATATTTTGATGCACGCTGCATATGCTTTTCTACTAAGGCTCGTACTGACATGCATGTGGCACGCGAACATTCGACATCCCTGTCTCAGGTTCGCTGCCACGACATCCGTGTCGTGGCACCACATACATTTGTCAGCACTTTGCCAAGTAGAAAGACGCATTTGCAGCTAATCGCATCCCAATATCATGCAGGAGCTGTTTTGTTTTATCTATTTCGCTGCAATTACCAGCAGCACAGCACCGATCATAATGCCAAAGTCGGATATATTGAAAATGACATTTCTCAGTCTCTTGTTTTTCACCCGGAAGCCAAAATAATCGACCACATAGCCTCTTGTCAGGCGGTCACACATATTGCTGAAAGCGCCTCCCAGAAGCAGGGACAGCGCCCATTTCAGAAGCCGCTTTCCATGTCTGCCAAGAGTCACGATAAACAAAAGCAGGCACAAAAGTGTGATCACCGCCGCTGTCAGTTTTACCAGCTCCTTTTTCTTTTCTCCCAGATTTAAAAAGGCACCGAAATTATGATATTTCGTCAAAAAGAGTTTTCCACCTAGAATTGGGATCCGTTCCTTTTGATCGATCAGATTTTCCACCAGATATTTGATAATGCCGTCTCCGATAAAGAGACAAAGCAGTATGATCACGTAAAACAAATAGTTTCTCTCCTTTTTCCTTCTTTTCCCTTTTGCAGGATCTGTAGCAGGTTCTTTCATACTCTTCTATCTACTTAGTATCCTATCACATTTCTCTCCCAAAAAGAATACTCTTCTTCACGGGACAGGTACATAATCATGTCAGAATCTATCCCACCAGTGCATCAAAGATGCCTGCAATATTCATCCTTCCGTAGCCCCACTGGCGGTTTGGATATTCCAGTGCTTTTTCCCGCTCTGCACCACGGATAAAGTAGTTGCGGATTCCCTTGCTGTTAATGACGGGATCCTTCCGCTCTACGACCGCCCACTGCATAAACTGTGCGGCTGCACCGGCCATCAGTCCTGCTGCGATACTGCTGCC
>DJNY01000139.1 GCA_002441865.1 Lachnospiraceae bacterium UBA6452 | reverse complement strand
TTACGGATCGTTTCTGCGGTTGTACCGAGAAGTGTCACACCGTGGCTGTCCAGAAACCCTGACTCTGCAAGCTCCATACCAAGGTTCAGGCCTGCCTGTCCGCCCATGTTCGGCAGTAAGCTGTCCGGCTTTTCCTTTTCAATGATCTGCTTGATCACATCTACCGTCAATGGCTCAATATAAACCTTGTCGGCAATATTTTTATCTGTCATGATCGTCGCCGGATTGGAGTTTACCAGAATAACCTCCACTCCTTCCTCTTTCAGGGAGCGACATGCCTGTGTACCGGCATAGTCAAATTCTGCTGCCTGTCCGATCACGATCGGACCGGAGCCGATTACCATAACTTTTTTCACATTTGGATTCTTAGGCATTTGCATTTTCCTCCATCATCGTAATAAATCGGTCAAATAAATAACCGGAGTCCTGTGGTCCCGGGCAGGCCTCAGGATGGAACTGCACGGTGAATATATTCTTTCCTGTATAGCTGAGTCCTTCACAGGTGCCATCATTGACATTGACAAAAGCAGGTGTTGCGACCTTCGGATCCAGCTTATCCATATCTACCACATAGCCATGGTTCTGAGAGGAAATGTAAACGCGTCCGGTAGAAAGATCCTTGACCGGATGATTGCCTCCTCTGTGGCCGTATTTCATTTTAAATGTATCCGCTCCCGTTGCAAGTGCCATGAGCTGATGTCCCAGGCAGATCGCAAAGATCGGAATATCTGTATCATAAAGCTTTTTAATCTCGGCGATAATGGAAACACATTCCTTCGGATCGCCAGGTCCGTTACTGAGCATAATGCCGTCCGGATGATCATTGATGATCTCCTCTGCTGTTGTCAGGGCCGGATATACCGTGACATCACAGCCTCTCTGTGCCAGTGATCTGGCAATATTCTTTTTCGCACCCAGATCAAGGAGTGCTACCTTCCTGCCTTTTCCGTTCAGCTTGTGTACGAGAGAAGGTCTCATTTCCTTTTCTCCCGTATAAACGGCACTGCCTGAGATCGGTCCGTTTTCTTCCAGCGTCTCAGAGCCCTTGCAGATATATTTCTTATCACAGGTGACCTTTTCCACTACTTTGCCCGTGGTATAAGCTTTCATCTTTTCCGTCAGCGCAGCCAGATCGTAATGCTCGTCTGTTGTAATGCAGCCGTTCATCGTTCCCTTTTCACGCAGGATCTTTGTCAGGGCTCTTGTATCGATCCCTGCGATTCCCGGTACATCATTTGTTTCCAGAAATTCCTGGATCGTAATATCACTGCGGAAATTACTTGGGATCCGGGATAACTCTCTGACAATAAATCCATCCGGCCACGGTTTGTTTGATTCCATATCTTCCTTACAGATCCCGTAGTTACCGATCAGTGGATAAGTCATACAAACTGCCTGTCCTGCATAGGACGGATCTGTCAGTACTTCCAGATAGCCTGCCATTGATGTGTTAAATACAATCTCACTAATGATTTCTTTGTCGGCGCCGATATGAGTTCCCTCAAAAACAGTGCCATCTTCCAAGATTAAAAAAGCTTTCATAGTCTCACCTGTTTATCCTTTCGCATAATCGTTTTATTATAGCATACAAATTTTGGGCATTCAACCTCGCTCTTGCAATGTTTTTATTTATTTTATACCTAAACTTGACTTTACGTTCTATTTTCCTATTGTAACTTCTTTCATTCTATTTTAAAATAGGAAACAGGAACCTATTGATTATTATATCATATAACAGGAGATTTCAATGAACGAAAACTTATTACAGGTAAAAGCTGAGATCACAAAGGTACTGCGAGGCAAAGAGGACTGCATTGACCAGATCCTGTGCTGCATGCTGGCAGGCGGACATATCCTGCTGGAGGATATTCCCGGTGTCGGAAAGACCACTCTTGCCGTTGCCCTCTCCCGTGCCATGTCGCTTCATTATAAAAGAATGCAGTTTACACCGGATGTACTGCCGAGTGATATTCTTGGTTTTTCTTTGTTAGATGCCAAGACCGGCGAATTTATCTATCGTCCGGGCGCGATTTTTACCAATATCTTTCTGGCAGATGAGATCAACCGTACTTCCCCCAAAACACAGTCGGCGCTTCTGGAGGTCATGGAAGAAGGCAGTGTCAGTGTGGACGGTGTGACCAGAAAGCTTGATGCACCTTTTTTTGTCATCGCTACGCAGAACCCGACCGGTGCTTCCGGAACCCAGAAGCTGCCCGATTCGCAGCTTGACCGTTTCTTTATCCGGCTTTCCCTCGGCTATCCGGATCATACTGCTGCCACGGAGATCCTCATGGGACATTCTTCCGGCAATATGGACAGTGTACAGGCTGTTCTGACCGGAGAAGAACTTCTTGCCATGCAGAAAAAGGCAGAAGCCGTATATACAGCACCGGAACTGATCGACTATATTGTCACACTCACCGAAGCGACACGCGGTCACGAATATCTTCTGCAGGGCATCAGCCCGCGCGGCAGTATCGCACTTTTAAAAATGGCACGTGCTTATGCCTTTTACATGGACCGGGATTATCTCGTACCGGAGGATATCCACGCAGTCTTTTTAAGCGTCTGCTGCCATCGTGTGATCCTGAATACAAAAGCCCGTGCAGCAGGACTTTCCGCTGAAGCTGTACTGTCCAAGGTGCTGGAAAGTGTCCGTATCCCGCTGCTTTCCCCTGCCCGCTGATGTGAAAGGAAATTGCCATGCTCCGTAAAATACTTTCTGCCGCAGGATTTTTCTTTATATATCTGATCATGGTCCTGCTGGCAACCTTTTATCAGAAACCGGTCTTTCTGTTTCTCCTGATGCTGCTCCTTCTGCTGCCACCGGCTTCTTACCTGGCTGTGCGGTATGCAGTCCGTCATTTACAGCCGGAGATCACCACTTCCCTTCTGTTCGGACACAGCGGTGATGAGATCACGGTTTCTTTCGTGTTGAAAAATCCGACTTACCTGCCACTGCCGGACTGTATGTTCCGTTATACCGTCTCCTCTCCGTTTTATCCGAATGAGGAAGAATATGCGGTAAATTGTCCGGTTTATGCACATGACAGCTTTACCTTTTCCATACCGCTGACTTTTCGCCGGGCAGCCTGTTATCAGATCCGCCTTACACAGATCACGGTCTGGGATTATCTGCATTTTTTCAACTTTCACAAAGAAGATACGCTCCAAAAAGAGCTTTTTATCTTTCCACCGGAAAATGACAGCCTGCAGTTTTCTTCTGCGGCATTTGGAGAGGGATTTGATGAATTTGAAGAAAACGGTGCAAAAGGGAATGTTTCTTCCAATGTGACCGACATACGGGAATACATTCCGGGCGACCGTCTGCAGAAGATCCATTGGAAGCTGAGTGCCAAGATCCATAAGCTGATGGTAAAGGAAAACGAACAGACCTCTTCCCACCAGTTTGTTTTACTGCCTGAGCTTTATCTGCCGGATCCCACACAACCTGTGCTGGAACAGATCTTATCCAACACGCTTACCATGGGCAGATCTCTGCTGGCAGATGGTATTACGTTCTTTTTCTGGTACTATTCGATCGCCGCACAGGATTTCATGCAGTTTTGTATTATAAACGAAGATCAGCTGGAAGAAGCCTTCCGCAGTTGTTTCTATGAATCCACCTACGCGGAAAACGATCTTGCACTTACTGTTCTTCAGAAAGCAGATATGGTGCATGGCAGCATTTTACACGTTACTGAAAAAGGAGTCGAAGATGTTATTTCGTAAAAAGAAAAAACAAGAACAGACAGAACCTGCTTATCCATACGGTTTTTCCATGGATGTCCCTGCGACATCCTGCTCCGGACGTGCATTTGTCTGCGCCATGAAGGGACTTTTGATCTTTGCTGCCTCTTATGGGGCGATCGGCGCAGTCATCTCCAGTTTTTCGCTTCCCTGCTATCCGGTGGCGGTTTTTGTCTGTTTTCTGCTTTTTTCCATGCTGCTTGCTTTTCTGCACTACAGCCGGTTTATATTCAATCTGTTTTATCCGGTCATATTTCTTATTTTTTCCTACTCCATTTTTACCTACCGCTATCAGGTAAACAGTGGATATCAGGCATTCATGGCAATCTTACAGGAAGCCTACAGTGATTACTTTGATCTGTCTATCCTGCGTGAAGCGAAGGAATATTACGCGGATCGTACCCTGACGATCACCTTTGCCGCTGTTTTTATCGGTTTTTTCCTGATCGTGCTTTTAAATATCTGTATTTCCGAATACATGAATCTGTTTTTTGTATTTCTTCTGACGTTTCCGATCTTCCAGCTTGGGATCTACATTGACAAAATGCCGGCACTTCCGTATTTCGTCCTGCTTCTGTTTTCTTATTTTATGATCTTTCTCCTGAAACAGAGCAGGCATTTCAAGCTGCCGTACCGGGATAAAAAGTGGACAGAGTTTGCGCAGCAGCAAAAAGGAAAACGGCTCACGTTCCGCTATCATGCAAGCGGCAGATTGTTTTTCCAGTTATCTGTACTGTTGTTTGCCTTTACCTGTCTGGCAGGTCTTTTCTGTATTCCGTTCCTTTCCGCCTCCGGTACGAAAAGCACCAGCAAGCTGCGCGCCGGCGTAGATGCTTCCGTCAAGATCCTGACACAGAGCGGTATCGGCGGTTTCTTCGACCGTTACAGCGCCACAGGCGGTATCAGCGAAGGAAAACTCGGCGGTGTCAGCAGTATCCGGCCGGATTATGAAACAGATCTGACGATCACCTTTGTGCCATTCTCTTATGAGACACTTTATCTGCGGGCGTATGTCGGTGAAACCTATACCGGTTCTTCCTGGGAAGCCCCCTCCTTTGACAGACGCATTTTCGAGCGGGCTTTCGGAGAACATCTGGACGACTACGAGGAATACACTGCCTTTCTGGAAGCACGCAGGCTCCAGCACTATACAAATACAACTAAAAATGCCGGCATTTACGGCAAAATGCAGATTGAAAATGTCGATGCCAATCCAAACTGTCTGTATCTGCCTTATTATACGATCAACAATCTGTCTGTTCCGTATCAGACAACGGACAGTATCGTACGCGGCCAGCTTGCCAAAGGTTCCTCCATGACGCTGTCCTACTATCCGCTCCTGCACAATTACTGGAATATTCCCGCACAGCCGGACGCTCTGCTCAATGACCTTTCCGGTACAGACACGCTTGCTTCTTATATCGAGTATTATGATACTTTCTGTCTGGATCATTATCTGGACTACCCGGACGATCTGCAGGACTACTTTGCACAGCTCAGGGAAAAGATCGGGCAGGGCGAATCGCTGCCAAAGCAGATTGAACTGATCCAGAAGTATCTGGCAGACAACTACAGCTATAACATGGCGCCCGGCAGTACACCGGCCAGGAAAGATTTTGTTGCTTACTTCCTGCAGGAGCAGAAGGAAGGCTATTGTGCCCATTTTGCTTCTGCCGCCACGCTGCTTTTGCGTTCCTATGGCATTCCCGCCAGATATGTGGAGGGCTACGCCGTTTCTGTTTCTGATGTGTCGGAAGGTTCTACCTTACAGGACGAAAATACATCTGACTGGTTCACAGGCAAAAATCCGATCGGAGATACCGGTGTCGTTTCTGTCAACGTAACGGATGCGGATGCGCATGCATGGGTAGAAGTATACCAGAAGGGCATCGGATGGGTTCCGTATGAATTTACACCGGCTTCTTCCGGCTCCGAAGAAGATGACTCCTCTACTCTGTATTCCGACTTCTGGTCACTCTTTGCCGGTATTTTCTCGCCAAACCAGACAGCCGGTCTGCAGCAAAACGGACAGACAACCGGAAACTCCAATGACAGTATCACAGCCAGACTGAAAAACAGCTCGTATCTGATGCCACTCTTTGCCTTTGCTTTGATCATCCTGCTGCTGTTACTCATTTTTGTACCCGGCAGAAAGCTCTATCTCCATTACATGGCATATCGCAAATACCAAAAGGGCAATTATAAGCCTCTGCTGCTGTTGCATTACCACAGAATCTGCAGGCTGCTTTCCGGCCAGGGAAAAGAAGTAACCGGACTTCTCCCGCAGAATATGCTGGATCTGTTGGAAAAATGCTGTTTTTCCCAAAACGGGATCACAAAAAAAGAAGCAGATAAACTGCTTCTCTTCCTGAAACAATATAAACGGAACTATCGACGGACCATCAGGCGTGAAGCCGGTGGATCAGTCTGAATACAATATCACCTTCATTGACCAGCGGATCCCTGTGTGCAAAAAAGACAATCCCATCTGTTGTCGCATGGATCTCGCTGATCACATCTCCCAGGAAAGGATCCACGATCTCTCCCATCAGCTGATTATAGCGTACTTCCTCTCCCGCTTTCACACGGGAACGGAAAATACCGCCGCAAGATGCATCCACATTACTCAGATTTTCTTCATAGATCACATGGGAAATATAACCGCTGTGCCCTTCGTACTTAATAATTCCCATACGCATCAAAAACCGCAGTACAGAAGCAACTGCCTGTCTCGCACTTGTCTCATCGATCTCATCATTTTTGTTCGTATAAACGGAAAACGCCGCTGTCATTTCATTCTGCCAGTTGTAATTCAAGGTCTTTGTATCGATCGGTCTCGGTTTCCTGACTACGACATATGGCATACCGAACAGATTGGCAAGTGATGCGTTCTGATAGCCGGTTTCCATCATTCTGACATGTGGCACAAATTCCCCTGTCATATAAAATGACGCAAACTGGATCCCATAAGAATAATCCCGGATCGCACTCAGTACACCGGCAGCGATCCGCTCTGTCGTATCCCCGTAATCCATGCCCGGGAACTTCCGGTTGATATCGGTATTGTCTACCGGCCAGAATCGTTTGCCGATATTCATACCGTAATAATTGACACAGGGAATGACCATAATGCCTTTATTATTATTGATGCAGCCATTGTGTTCCAGCTCCCGCAGTGCATGCACAAGCTGGGAACAGATATAAAGCTGCTGTATCTCATTGCCACGGATCGGGCCTAAAATACAGGCTGTTTTTTCTCCCTTTTTCCCAAAATGATAGCCCCGCACCTGTAACTTTTCACGATAAGGTGCTTCCATGGAATATATGATCTCCTCTACCATCCGTTTCTCTCCTCTGCTAAAACTCTTGCAATCAGCGCACCTTCATAAACAAGCGGATATTCCCGCAGGGTAAACAAAATACCACTGCGCTTTGCCTGTATGATCTCAAGCACATCTCCGGACAAGGTGCTGACGATCTTTCCGATCATATCGCCCGCCGATACCTGCTGTCCGTTTTCCATATCCGGCAGGAAAATACCTGTGGACTGTGCCCGGAAAAAGTCGATCCCGTAATCTCTCGTCAGCCTGGCGCTGCGGATCTCACCGACCGGTCCCGACCAGATTCCGATCTCATGCATCAGATTAAAGATGCCTTCCGTGATCTGATCACCGAAACTTCTTGTCACACGGTTTCCCAGACCCATTTCCACCAGAAGAGCCGGAACACCGATCGCATTCAGGCTGTTTGTCAGTGTCGCTTCATGCGCTGTGGCAGATGCATTGATCCAGATCAGATCCGCATTTAACAGACGGGAAAAATCAACCAGATCCTTTCCGTGCTCTTCACTGATCCGCACCTGCGGCATTTCCCTGACAAAAGTATCAGAAGCATGGACATCCACACAGATATCGGATCCTTTAATGTCTTCAATGATCCGTGCTGCCAGCTTGTCCATCATCGTTCCCGTTGCTTCTCCCGGGAACATGCGGTTCATATCCATATTCAGTTTGGGGATCACACGGCTGCCCGAATCCACACCAAGCGGATTTAATGCGGGATATACATCCACGATCCCATTTAAATTTTCCGGATGCTCCTGGATCCGCCGGATGATCTCATAGCAGACATACTGCCCTTCCAGCTCATCTCCGTGGATTCCGGAAACAATACTGATCCTGCCGATATTCGGATTGCCCGCACCGGGCATCAGTCTCTTCTTTTGTATCCTGAGCGTTTCACCTACTGCAAGCTGATACGCCACTACTGTTTCAATCATATGCCAGACCTTTCAACCAATAATATATTTCACGGTTTACTGTTTCTTCCGTAATGCCGATCGTTTCCGCACTTACCTTCAGTCCCTCCAGCACATACATCATATTGCGTGCTGCGCCCAGCGGATCCTCACAGACAAAATCACCTTCCTCGACGGCGTCTCTGATCAGCTTTTCCACAATCTTGACCGACATGACAAACTGCCTTCGCATCGGATTTTCCTTCCGCGGTATTTCATTTCCAAAATAAAACTCATAATTTGCCCGTTTCAGGCTGCCTGTCTTTTTCAGGATCTCCTTTTTCTGCTCCTGTAAAAAAAGAGCCAGAATATCCGCACTGGAAGTTGCTTTGGAAAGCGCAGGCTCCAGCTCATCGTCACTTTCTTCTTTTTCCTTTTCGAGCACTGCCAGAAAGAGTGCTTTGATACTGTCAAAATACAGATACAAGCCGCCCCGGCTGATCTCACAGGCTTCCACGATATCCTTCATTGTCACCGTCAGATATCCCTTCTGCGAAAAGACCTCTCTTGCTTTTTCTATGATATAATTCCGTTTCTGTACTGACTTTTCGCTCATAGATCTCCCCCCGCATTTTCCAGTGGAACATCCCAGAATTCAATAATGCTCTTTGCCTTCAGAAGCGCTCTGTAAAAAATCTGATGCTCTACACCTTCCGTCCATAAATAAGCCTTTGTCATGCCACCAAGCGTATACCTTGATAAAATACCACCAAGTATATCCATCGACATGATATCCGCCCTGTCGATCTGCATAAGCTCGTCCTTATAATCATGGATCCGGTAACGGGAATAAATATAGCGGTAATTCTGATCCATGAATAC
>DJNY01000037.1 GCA_002441865.1 Lachnospiraceae bacterium UBA6452 | reverse complement strand
GAATACGATGCTGCATTTCTGCTGGAAGAGGGGCAGCTTGTCCAGATATCCCTGGAAAAGTCCGATCAGGACAAGATCGGGGACATTTATATCGGAAAAGTAAAGAGTATAGCCCAAAATATCAATGCAGCCTTTATCGAATACAAAAAAGGCTGTATGGGGTTTCTGCCTCTGACAGATCTGCGCCTGTCTGCCATTTTAAACCGCCTGGATGCAAAAGAGCTGAAATGTGAGGATGAAGTACTGGTGCAGATCGCGAAGGAGCCGATCAAGACAAAGGATGCCACACTGACCTGTGATATCGGCTTTGCAGGCACTTATTTTGTGCTGATTCCGAAAAGCCATGGGATCCACTACTCCAAAAAGATTACAGAACAGCAGAAACAGGATCTGTGGCAGGTGCTTGACCGGATCATGCCAATGCTGTTTGGCGATCTTGCAGTCTTTCTGGACCGCTATGGACTGATCGTCAGGACAAATGCCGCACTGGCAGAGGAAACGACACTGTTTCAGGAGCTGCATGATCTGTTCCATAAAGCCTCCAAGGTATTGCAGACCGCGGATAAACGAACTGTTTATTCCTGTATCTACAGAGAGGCGGATCTGTTTGAACAGGCGATCCGTAATCAGTATGATCTGGCGGATACAGAGCTTATCACCGATCAGGCCCAGATCGCTGCCAAAATACAGGAAAGCATGGGGCTTACGATCAGACTGTATGAAGATAAACAGCTTTCTCTGTCTGCCCTGTACGGGCTGACCGGACAGATTGAAAATGCGCTCAGCAGACGTATATGGCTGAAAAGCGGCGGCTATCTGATCATTGAACCGACTGAGGCACTGACGGTCATTGATGTGAATACCGGTAAGGCGCCGGGTAATAAAAAAGAACGAGAAACATTTTATTTGCAGACGAACAAAGAAGCTGCCATAGAGGCAGCCAGACAGCTCCGCCTGCGTAATATTTCCGGTATGATCCTCATCGATTTTATCAACATGGAAAATAAAGCCAATCAGGAATCGCTGCTTGCGGTATTAAAAGATCATCTCAGAAAAGATCCTGTCCAGACCGTTTTTGTTGACCTGACGGGGCTGGGTCTTGTTGAGATCACCCGGAAGAAAACTTCGGCTTCTCTGGCAGAAAAGATAGGACGAGGCAGAAAGGGAACTCTATAATGAAACTTCTTTCACTGAAAAAAGTACATGATGGCAGATATCTGAAAAATTATGAATTGACCTATGAAAATAAAGCGGGCAAAAATAAGGTCTACGAAATCGTCAGCCGGAAAGAACTGAATAGCGCAGCAGATCTTGGCAGCCGTACAAGCGGTGTATCGATCATTGCTTTTCAGGGTGACAAAATGCTTCTGTTAAAGGAATTCCGTATGGGGATCAACCGGTCTGTCTATAATCTCTGTGCAGGCATGCTTAATGAAGGAGAGACCATGGAAGACTGTATCAGGCGTGAACTTTATGAAGAAACAGGACTTTCCGTTAAAAAGATCGTGCAGATCCTTCCGCCTTCTTATGCGGCGGTTGCAATATCCGATGTCAAAACAAATATTGCGATCGTGGAAGCGGAGGGAGAGATCACAGGAGGACATACTTCCGCCAATGAACAGATCCGGGCTGCCTTTTATACGAAGGCGCAGCTGCAGGAAATGTTACAGACAGAGGAATTCTCTTCCAGAAGCCAGCTTGCTGCCTATTTCTTTATAAATAAATAAAAAACGCTTGACGCAGCAACCCGCGAATGCTATTATAATATGCGTATGCCGCATAGCGAGGTAAAAGTATGCCCATGCATCACCGAAGCTAGCGAGTAAATTTACAGGAGGTGTCCTATGTACGCAATTATTGCAACAGGTGGAAAACAGTACAAAGTATCTGAAGGCGATGAAATTTTCGTAGAAAAGCTCGACGCAGAAGAAGGAAGTGCTGTTACATTTGATCAGGTTCTTGCAGTAAGTGATAACGCTTTAAAGGTTGGCGCTGATGTTGCATCTGCTTCTGTTTCCGGTACAGTCGTTAAACAGGGTAAGAGCAAAAAGGTCATCGTTTACAAGTACAAGAGAAAAACAGGTTATCACAAGAAGAACGGTCATAGACAAGCATACACTAAGGTTAAGATTGATAAGATCAACGCTTAATTGATGCAGGTTAGATATGACAACAGTTACCGTATACCAGAACAAAAACGGAATATATAAGGGCTTTGAATTAAGCGGACACGCCGGCTATGCAAAGAGCGGTGCAGATATCGTCTGTGCGGCGATCTCCATGCTGACAACAAATACGATTAATTCAATTGAGACTTTTACCGAAGACTTCTTTTCCTATGAGGAAAATGAAGAGACGGGGTATATGAAGCTTATGCTTGATGAAGGTGCTTCTGAAAAGTCACAGCTTCTGATCAGTTCCATGGTTCTTGGTTTATCGCAGCTGGAAAAAAGTTACAGGAAATATGTACGATTAAAAAACAAGGAGGTGTAACTCATGTTAAACTTAAACCTTCAATTCTTCGCTCATAAAAAGGGAGTGGGTTCTACTAAGAACGGTCGTGACTCTGAGTCTAAGAGATTAGGTGCTAAGAGAGCAGACGGACAGTTTGTAAAGGCAGGAAATATTTTATACAGACAGCGTGGTACTAAGATTCATCCAGGTGTAAACGTTGGACTTGGTGGAGATGATACATTATACGCTTTAGTAGACGGTGTTGTTAGATTCGAAAGAAAAGGAAGAGATAAAAAACAGGCTTCCGTTTATCCGGTAGAAGACTAATTACGAAATTGCGTGGAGCCTCAAACGTCAGTTTGAGGCTCTTTGTAGTTGGATATAGAAATTATGGTTCTATATCGCTTATGGAGAATACTATATGTTCGCAGACAGAGCAAAAATTTATATCAGAAGTGGAAAAGGCGGAGACGGACATGTCAGCTTCCGCCGTGAAAAATATGTGCCGGACGGTGGCCCGGATGGCGGCGACGGCGGCGATGGCGGCAGTGTATTTTTTGAAGTGGACGAGGGTTTAAATACACTGACCGATTACAGACACAAACACAAATTCTGCGCCCAGAACGGTGAAGAAGGCGGCAAGAAAAACTGCCGCGGTAAAAATGGCGCAGATATCGTATTAAAAGTTCCGGAAGGAACTGTGATCAAAGAAGAATCCACCGGAAAAGTCATTGCAGATATGTCCGGTGATAACAGAAGATATAGGATCCTGAAAGGCGGAAAAGGCGGAAACGGTAATCAGCATTATGCTACCTCTACCATGCAGGCACCGAAATATGCCCAGCCCGGGCAGCCGGCAAGAGAACTGAATCTGTTTCTGGAGCTGAAGGTGATCGCGGATGTGGGACTGGTCGGTTTCCCGAATGTTGGAAAATCCACCCTGCTTTCCCGCGTAACCAATGCGCGTCCGAAGATCGCCAACTATCATTTTACAACTTTAAATCCCAATCTTGGTGTTGTGGATCTGCATGATGGTGCGGACGGTTTTGTGATCGCGGATATTCCGGGTCTGATCGAAGGCGCATCCGAAGGGATCGGTCTTGGTCATGAATTCCTGCGTCACATCGAACGAACAAAAGTGATCATTCATATGGTAGATGCAGCTTCCACAGAAGGCCGCGATCCGATCGCGGATATTTATGCGATCAACAAAGAGCTTTCTGCCTATAATGCAGAGATTGCCCGGAAGCCACAGATCATTGCAGCCAATAAGATTGACGCGATCTATGGCGATGAAAATGAAGTGATCACGAAGCTGAAGCAGGAATTTGAGCCAAAGGGGATCCGGGTGATCCCGATTTCAGCCGTCAGTGG
>DJNY01000040.1 GCA_002441865.1 Lachnospiraceae bacterium UBA6452 | reverse complement strand
GACGCAGGTGCTGCAAGGCTTGTGACACTGAGAGATGGCAAAGCCACTGTCAGGGTGCTGCAGATGAGTAATGCATAAAATGCTTTTTTCATGGTAAATCCTCCTTTTCATAAATAGGGATATCCGGCAGACTTGCCGGATCAGTGAATTTTCCTATGAGCTTTCCGTCAATATATAGCTCATAGATAGATTCATTTCGTTTTACAGCATAATAATTTGTAGCAGGTAATGTAAAAGTGTTTGGATCATCGGCAGGTGGCGCTTCTGAAACCGGTTCTAAAATCACCGCATACGACAAAAAAGTAACGAGAAGCATTGCGATAATAAAACCGTATTGTCCATGCTTTCTGCCGGAAGTCTGCGGCGCTTCAATGCTCTTCATGATCTCAAGTACACGCTGCTTCAGCTCCGATTTGGCATAGCCGTCAAAAGAAAGTGTGGAGTGCGAAAGCATTGGATGGTGTATGCTCTGTTTTGCCACATGGATCAGACAATCCAGATATTCCAGCTTGGAATCATCATCCAGATGCTCTGTCGCAAGCAGATCCGCCGATTCTTCAATGTAGACGGATATTTTGTCGCGGAACAGATAAAACAGCGGGTTCCACCAGAAAACAATGCTGAGGAGCTCGATCAGCAGCTTATAAAGCGTGTCACCGTGCAGAAAGTGGGCTGTTTCATGGGATAAAACATAATACCATTCCCGTTCTGACAAGGCAAGCGTCGGTACAACGATCACAGGATGGATAAATCCGGTCACGAAAGGAGAGCTGAGCGACCTGCTTTCTTTGAGACGGAATCTGGAGCCTGTAAAATGTCTTTCTGCCAAAATACGGGCAAACTGCGATAAAACAGCAGGATCCTGTGCAGCGGGAAGCTGCCGGATATCTCTGCGCAGCCTGTGGTAGCGGTAGAGCAGAAGAAAAGCTGATACAACAATGCCAAGAATCCAGGCAACGATCATCATATGTGCAATGGAAAGACAAAGCTTACCAACTGTAACGGAATGGTTAAAAAGCCGATTTACTGTAGGATATCCTTTTGTTACACCTATTGTATGCGTAAAGGAAAATTCATGCGGATACAGGAACCGTACCAGAAGAAGACCGGTACAAAGTAAAAGTATCCAGATGGAGGCTTTCTTATAGCGTTTCAGAAAAAGCCACATCAAAAATCCCATGATACAACAGCAGATTGAAACAGTTATCAGCAAGCGAACATAACCGCCCATGTTTCACCCCTCTCTTTTCCTGTTACAGGAAAATTATAATACGAATGCGTGAAATAATCAAACTAAAATTATTCTGAAAATAAAAAACACAAAAAGTGTAATAACAATGTAAATATAATATTGGTCTGTATACACGCAAAAAATATTTTCTTCTATAATACAACAGGCACCGGCTTTGGCACCGGTGCCTGTAAAGATCTTTACTATTCTGTTTTGTTTCCCTGCAATAATGCACGCTGCTTTCTGATCACTTCCTCCAGCTCATCGATTTCGGAAGCGGAAACAGGCTCGTTTAAAAGACCGGCGACCAGGTGGGATACGGACAGTCCCTTGAAAGAATGGAAGTCACTGATCACCTGCTCGATACCGAAGTCCTGTTCGGTGATAAGCGGCCGGTAACTGCGTGTCAGAACAGTACCGCTGTATACGATTTTCGCCACCTCAATATATTTGTGTTTCAGCAGGTTACGGAGAACGGACTGTACGGTGTTAACGGTCAGATCCGGTTTCATGGCTGCAATTTCTGAGGCGATGAGCGGATGATCTGCGTGCCATAAGAACTGCATGATCTCCAGTTCACGGTTTGTAATTTTCTGAAAGGGTTGTTTTTTAGGCATGTTATTCAGTCTCCTTTTCATAAATGGGTATTTCCGGCAGATTGGCCGGATCTTCAAAAGTTCCTATCAATACATTATCCATATATAGCTCATAAAGAGAATCATTGATCTTGACTGCATAGCTGTTGTCATTATGGATCGTAAAAGAGTCGGGTTCGTCAGCCGGAGTCTCTGTAGAGCATGGCTCTACAATGATACCATAAGACAGAAAAGTAGCAAGAAGCATGGCAGCTATAAAGCCGTATTTTGTAAAATGGTTGCCATATGCGTTCCCTTTGCGAATACTCTTCGTGATACAGGCAAAGCGTTTTTTCAACTCGGAATCCGTATATCCGTCAAAGGCGAGGACAGCAGGAGTAAGCATCGGATTATGCCGGCTTTGCCGTGCCACCTTTAAGAGACATTCCAGATAGTCGAGCCTGCCTGTGGCATCCAGATCTTCTGTGGCAAGCAGATCGGCGGACTGTTCGATGCAGACCGTTATTTTCCGGCGGAATAGATAAAAAAGAGGATTCCACCAGAATACAATGAGCAGTATTTCAATGAGCAGCTTGTAAAGCGTATCGCCATGTCTGTAATGTGCAGTTTCATGGGATAATATATAATACCACTCTTTTTCTGACATGGATAGTCCCGGAATGACAATGACCGGATGAAAATAGCCGGTTACAAAAGGGGACTCCGGACTGTCATTTACTTTGACGGAAAATCCGGATCTCTTAAAATGTTTTTCTGCCAGGATCCGGTCAAGCTGTGAGAGGATCATATCGTTTGTACAGGCAGGAAGCTGTGCGATCGATTTGTGCAGTATCAGGTAATGCCGCAAAAAACGGAAACCGTTCCAAAGACTTCCGGTGATCCATATACCAAGCAGAATGCCTGCTACAGAAATTTCTGTGCCGCCGATTGAAAACATTTTGCTGAAAAATTCATTCAGTCTGGGATATCCTTTTGTAAGATAAAGAGAATGCGTAAACGGAAACTCGTAAGGATACAGGAAACGGATGATAAGCAAAATGCTGCAAAGCAGGAGGATCCGGATGGAGGCTTTCTTATTACATAATAGAAAGAGCCACATCAAAAGTCCGGTGATGCAGCAGCATACGGAAATTGTGATCAGTAATCTGAGAGTATCTGCCATTATCATGAGAAATCCTTCTTTTCTAAAACTTATCTATCATTATAGTAAGGAGGAACTGAAAAAACAATAAAAACAAAAAGATAACAAGAAACGAATTGACAAACAACTATCTGGTTAGTACAATGAAATTGCGATTAAATTACAATAAAATTGCGCGGTTATGTTAAAATACATAATATGTGGGGAAGCAGTCAGGATAATCGGAGAAAGTACATATGGATGCGGATTATGAAAGGGAAAATAATCCGGGCGGGACAAAGCAATGCATCTTCAGGGGAGGATGCGTTGTTTTTTTGTATAATGGACAATTTGCACAAAGATCTGAGAATGCAAGAGTAAATTGCAGAAAAAATACAGGTGGGGTCGAAAAAAGTTATCCACATAAGGAAGAACGGTTTTAAGGGAAAAAGTGACTTATAAACGAGGTTATCCACATTATCCACATAAAATGGGGTTAAAAATAAAGGGATTTTATGGTAACTTTCAGAACATCTGTTTTGTGGGATAATCATAAAAAACAGTTATTTGACGAAAAACGTCGAAAAAGGTATTGACTTTTTGGATGTACAAATAATACAGACAATTTGAATAAATATTGCAAATATATATGCAAATGTGCTATAATTATCACATAAATCAAAGACAGAAAGGGTGAGCCGCATGAAATATATCATTATTGGCAAAAACATTGAAGTGACTCCTGGTTTAAAGACAGCAGTGGAGGACAAGATTGGTAAGCTGGAGAAATACTTTACGCCGGAGACAGAAGTACATGTTACTTTGAGTGTAGAGAAAGACAGACAGAAGATCGAAGTAACAATTCCTGTAAAAGGCAACATCATCCGTTCCGAGCAGGTAAGCAACGACATGTATGTTTCTATTGATCTTGTGGAAGAGATCATCGAGAGACAGCTGAAGAAGTATAAGAATAAACTGGTGGACAAGCAGCAGGCCGGCAGCTTCTTCAAACAGGAATTTATCGAGAAAGAATATATGGATGAAGAAGATGTTAAGATCATCCGTACTAAGAAGTTCGATATCAAGCCTATGTATCCGGAAGACGCATGTATCCAGATGGAGCTTCTGGGACATAATTTCTTCGTATTCTGCAATGCGGAAACAGACGAAGTAAACGTCGTTTATAAGAGAAAAGGCGGTACATACGGACTGATCGAACCGGAAAATTAAATACAGGTTGTCAAAAAACAGGGAGAATTGTGGGAAAAGCGATTCTCCCTCTTGTTTTTGCACTTTTGCTATGTTAAAATAGGTGCAGTGGGCAATGACAAAAAAATAACAATCATTGCCGGGCCCGAAAAATAAGGGCGGGAAACAATTATATGGAGGAAAGAAAAATGGCAAAAAAAGTAGTTTTAGCAGGCGCCTGCCGTACAGCAATCGGTACAATGGGTGGATCTCTTAGCACAACTCCAGCTCCGGAACTGGGTGCTATCGTTATTAAAGAAGCTTTAAACAGAGCCGGCGTTAAGCCGGAAGATGTAGACCAGGTTTACATGGGTTGTGTAATCCAGGCCGGACAGGGACAGAACGTAGCCCGTCAGGCAAGTATCAAAGCAGGTCTTCCAAATGAAGTACCGGCTGTTACGATCAATGTTGTATGTGGTTCAGGTCTGAACTGTGTCAACATGGCAGCACAGATGATCATGGCAGGAGATGCTGATATCGTTGTTGCCGGTGGTATGGAAAACATGTCTATGGCTCCATATGCTATGATGCAGGGACGTTACGGCTACAGAATGGGCAATGCTAAACTTGTTGATACAATGGTAAATGATGCTCTCTGGGATGCATTCAATGATTACCATATGATCAAGACTGCTGATAATATCTGCGAAGAATGGGGACTGACAAGAGAAGAGCTTGATGAGTTCGCATTAAAGAGCCAGTTAAAGGCTTGCGCAGCACAGGAAAACGGTGCTTTCGATAAGGAAATCGTTCCTGTAACGGTTAAGAAGAAAAAAGAAACAAT
>DJNY01000088.1:11914-13415 GCA_002441865.1 Lachnospiraceae bacterium UBA6452 | reverse complement strand
TGTCTTTCTGTGAAATATTTTGACACAGATTTAACAAAGCTATATAATAGAAACAATGATTGAAGGAGGCACAAAACATTGGAAGCAAAAGAAATATCCCAGGCTGTTGTCAGCCGTCTGCCCAGATATTTCCGCTATCTGGGGGAACTGAAGGATGAGGGAGTGGAACGGATATCCTCACAGGAGCTTTCAAAGCTGATGCGTGTGACCGCGTCACAGATCCGGCAGGATTTTAATAATTTTGGCGGCTTCGGTCAGCAGGGCTATGGCTATAATGTGGAATACTTATATAGAGAGATTGGGAAAATACTCGGACTGGATCAGACACACCGGCTGATCATTATCGGTGCGGGACATCTCGGTCAGGCAATCGCCAATTATATGAATTTTGAACGAAGGGGATTTCTGATCAAAGGATTGTTTGATGCGGATCCGGAGCTGGCAGGGAAGATGGTGCGTCAGATTCCGGTCAGGCCTATGGAGGAACTGGAGCAGTTCATCCTGACCAACAATATTGATATCGGTGTTCTGACGATCCCAAAAGATGGCGCGGCGGCAGTATCGGACCGGCTTGTGAAATGTGGGATCAAAGCGATCTGGAATTTTGCACATCTGGATCTGGATGTACCGGACAGTGTGCAGGTGGAAAATGTACATCTGTCGGACAGTCTGATGAAGCTTTCTTATAATATAAGAAACAATTCCGGATCATGACAGCAGAAAAAGAAGGTGGTCATTTGGCACATAAAGATGATAGATATGAACAGGCGATCGATGGCAGGAAGATTCCGATCCTGACACTGGATCAGAAATGGCACAGGCTTTTTACACAGACCGGTGTCAGTGCCGAGATCAAACGAAAAGAAGAAAAAGTGAATGAACTTCTGAAAAAGCAGGGCGGATTGCAGACCAGACAGAAAGACATCAAACGTCTGAAAAACAAACTGATGCAGGAAGTCCTTTCTTCCATGGAAGGAGAAGAGAAGCCGAAGGGCAGATCCAAGGAAGAAAACGGAAAGCTGATCGAGGAATGTAACGAAAAGCTGGAAGAGGGCGGAGAAGCACTTCTGGAAGTGGAAAAGAAGCTGGAAAAAGAAAACAGAGAGCTTATGGTGCTTTCCATGGAAGTATGCTATGACCTGCTGCAGGAAAACGGGAAACAGATCGAGGAGATTGATGCCTGGATCAATCAGATGCGGATCGAACTGAAAAAGAATGTTGTCCGGAAACAGCAAAAGGAGCTGTACAATCAGGAATTATACAGCTATATGCATGATATTTTCGGACCGGATGTGATGGAGCTGTTTGATCTGAAATATCAGCCAAAGCTGAAAGCAGCGGAAAAAGAAGATGGCGGAGGCAAAAAGAAATGAAAGAGCTTGTAACGGCAGACGGCATGCGGCAGATCGAAAGGCATGCGATGGAAGAACTGCAGCTTTCCGATGAGATACTGATGGAACGTGCAGCACTGTTTTCCGCCGCTGTGCTGGAAAAAGAGCTG
>DJNY01000088.1:0-11796 GCA_002441865.1 Lachnospiraceae bacterium UBA6452 | reverse complement strand
GACGGTCTGGCACTTGCCCGGATCTTATATGAACATGGCTGCCGGGTATTTGTAGTACTTCTGGGAGACCGGAGCAAGCAGACAGCATTGAATAAAAAACAGCAGAAAATACTGGAGTGCCTGCAGGTCGGGATCGGAGACACCATCCGGACGGATATCGAATATGATGGTATTGTGGATGCAATGCTCGGGATTGGGATCACACGTGGCCTGACCGGCGTGTTTGCAGAAGCGGTGGAGACCGTCAATCAGATGGATGCTTTTAAGCTGGCGATCGATATACCGACAGGAATCCATGCGGATCTGGGACTTTGTCAGACGGTAGCCTTTGCGGCAGATGCGACCGCCACCTTTGGCTGTATCAAAACAGGGCTTTTATTGGCAGAAGGCAGATATGCAGGCGGCAGGAAATATCTTGGAAGCTGCGGTATGGTATATCCTTCCGGACAGGTGGGGCAGACAGCATATTTTATGTTGGAAAAGAAAGATATCAAAAAAGCATTGTGGCGGAAGCCGGGTGGCAACAAAGGTACTTTTGGAAAGCTGGCGGTCATAGCAGGCAGTGAAAAAACACCGGGGGCGGCTCTTTTGTGCACAAAGGCGGCGTTTGCAACCGGCTGTGGCTATATCCGGCTGATGACGGCGAAGGAAAATAAAAAACTGGTACTTTCTGTACCGGAAGTTGTTTTCCAGCCGCGTCAGGAAGATGAGATCGCGCCTATGCTGCAGTTTGCATCCTGTCTGGCGGTTGGACCGGGCATTGGTACATCGGAGAAAACAAAGTTATTTTTACAGGCTGTATTACGGGAGCTGGGAAAAAGTGGAAAACAGCTTCCTGTTGTGCTCGATGCGGATGCACTGAATCTGTTTGCGGCAGATGAAAGTTTGTGGAAGCTTACCGCAGAGAGCAGGGCGGCAGTGATCTGCACACCGCATATGGCGGAATTTGCCAGACTTGCCCATGTGACGACAGAGCAGATCCGGGAAAACCGGCTGCAGCTTGCAAGGCAGTTTGCACGGGAGAAAAACTGTATCCTTGTCCTGAAGGATGCAACAACGATCGTCGCAGCACCGGATGGCAGGATCTGTATCCTGCCGGTCGGAAATGACGGTATGGCGGTGGCAGGCAGCGGAGACGTGCTGACAGGTACAATCGCGGGCATCGCAGCGCACCTTACCGACAGCTTTCTGGCAGCCTGCTGCGGCGTTTATCTGCATGGACTTGCCGGAGAAAAAGCGGCACAGAAAAAAGGAAAGGCTGCCATGCTTCCGACAGATCTGATTTCCCAGCTGGGGAAAATACTGAAACACATAGATCAAAAAAGGGATTGGTAATAGAATCTGCGAAAAGAAAAGAGGATGGTTACTATGAAACACTATGAAAGAGTATGCGCCTATATTGATCTGGATGCGATATTACACAATATGGACTGCATGAAGAAGAATATTGCAAAGGATACAAAGATCGTTGCGGTGATCAAGACAGACGGTTACGGACATGGCGCTGTCCAGATCGCCAGGCAGCTGGAGGAAGTTCCGTATGTATGGGGCTATGCAGTGGCAACGGCGGAAGAGGCACTGATCCTGCGCCGCACAGGTATGCAGAAGCCAATCCTGATTTTGGGATATACTTTCCCATATTCATATGAGGATATGATCCGGGAAGAAATCAGACCGGCACTTTTCCGGGAAGATCAGGCAAAAGCCTTTTCCGAGACGGCTGACAGACTTGGCATGACAGCCAGAGTACATATTAAAGTAGATACGGCGATGTCCCGTATCGGTATCAAACCGGATGCAGAAGGTCTTTCGTTCATCGAGCATGTAATGCAGCTTCCGGGGATTGAGGTGGAAGGTATCTTTACGCATTTTGCAAAAGCAGATGAAAAAGATAAAACAGCCGTTTTAAAACAGCTTTCCATCTATCGGAATTTCCTGAAAAAAGTAGAGGAAACCTGCCCAAAGGAGATTCCGTTAAAACATTGTTCCAACAGCGCAGGCATCTTGGAGTTACCGCAGGCTAACATGAATCTGGTAAGAGCCGGTATTACATTATACGGGCTGTGGCCTTCTGATGAAGTAAAAAAAGAGATGCCGCTTATGCCGGTTATGTCCTTAAAGAGTCATGTAGTATATGTCAAGACGATCGAAAAGGGCACACAGGTCAGCTACGGCGGTACTTATGAAGCACCGGAAAAGCGTGTGATCGCAACGATTCCTGTCGGCTACGGGGATGGCTATCCGCGTCTCCTTTCCGGAAAAGGTTATGTGCTCATCCACGGAAAGAAAGCACCTATCTTAGGAAGAGTCTGCATGGATCAGTTTATGGTCGATGTAACGGACATCATGCCTGTTTCCATGGGAGATGAAGTCACACTGATCGGAACGGACGATACAGAAAAGATCACAATGGAAGAGCTTGGCGATCTGAGCGGACGCTTTAACTATGAACTTGCCTGTGATATTTCCAAGAGAGTACCGCGTGCCTTTGTGAAAAACGGGGAGATCGTGGCAACGAAAGATTATTTTACGGATTATGAATAACATCTAAAAGAATACAACATGAATTTTTTGGAAATACTTTTGAAAAAGAACAAAAAAGGAGCGTTGTATTTCATGAGACGTGGCGATGTATATTATGCGGATTTAAGACCGGTGGTCGGCAGTGAACAGGGCGGGATCAGACCGGTTCTGATCGTACAGAACGATGTGGGGAACAGACACAGCCCGACGATCATCTGCGCAGCCATTACCTCAAAGATGAATAAGGCGAAGCTGCCTACACATATCGAACTTTCCGCGCAGCGGTATCACATGGTAAAGGATTCCGTGATCCTTCTGGAACAACTGCGCACGATCGATAAACTCAGACTGAAAGATAAAATCTGTCATCTGGATGAATCCATTATGCAAAAGGTGGATAAAGGCCTGATGATCAGCCTGCAGCTTGATACATAGAAGCAGACAGGTTTGACGAATATACACGAAGATGATATAGTTATGGGTAAAATGACAATTACAAAGGAGAGATTATTTTATGGACGAAGCGACCGGCGCGGCCAGTCTGATCCTGTTTCTGGCACTTCTGGCGATCGAGATCGTTATGTACGGATTCGGCAGAGCGATCCAGAGCCTCAATGGTGGAAAGATCCACGAAATGGCAGAAGCAGGAAATAAAAAGGCGGAACAGATCGAGCAGATCATGGATCAGCCTGTGGATTATATTAATACGATCCAGACTTTTACCATTCTGATCCATCTGGTTATGGGTGGTTTCTTTTTGGCGGTTTTCAAACGTCTGTTTGTAAAGATCCCGGGCATGGGAGGAACGATCGCGGTATTTCTGGCGGGCTTTGTGCTTTTGCTGATCTTATTTGTGGCAGGGGTGCTTGTTCCGAAAAAGATCGCAACAAAATATCCGAAGCAGTGGGCATTTGCCTTTATCAGACCCATCAGAGCTCTGCTTGTGGTCTGGAGACCGGTGACAAAGCTGTTTGACCTTCTGGCAAATCTGATCGTCAGATTGTTTGGCATCAATCCGCACGCACTGACACCGGATGTGACGGAGGAAGAGATCCTGTCGATGGTAAACGAAGGACATGAACAGGGTGTGCTGCAGGAAAGCGAAGCACAGATGATCACCAACATCTTTGAATTTACGGATAAAGATGCAAAGGATATCATGACGCACAGATCGAATATTGTGGGAATCGAAGCCAATACGACGCTCAGAGAAGCGGTAGACTTTATGCTCGGTGAGAAAAACTCCCGTTATCCGGTCTACATAGACAATATCGATCATATTATCGGGATCATTCATCTGAAGGATGCCTGCAGAGTGTTGGAAAACGGCAGAAATGACAACCGGCCGATCAAACAGATCAAGGATCTGATCAGAGAGGCGCGTTTTATACCGGAAACAAGAAATATCGATTCGTTATTCCGTTCCATGCAGTCGCTGAAGACACATATGGTCATCGTGATCGATGAGTACGGACAGACGACGGGGCTTGTTGCCATGGAGGATATTCTGGAAGAGATCGTCGGTAATATTTTAGATGAATATGACGAGGATGAGACATTTATCCAGGAAAAGGGGGAAGACCGGTATGAAATAGACGGTCTGACACAGCTTTCGGATCTTTCGGAAAAACTGGGGATTGATTTTTCCGGAGAAGAATATGAGACCTTAAACGGACTTCTGGTCGCCCATATGGGACATATCCCGCAGGAGGGCGATACATTCGACATGGACTACGGAGGTTATAATTTCAAAGTCATGTCTGTGGAAAATAAAGTGATCAAAACTGTACTTGTTACAAAACTGGATACAAAACAGGAAGAAAATGAAGAAAAAGGAGAACAATAAGTATGTCAGGACATTCAAAATTTGCAAACATCAAGCATAAGAAAGAGAAAAACGATGCAGCCAAGGGTAAGATCTTTACGATCATCGGCCGTGAGATCGCAGTTGCCGTAAAAGAAGGCGGCGGCCCGGATCCTGCAAACAACTTTAAGCTTGCAACGGTCATCGCAAAGGCAAAGGCAAACAATATGCCAAACGATACGATCGAAAGAGGTATCAAAAAAGCAGCCGGTGATAACGGAAATGTCGTATACGAACATGTTACATATGAGGGCTACGGTCCAAGCGGAATCGCGATCATCGTGGATGCACTGACCGATAACAAAAACCGTACCGCAGCAAATGTCAGAAGTGCGTTTACTAAGGGAAGCGGCAGCATCGGAACACAGGGCTGTGTTTCATTTATGTTTGATAAAAAAGGTCAGATCATCATTGATAAAGAAGAATGCGAAATGGATGCAGATGATCTGATGATGCTTGCACTGGATGCAGGTGCGGAAGATTTCACGGAAGAGGATGACAGCTATGAGATACTCACACAGCCGGATGATTTCCAGCCTGTTTATGATGCAATCAGGGAAGCAGGCATTGAAATGGCATCTGCGGAAGTTACCATGATCCCACAGAACTATGTAACACTGACAGATGAAAATGACATCAGACAGCTGAACCGTACACTGGATCTGTTAGAGGAAGATGATGATGTACAGGCAGTTTATCACAACTGGGATGAATAAGATGAAGACAGAGGATCTGTTTACAGAAAAACAGGCGTATCTGGATCGCTTCCATGCATCCGGATATCCGGCTGCTTTTGAAGAGTATCAGTTACAGACCGGCGCATTTTTTGATGCCTGTGACAATGCCTGCCCCGCAGAAGAAGGGAACATAGACGATTTCTGCAGGGAAATCGCAGGACAGATCTGCAGCTATGCGGCAGAGCAGAAAAAACAGATGGGATTCCGCAATGAAAGAGAAGAAGAGGCATGGCAGAGAGAATGTAATCTGTTCATGGTCTCCTATGTGTTCCCGGCAATTCTGGAATGCAGGAACAGCTATTACAAGCCTCTGACCAAAGCAATCGAGAAGACTTGGGCGAAAACCTTTAAGAGCAGTAAGATCAAAGCTGCTACTTTCGAAACGATCAACAGTGGATTCCACAAAAAAATACTTGGATTATTTTAGGCAGCATGGAGAATAGGCACAAAATGCTGTAAGAACAGGAGAGAGACTATGGACAGACTGGCGATAGTTGTACCTTGTTATAATGAAGAGGAAATGCTTCCTCTGACAACAAAAGAACTGACAGATGTACTTTCTGATCTGATCACCAAGCAGAAGATCGCGCCGGACAGTTACATTTTATATGTGGATGACGGCAGTAAGGACAGTACATGGGAACTGATCAAAAAATTTCACGAAGAAGAAAAAATGGTGTTTGGTCTGAAGCTTGCCGGTAATGTGGGACATCAGAATGCACTGACAGCCGGTATGCTGAATGCCATGGAACATGCGGATATCATGATCTCTATCGATGCGGATCTGCAGGATGATACGGCTGTGATGGAGGAAATGATAGATAAGTTCCATGAAGGCAAGGATATTGTATACGGCGTCAGAAATGACAGGAAGAAAGATTCCTTCTTTAAGAGAACATCCGCACAGATGTTTTACAAAGTTATGGCAGCATTCGGTGTAAAAACTGTTTACAATCATGCGGACTACCGTCTGATGAGCAAACGTGCGCTGCGGGAATTTTCCAAGTATCAGGAGATCAACCTGTATCTGCGCGGTGTGATGCCGCTGATCGGTTATGAAACAGACTGTGTTTATTACGAGAGAAAAGAACGTGTGGCGGGCGAATCAAAATATCCGCTGAAAAAGATGCTGGCACTTGCATGGAACGGGATTACCTCCTTCAGTGTAAAGCCGATCGATTTTATCACGGCGCTCGGTGGCTTCCTGATCTTTTTATGTGTGATCGCGGCAGTGTATGCACTCGTTTCTTATTGTAACGGACGTACGGTACCGGGCTGGACTTCCCTGATCTTATCCATCTGGTTCTTAGGTGGCATGCAGCTTGTGGCGATCGGTATGATCGGGCAGTATATCGGCAAGATCTATATTGAAGTCAAACACAGACCACGCTACAATGTTGAAACTTATTTAAGCCACGATACCGGATCTGAAAAATAGACAGGGGGATTGTACTGTGGAAGAAAATAAACAGACGGAAAACGGAGAAGATTCTCTTGCAAAACGTCCGGTCAGATTTATTAAAAATCCGTTACCGGGTCCGAAACCACATGTCAAAAAAGAAATGAACTATGATTATGAGGTACCTCCGGATAAAATGTTTTTTGATATTGATAAACCAAGCAGAAATTATTATGATCTGCCTTGATGAAAAACCGACAGCAGTGTGCTGCCGGTTTTTTGTTATGGCGACGAGGGAAAATCTGCCACAGGGGAATAATCCACAAAAAAGGAAGAAAAATATGTGCAAACTTGACAAATGATAAGAGAACAATTATAATACCAGAATACAGGTATACAATTTAACATTGTATAGCAGAAAAGGAGGAGACTTATTATGAAAAAGTCAATCGCATTATTGTTATGTACAGCTTTAACAGCTGGAATGTTAGTTGGTTGTGGCAGCAAAGCAGAAGATACTACTGAAGCTCCTGCAACAGAAGAAGCTACAGATGCAGCGGCAACAGATGCTGCAGATACAGAATCTGCTGATTCAGCAGATACAACAGCAGCTTCTGATAAGACATGGGTAGTTGCAACAGATACTGTATTCAAACCTTTTGAGTACACAAACTCTGACAACGAGTTCGTTGGTATCGATGTTGATATCCTTGCAGCAGTAGCAGAAGATCAGGGATTCAAATATGACTTACAGAGTCTTGGCTGGGATGCAGCAGTAGCAGCAGTCCAGGCAGGTCAGGCAGATGCCATTATGGCAGGTGCTTCCATTACACAGGAACGTAAAGACAATGGCTGGATCTTCTCAGACGGATACTACACAGCAACACAGACATTTGTAGTTGCACAGGGCAGTGATATAAAGTCTTTTGAAGATTTAAAAGGTAAGAACGTAGCAGTCAAGAACGGCACACAGGGTGCTGATTATGCAAATTCTTTAAAGGATGAATATGGTTTCACAGTAACAGTATTTGAAGATTCACCTACAATGTATCAGGATGTTATCCTTGGCAACAGTGCTGCATGTGTAGAAGATACACCAATCATCAAGACTTCTATCAAAGAAGGCGAGCTTGCACTTGAAGTTCCGGAAGGAATGGAAAATGAAGGTGCTGACTACGGTGTAGGTATCATGAATGCAGACAATCAGGAATTTCTTGATATGTTCAATGCAGGTCTTGCAAATATCAAAGCTAACGGCAAATATGATGAGATCATTGCAAAATACTTAGACTAATCAGTTTTAAGACCTTGAAAGCGTGAGGGAGTTCCCCTCACGCTTTTTTTAGGCAAAATATCTGTCCGGTTAAGAGTTTGTATTTTCTGCAATTAGGATATAGGAAAATTTGTTATTTGATGGTATACTATGTAAATGTAGGTCTTGGATATGAAAAGGTCGGGACATAAAAACAGAAGGAAAAAGGAGTGTAAACATGGTAGCAATTATTCAAAGCTATTGGAGCATGCTTTTAGGTGCGCTCGGCAAAACACTGTTACTGACATTGTTATCTCTGTTTTTCGCTATGATCATCGGTATGATCTTTGCGCTGATGAATGTAGGCAGAAGCAGAGTTTGTAACTGTATCGGAACAATTTATGTAGATGCGGTGCGAGGCGTTCCATTGATCGTACTTGCATATTTTATCTATTTCGGTGTACCGGCCGGTATTAAGATGATGGGAATCCAGGATTTCAGATTATCTGCTCTGCAGGCAGGTACGATAGCCCTTTCCATGAACTGTGGTGCATACATGGCAGAGATCATCAGGGCAGGTATTGAAAGTGTGGATAAAGGACAGATGGAGGCGAGCAGAAGTCTCGGACTTTCTTATGGAAAGAGTATGCGTCTTGTTGTGATCCCGCAGGCGATCCGTACGATGATCCCTTCTATTATCAACCAGTTTATCATTACATTAAAGGATACCTCAATCCTTTCCGTTATCGGATTCCCGGAACTGACAAACATGGGTAAGACGATCAGCGGTAATACATTTAAGAGTTTGCAGACATGGGCGATCGTCGGCATTATGTATATGGTGATCATTGTCACACTCAGTAAGATTGCAAAGAAGATCGAGAGGAGGATCAAACGTGGCAGATAAGAAAATAATGGTTCACGTTGAGAACCTGAAAAAGAACTTTGGAAAGCTTGAAGTATTAAAAGATATCAGCGTAGACATTACGGAAGGAGAAGTAGTTGTACTGCTTGGTCCATCCGGTAGTGGCAAATCAACATTCCTGCGCTGCTTAAACCAGCTTGAAGTCGCAACGGCAGGTACGATCCTGGTGGATGGCAATGATGTGACAGATAAGCATATTGATATCAATAAGGTGCGTGAGAATATCGGTATGGTATTCCAGCATTTCAATTTGTTTGATCATAAGACCGTGCTGGAAAACATTATGATGGCTCCGGTTGAACTGAAAAAAATGACAAAGGAAGAAGCAAAAGCGAAGGGAATGCAGCTTTTAAAGCGCGTTGGCATGGATTCCAAGGCAGACTGTTATCCGTCCCAGATTTCCGGTGGTCAGAAGCAGCGTGTGGCGATCGCGCGTGCACTTGCCATGAATCCGAAGATCATGCTGTTTGATGAGCCGACAAGTGCGCTTGATCCTGAAATGGTAGGAGAAGTTCTTGCCGTTATGAAGGAACTTGCCTCTGAAGGTATGACAATGATCGTTGTTACACATGAGATCGGTTTTGCAAGAGAAGTGGCAGACCGTGTTATTTTCATGGATGACGGTTATATTGTAGAACAGGGTACACCGCAGGAGGTTATTCTGAATCCGAAGGAGCCGAGAACGATCGACTTCCTGAACAAAGTACTGTAGGAGTTGGAAGTTCTGATCAGTCGGGTCACTGAGAATTTGCGTGAAGCAGGAGAATAAAAATGAAACGAATCATAACGATCAGCCGTGAATTTGGTGCGGGCGGCGGTTCTATCGGAAGCGCTGTGGCAAAAAAACTCGGTTTTGAATATTACGATAAGGAAATTATTTTAAAAGCTGCCAGAAAATCCAATATGGATATGGACAGAGTGCTGAAATGGGATGAAAAGGTTCCGTCCAATTTCGGTTTCGCCCAGAGTCTGTTTGATTTTTACAACAGACCGCAGGGAGAAAAACTGTATGCAGCACAGGAAGCGATCATCCGCGAGATCGGTGAAAAGGGAAAATGCGTGATCGTCGGCAGGAATGCCAATACGATCCTGAAAAATTTTGAGGACAGTCTGCATGTGTTTGTATATGCGGATCCTTACTGGCGCATGGAGCATATGAAGGCAAAAATGCCGGATACGTCAGAGGCAAAGATCAGTGAGGAAATGCATACAATCGACAGAGCAAGAAAGAAATTCTGCTCCTATTACACCAATACGGAATTTGGTGTGGCAGATTATTATGATATCTGTCTGAATGCTTCTACGCTTGGTATTGATAATTGCATTGATATTTTATATCAGCTTTGTAAATAATCAGAAACAGAAAGAGATGTAAAAATGGAACAGAAAAATTCTTTGGGAGAACTGCCAGTTCCACATTTGTTGAAAGAGTATGCGCTGCCCAGCATTTTTGCAATGCTGGTAAGCGCATTATATAATATTGTAGATCAGTTTTTCATTGGCAGAAGCGTGGGAGAACTTGGAAATGCAGCGACAAATGTTGCTTTCCCGCTCAGCACCTCCTGCATTGCACTGGCATTATTATTTGGTATCGGTGGTGCAGCAGCCTTTAACCTGTCAATGGGAAAAGGAGAAAAGGAAAAGGCACTTTATTATATCGGTAATGCTGCAATGATGTTATTTTTCAGCGGTTTGGTGCTGGCTGTGATAACGGAAGTGTTTTTGGAACCACTGCTTATTGTATTTGGTTCACCGCAGAAAGTACTGCCGTTTGCCAAAACATATACGGGTATCACAGCGATCGGTTTTCCCTTTCTGATCCTTTCAGCAGGAGGCGGACATCTGATCCGCGCGGACGGCAGTCCGAATATGGCAATGATCAGTAATCTGACAGGAGCAGTGATCAATACGCTTCTGGATGCTTTGTTCGTGTTTGGATTTCATATGGGCATGCAGGGTGCGGCGCTTGCAACCGTAATCGGACAGTTTGTGGCTGCTGCGATCATTGTCTGGTATTTATGCCATTTAAAAACAGCACCTTTGTCCGGTATGCATATCAGGCCGCAGCTGCCTGTGATCGGATATGTGGCAAAACTTGGAACAGCTAACTTTTTTAATCAGATTGCCATGATGATCGTGCAGATCGTTATGAACAAATCCCTTGCTTATTATGGGGCAAGGTCGGATTATGGGGAATCGATTCCCCTTGCATGTGCAGGAATCGTCACAAAAGTCGGTATGGTATTTTTCTCCATCTGTATCGGTCTGTCGCAGGGAATGCAGCCTATTGTCAGTTATAATTACGGTGCGGGCAATTATAAGAAGGTAAAACAGGCATATAAGCTTGCAACCGGGATCGGAACTGTTATTTCGACCATTGCCTTTTTGGCATTCCAGATCTTTCCGCGCCAGCTGATCAGTATATTCGGTTCTTCCCAGAACGAATCCTATTATACATTTGCAGTACGATATTTCAGGATTTATATGTTTTTTACGTTTTTAAATGCCATACAGCCGATCTCATCCAACTTTTTTACGGCGATCGGCAAACCGGGAAAGGGTATTTTCCTTTCCCTGACGAGGCAGATCATATTTTTACTGCCGCTTATTGTGATCTTTCCACTCTTTCTGGGCGTGGATGGAATTATGTATGCAGGACCAATCGCAGATTTTATTGCAGCTATGGTTTCAATGATCCTGATCTATAAAGAATTTGGAAAAATCAGTAAACTGGAGGAAGCAACATGCGAATCATAATTGTAGGATGTGGTAAGGTTGGAAGTACCATTACCGAACAGCTTGTCAAAGAAGGACATGATGTGGCGGTCATTGACCGTGATCCGGGCGTTATTCAGGATATCACCAATAATTTTGATGTGATGGGAGTAGTCGGAAACGGTGCCAGCTATTCTATTCAGAAGGAAGCGGGCATTGAAGATGCACACCTTCTGATCGCTGTCACAGGATCGGATGAGCAGAATCTTTTATGCTGCCTGTTTGCAAAAAAAGCAGGTAATTGTAATACCATAGCAAGAGTCCGCAATCCGCTTTACAATCATGAAATACGGTTTATCCAGGAAGAGCTTGGTCTTTCCA
>DJNY01000010.1 GCA_002441865.1 Lachnospiraceae bacterium UBA6452 | reverse complement strand
TGGTATCATCTTTGTTGCCTTTTACAGCCTTTACCCACTTGGGATTGGCAATGACAACATTGATCTCATCTTCCAGAAGATTAAAGACAGGAACCCAGTATTTACCTGTGGATTCCATGCAGACATCACGACAATCATTGTCGAGAAGCCATTGCTTGAACTCAAGAATTGAATTGTTAAAGGTGGAAAAGCGCTTCTTTTGGTAAGATGGTTCAATGCCACCCGTAGTTTTTACAATTGTGGCAACGAGAAAAGATTTGTGAACATCGACACCACAACAGGTTTGGTAAGTAACTTTCATAGTCAGACTCCTTTCGTAAATGATAAGAAGCCATTGACTGAACTGCCACACAATTAAACTAAGGCGCTTAAACAATTCTTAGTGTACGGATTCGTGATGCCACTTATTTGTGCTTGAAAAGGCAGAACTTACACTGATTTATATGCTGTCTAAAACGAAGAAAGTTGTTACAACTCCTCCTCCCGTGCTTTGTAGTATAGCTTCTTACAAACTATTTTAAAGCATAATGTAGAGAGTTGAAACGCTTTCATTACTATTTGTGCCGCCAGCCGAAGGCGGCGGAATGGAGATTTGTATGAAAAATCTAATCAAAAGAGTTACCGTTTTAGCATTATGTTTCACGCTCATTATGAGCTGCGTTGTTGAAGCCACGCCGCAGGATCTGCAGAATATGTCTGGACGAGATATTACTGCTGCATTTAAATCACAAAAGTTAAAAATAAAGAAAACAAAATATAGTAGAAATCTTACTAATACCAAAGACGTTTTTTTCAACTCTGAAATAAAAGAATGCGTAGAATTTAAAATAAGTAATTCTAAAAAAAGTGACGTTATGCTTCTATTATATGAAGATTCGAACGAAGCAATAAATGATTTTGCGTCAATGATGGGATATTGCTGGAAATACGGTTCAAATTACGAATACTATAGATGTGGTAATGTAATTATTGAAATGAACAGAAAGATAAATCGGAAAACACGAACCAAATATAAAAAAGCATTAAAAAGCATCTACAACCGCCCCGAGCAGGTTGCAAATCAGAAATAATAAAGAACTTTGACATTCCATAATACTCTTACCTTCTACATAGGAAAAATAAGTAAAATAAACTGCATATAATATGTTTACCCAGGGAGCTAATGGGGCGATTATGTCAGCCGCCGAACACTTTGGAAGGAGGCTGGTGCCAATGGTTACATATGATGATCTTTTCACTTTTGTAATTATGCTTTGCGCGATTGTTACTCTCGTTCTTAACTTCAAACGCAAAAAGTAGCGCTCTCGACCTGGTAAGTTAAAGCGCTACTTTTTGTGGTAATATAATTTGCCGGCGGCTAGGTGTTCTCTAGCCATTGGCTCTCTCGTTAAACATATTATATGCTCTGACAAAACCTTTTGTCAATAAAAAGTCCGTAAAACCCAGGTTTTAAGCCATTTTCCTTGATTTTACGGACTTCTTATTTTACGAGAACCGCAGCCATTTTCATGCTACTTCGTAGCTGGGCTGCGGCTGCATATCACATCCTACAGATGTGATACATTTACTGCCGGTGGCGGGACTTGAACCCGCACGGGTGTACACCCAACAGATTTTGAGTCTGCATCGTCTGCCATTCCGACACACCGGCTTATCTTCGGCTGTTTTCCAACAGCCGAATTATAGTTTAGCATATCTATGGTGGATTTTCAAGACCCATCTGAAAATCACAGCAATTCTGCTATGGCAGCCTTCCGATCATTAAAAAACAAGCTTTTTGTAGATTGGGAAGCAATCAAAGGTTGCAAAATAATCTTTTGGTTCTTCTGCCCGGCGGATAAGCTGTACACTTCCATCCTCTTTCAGCAGAAGCTCTGCTGATTTCAACTTGCCGTTATAATTGTAACCCATTGCAAATCCATGTGCTCCGGTATCGTGGATCACCAGATAATCACCCATATCGATCTTCGGCAGATTTCTGTCGATCGCGAACTTATCATTATTTTCGCACAGAGAACCTGTGACATCATATACATGGTCACAAGGCTCATTTTCCTTGCCCAGTACTGTAATATGATGATAAGCACCATACATAGCCGGACGCATCAGATTGACTGCACAGGCATCCACTCCGATGTATTCCTTATACGTATGCTTTTCATGAATTGCCTGTGTCACAAGTGCACCATACGGTCCCATCATAAAACGACCCATTTCTGTATAGATTGCCACATCATCCATACCGGCTTTTCCCAATACCTCATCATATACCTTATGCACGCCTTCACCGATCACACGGATATCGTTTGGTTCCTTATCCGGTGTATATGGAATTCCTACACCGCCGGAAAGATTGATAAAGCAGATATGTGCACCTGTTTCTTTCTGCAGCTCTACTGCCAGTTCAAACAACTGCTTTGCCAGTATTGGATAATACTCATTTGTTACTGTGTTGCTGGCAAGAAATGCATGAATACCAAAGTTTTTAACACCCTTTTCCTTCAAAATACGAAATCCTTCAAATAACTGATCCTTTGTGAAGCCATATTTGGAATCACCCGGATTATCCATAATACCGTTGCTCATCTGGAAAATACCGCCCGGATTAAATCTGCAGGAAATAGTTTCCGGCAGCTTACCAAGTGTTTCTTCCAGACATGCAATATGTGTAAAATCATCTAAGTTGATCGTTGCTCCCAGCTTTGCTGCATATGCAAACTCTGCAGGCGGTGTATCATTGGAAGAGAACATGATATCTTTTCCTTCACAGCCGATCGCATTTGCAAGCATAAGTTCTGTCATGGAAGAGCAATCACAGCCACAGCCATATTCTCTCAGAATATCAATTAAAAATGGATTCGGCGTTGCTTTTACCGCAAAATATTCTTTAAAGCCCGGATTCCAGGAAAATGCCTCTTTCACTGCTTTTGCATTTTCTCTGATCCCTTTTTCATCATAAATATGAAATGGTGTGGGATATGTTTTTGTGATCTCTTCAATCTGCTGTTTTGTTACAAAAGGTTTTTTTTCCATTTTCTTCTCCTGATGCCTTTCTTTTCTGTTATAACAGATGAGCACGCAATTCTTCTCCGCTCATCGGGCTGAGGTAAGCCGGTGCTACATCAAATACCGTCTTGCAGCCCTTCATGCCTTCCTGCTTCATTCTGTATACTGCACGTGCATATGCAACAAGTACAGATGCGGTAAATTCCGGATTGGAATCAAGCTTCAGACTGTATTCGATAATGTGGTTATGTTCCTTATTAAGACCGGTCTTGCCGCTGCGGATCACAAAGCCACCGTGCGGAATACCACTGTGATCTCTCTTCAGTTCTTCTTCTGAAATAAAATGTACTGTTGTATCATAATCTGAGAAATAATTCGGCATTGTCTTGATATCATGCTCGATCTGTGCAAAATCAGCACCCTCTTCTGCTACAACAAAGCACTCTCTTGTATGCTTCTGTCTGGTTGTAAGCTCAGGGTTACTTCCACTTCTGACAGCCTCTAATGCTGCTTCTACAGGAATTGTATACTGCTTACCATCTTTTACGCCTTTTACACGACGGATGGCATCAGAATGTCCCTGGCTGACACCTTTTCCCCAGAAAGTATAATCCTTTCCTTCCGGCAAAATAGATGCTGCATATAAACGGTTTAATGAAAACATACCAGGATCCCAGCCTACGGAGATCATTGCTACATGTCCGTTAGCCTTTGCTGCCTCATCTACATCTGCAAAATGCTGTGGAATATTGGCATGCGTATCAAAACTATCAATTACATTAAAGTATTTTGCATATTCCGGTGTCTGTTTTGGCAAGTCTGTTGCACTTCCGCCGCAAAGCATTAATACATCAACTTTGTCCTGAAACTCTACGATCTGGTCTGCTTTATATACCGGAACTCCTTCTGTCTGAATTTTTACCTGCTGCGGATCTCTTCTTGTGAAAACTGCAACAAGCTCCATATCCTGATTCTGACGAATTGCACACTCAATTCCTCTTCCTAAATTTCCATACCCTAAAATACCAATTCTGATTGCCATAATATCCTCCTGGTTGACATGATTTGCAGCTAACTATACGGAAGTCGCTTTCTTCTGGTGATCGACCATACTCGTCAGACGGATCTCATTACGCAGTGCCTCTTTCAGAACACTGACCAGATTTTTCTGTCCGGAATACAGACAGGTATCGGACTCCTGCCCTCTGTAATCGCCTGTCAGTACAAGCTTGGAATCCACGATCAGATGAATCTGCGCCTCTTTCTGATCTGAAAGATATGTTATAATACCTTCCGGCAGTTCCACCTGTTCATCCGTCAGGATCACTACTTTGATCTGACGCCGTACAAGCTTTTGCAATTCTTCCTTCCAGAATACAAGCTCCGGTGCTGATAAAGACAGATAAATGCGCTTCTCCGCCTTTTGCAGCATTGCATAGATCTTATCCTGAATATGTCGATAGCCTTCTATTGTGATATAACCCTCTGTTTCCTCTTCCACAGGAAGCAGATTGCTTTCCAGATATGTTTCTGCTTCCTTTAGCAGTCGCATTCTGTTCTCACAAAGCTCCTCCACAGGCGCGGCTAAGTATTTATTTGCTGCCGCTTCCATTTTATAAGCTGCACCTTTTTCTACCAATCCTGCCAGTGCGCTGTAAACATTCGATCTCGATATTCCTGTATCCTTCGCCACCTCATAACCGGTCAGCGGACCTGTCTGATATAAACAGATATAAATCGTCGCTTCCTGTCTGGTGAGTCCAAATAACATTAATTTTTCGATCATATGTCCTTCGCCCCTTGGTTAGTAGTTCTTTACAGGAACACTATAACACAATATTGCTGTTTGTCAACCCTGAGAAGCTGATATTACTGATAAAATCTATCGATTTTCAATCTGCCAGTCAATCGGTGTCAGACCATTTTTTTTCAAAAATGCATTCGTCTGACTAAACGGTTTACTGCCAAAAAATCCTCTGTATGCAGATAATGGGCTCGGATGTGGTGCTTCCAGGATCAAATGCTTCGGATTGTTCAGCATTTCCTTTTTGCGCTGCGCCGGACCGCCCCAAAGAATAAATACGATTGGTCTGTCCTGCTCATTCAATACCCGGATCGCTGCATTGGTAAATTCTTCCCAACCGATCCCTCTGTGTGAATTTGCCTGATGCGCTCTGACTGTAAGCACCGTGTTCAGCATCAACACCCCCTGTTTTGCCCACTTTACCAGATATCCATTATTTGGAATATAACAGCCCAGATCGTCATGTAACTCCTTGTAAATATTCACAAGCGACGGTGGGATCTCCACGTCCGGCTTTACGGAAAAGCAAAGTCCGTGTGCCTGTCCCACATTATGATACGGGTCCTGCCCCAGGATCACAACCTTGACATCTGCAAGTGGTGTCAGCTCAAACGCACTGAACACCTCATTTGATGGTGGAAAGATCACATGCGTTGCATATTCTTCTTTTACCTTCTTATATAATTCTCTATAATACGGCTTTGCAAATTCCGGTGTAAGCGGAGCAAGCCAGTCATTACTGATCGCTGCCATTTTCCCATCTTCTTTCTTTGTAAAATCATAAAGTTCTTTCAATCAATTTTGCACACGAAATTGCACAGATCCACATTTTATAATCTAACCGGAACTCCTCGTTCTTTCAGATATTGCTTTACCTGACTGATCTCCAGCTCTTTAAAGTGGAACAAAGAAGCAGCCAGTGCTGCATCTGCCTTGCCTTTGGTCAATGCATCATAAAAATGCTCCAGTTTTCCAGCTCCGCCGGAGGCGATCACCGGAATAGAAACATTTTCGGAAATCAATCTTGTCAGTTCAATGTCATAACCTGCTTTCGTACCGTCACAGTCCATACTGGTCAGAAGAATCTCTCCTGCACCCAGCTTATCTGCCTGCATTGCCCACTCGATCGCATCGATACCCATATCAACGCGACCTCCGTTTTTGAAAATATGATATCCATCCGGCGTTTTCTTTGCATCGATTGCGACCACAACACACTGGCTGCCAAATTTCTCTGCCGCTTCCGAGATCAGATGCGGATTCATGATCGCTGCGGAATTCACAGAAACCTTGTC
>DJNY01000097.1:990-31038 GCA_002441865.1 Lachnospiraceae bacterium UBA6452 | reverse complement strand
TGGAAACTGCGATTAATGAAGCGATTGATTATTGTATAGAGCATCACATCATGGAAACATTTTTTAGGAAAAACAGGAGTGAGGTGACCAAGAGTATGGTACTTGATTATACATGGGAACGTCGTGAGGAACTGATCCGCGCAGAAGAATATGAGGACGGTAAGCGTGATGGATATATTGAGGGTGAGAAGCGTGGCAGAGCTGAGGGAGAAAAAATGGGCAGAGCCGATGGCGAAAAGCTGGGAGCAGAAGCTATGCAAAAGAAGCTTCTGCAAACGCTGGTGGAGACGCAGAAGATCACAGAGACTGAGGCAAGAAAGATGCTGAATCTATAAGATCAGGCTTCTGACCATCTGCGCCATGGCGGCGGGTGTTTCCTGCATACCGCCTTCCAGCCATTTTAAAAAGACGTTATAAAGGGCGCCGGAATAAAAATAGATCTTATAGCGGCCCACGTCATTAAACGGCATATCGCCGATCTGTTCTTCCAGCTGTCTGTCAAAAATATCCAGGTAAATGTAGGCAAGACCTGCTTTGTAAACACATAAAATAAAATGCTTATAGGTCTTGAAGTAACGGAAGATCAATAAGATGGAATCATACCCGAAAAAGCCGTCAGATAGTTTGGCGGCTTTTTCTCTGTAATTCTGCCAGATCTCATCAGTCACCTTGATCAGCACTTCTTCCTTGGAAGCAAAATTCCGGTAATAGGAGGCTCTTGCCACACCTGCGGTCTGCACGATCTCCGTAACCGTAATATCAGAAAAATTTTTGGTTTCCATGAGCTTTGTCAAAGCTCTTGCGATCCGCAGCTTCACAAGGCGGTTCGCTTCCAGCCGTTTGTCGGATTCTTTCATCTTACTCTCCATTCTGCCGCAGGCAGCGGCACAAGTTAAATACTTCCCTATAAGGACATGATATAAAATGAGATAAAATGTCTCATATTCGCATCTTGCATTCCCATTTTTCCATGCTAAAATCATATTTATGCAACAAATGTGATACAAAATATCTCACATATGTATGCTTATACTATGACATAGGAATCGTGTGAAGTCAAGAAAAGAGATGTCATGTACAGTGATGAGATACTGAAAAGCAAGGACATGACAGGAAATGGAGTAAAATGAGAATTATAACAGATACAGGAACAGATATTCTGGAAGCGGAAGCAAGGAAACTGGGGGTCGAGCTCGTAGCGATCCATTCCAGCTTTACGGACGCTTCTTTCGGTGAGAATACAGAGGCTGAGTTTCAGCGGTTTTATGAAAAACTGCGTCAGTCGGATACACTTCCGGTTTCCAGCCAGCCATCACCGGCAAACTTTTTAGAGCTTTTTGAAGATGCAAAGGAAAAGCAGGAAGATGTCGTAGTGATCACGATTTCCTCAAAGCTGTCCGGTACTTATAACGGAGCAGTGCTTGCAAAGGACATGGCGGAATACGACAATATTTATGTAGTAGACAGCCTGCAGGCTTCCTTGTCGGAAAGGCTGCTTGTGGAATATGCGGTAAAGCTCCGCGATGCAGGCATGGAGGCAAAGGAACTTGCCCGGAAACTGGAGCAGGATCGGGAGCGTGTGATGCTGACAGGTGTTCCGTCCACACTTTTGTACCTCAAAATGGGAGGCCGAATTTCGCCTGTTGTGGCGGCTGTCGGTGGTGTGATCGGGATCAAACCGGTGCTCTGGCTGAAGGATGGTGTGATCGAGAGCCGCAGCAAGGCAAGGGGAATGCGTATGGCAAAGTCAGGCATGCAGAGTTTTTTAAAGGATTACGAGGCAGATCCTGCCATGCCTGTGATGTTTGCACACAGCGACAATCCGGAAATGGGACAGCAGTTCATGGAGGAGACTGTGCAGCAGTTTGGACTGACAGGCTGCAGCCTGCATGAGATCGGCATGGCAATCGGAACGCACATCGGCCCGGACGCCCTTATGATGGCATTTATGCGGAAGTAGTTGTGTAAAAATAAAAATAGATATTACCGGATAAAACCACCTGTATGTTGAAAAACAACAGGTGGTTTTTAGGTGCTGGAGTGCACAATTTTGTTAAAGAGAAAAATATAAAATAAACAGTATATAACAGTTGACAACAGTTATATACTGTTATATACTGTTTGCACCGGAGGAAATACGATATGCATATGATTATCAATAACCAGTCAATGGTACCAATTTATGAACAGATCATGGAACAGATCAAGAAGGCGATCGTTTCGGGAGACCTTACAAGCGGGTGCATGCTGCCATCTGTCAGGGGACTTGCGGCGGAGCTTAAGATCAGTGCACTGACCGTCAAGAAGGCTTACGACAGGCTGGAAGAGGAGGGGCTTACCGTCACGGTGCATGGTAAGGGCACTTTTGTCACAGAAACGAACCAGGAGCTTGTGAAGGAGCAGCAGCGTATGATGGCAGAGCAGGAAATGCAGAAGGTAGTGGAGAAGGCGCTGCGCGGCGGTCTGACAAAACAGGAGCTGAGAGATCTGTTTGAAATGATAATGGAGGAGTAACATGCTAAAACTTACAAATGTACATAAAAAGTATAAGGATTTTACCCTGGACTGCAGTATGGAACTGCTGCCGGGCAGGATCACAGGACTGATCGGCAGAAACGGAGCGGGCAAATCGACAGCCTTTAAAGTGGCACTGGGACTTGTCAGACCGGATGGCGGAGAAGTAACGGTATTTGGAAAGCCTGTGGATAAGCTGACGGAAGAAGATAGACAAAAGATTGGTGTGGCATTTGCGGATGCGGGATTCAGTGAATATCTGACAATCAGTGATATCGCACCTGTTCTTGCAGCGATGTATCCATCAGTGACGGAAAAAGAGTTTTTAGAGCAGTGCAGCCGGATGGAACTGCCGCTGTCAAAAAAGATCAAGGAATTTTCGACAGGTATGCGGGCTAAATTAAAAGTACTGATCGCGCTCGGGCATGAGGCAGAGCTTCTGATCTTAGATGAGCCGACAGTCGGACTTGATGTGGTAGCCAGAGAAGAAGTGCTCGCCATGATCCGTGATTATATGGCAGCGCATGAGCAGGCGGGTATTCTGATCAGTTCCCATATTGCCACAGATCTGGAAAGCCTTTGTGACGATCTGTATCTGATCTGTGACGGAAAGATTGCCCTGCATGAAGATACGGATGTCCTTCTTTCCGAATATGCTCTTCTGAAAGTACCTCAGGACAGATATGAGACACTGGATAAGCAGTACATTCTGCGCAGTAAAAAGGAAAGCTATGGTTATGCGTGTCTGACAAACCAGAAAAAATATTATCGTGAAAATGAACCGGGTCTGGTCATGGAAAACGGAAGTATCGACGAACTGATCCTGATGATGAACGGAGGCAGAGAATGAAAGGATTATTGATAAAGGATTATAAACTGTTAATGCTGCAGAAAAGAACCTTTCTGCTGATGGTACTTGTAGCTGTCTGTATGAATCTCGCCATGCAGGAGAATGCAGGGTTTATTATCGGTTATCTTACTTTCTTTGCGGCACTTGTGGCAAATACAACCTTGTCCTATGACGAGTATGGAAACGGCATGGCATTTTTGCTGACACTGCCCGTCACAAAGAAAATGTATGTCAGAAGCAAATATGCAGGTGATCTGTTACTGCTTCTGGCATTCTGGCTTGCCAGTGTTGTGCTGGAAGCAGTTATATATATAATGCAGGGAAAGCTGTTTTTTGTGAAGGAAATATGGATCGGTGCCTTTGCAATCCTGCCCGTGGCACTTATTTTTGTAGATTTTATGATACCACTTGTTCTCCGTTTCGGACAGGAAAAAGGAAAACTGGTATGGGCAGCGGTCGGTGGTCTGATCTTTGTGGCAATAGCAGCCCTGAAAGCCCTGTCAGAAGCCGGTAAGCTGGGAGCGGCGAAGCAGTTGTTTGGTAAACTGGCACAGCATGGTGTCATAACGACGGTATGCATCATAGTACTGTCTCTGCTGGGATTGGCAGTTTCCTACGGCTGCAGTGTTAAGGTCATGGAAAAGAAACAGTTCTGAAAAAATAGTTGACATTTGTATCGCAGTGCGATATAGTGGTTATATCGAAGTGCGATATATCATAATGCGATGTATCGCAGGAAAGGATACTATGGACGCACATATTAAAAAAGTATATGTTCCGATGACGGAAACAGGATTTTATATTTTGCTGTGTCTGCGCCAGCCAAATCATGGCTATGGAATCGTGCAGCAGGTGCGAAATATGACAAATGGAGAGATCGTGCTGGCTCCGGGGACGATGTATGGCAGTCTGTCCAAGATGGAAAAGGACGGACTGATCCGGTGTATCGCCGAGGAGGAAAAGCGAAAGATCTACCGGATCACGGAACTCGGGACCGAAGTCCTGGAACTGGAACTGAAACGGATCGAGCGGTTGTACCGGAATGCGAGGGAGGCATTATCATGAAAGAAAAAAAGACAGAATTCAAAATTTTTACAATATCACAGTATGAAAAAGAAGCAGCATATCTGCGCAGGATGCATCAGAACGGCTGGAAGATCACAGCGATCAGATTTCCGGGATTTTACACATTTGAGGCATGTGAGCCTGAGGATGTTATTTATCAGCTGGATTACAACAGGGACAGCGCAGCCAATAAAGGTGAATATGTGCAGATGTTTGCGGACTGTGGCTGGAACTATTTGTTCGATTTTGTGGATTACAGTTATTTCTGCAAGCCTGCAGCAGCGTTTCAGGGGGCTGAGGAGAAAAGTATTTTTTGTGATGATGCATCAAGACTGGATATGATGAAGCGGATCGCCCTTGGCAGACTGCTTCCGCTGTTTGCCATATTTGCCTGTATCATACTGCCGCAATTTTGGATGCACCTTTCCGTACTGGATACACACCCTGTGATGAGTTTCACATATATTGCATTATTTGTTTTATATTGTGTGATCTTTCTTGTCTATGGGATACATTACTTTGCATTTAAGAAAAAGATTGGAAAATAAGAGCAATAAGCATCTGTTCAATGCGGCCGATCAGGCGTATACTTGATATGTATTCAGATTGTGAAGCTGTTTCACAAGCAAAATAAGAAGATGCCATGTATAAATGGCTGAAAACAGGAGGCAATAAAAATGACGATCGAACAGTTACAAAAAGATATGATGGCTGCCATGAAGGCACATGACAAGGAAAGAAAGGATGCAATCTCTTCTCTGGTTTCCGCAGTGAAGAAAAATGCGATCGATGCAGGCTGCAGAGATGCGATCCCGGAAGATATGGTAAACAGCACCATCTTAAAGGAGCTGAAGACTGTACAGGAGCAGATCGACACCTGCCCGAAGGACAGAACAGAGCTGATCGCAGAGTATCAGAAGCGTCATGATATCATGCAGGAGTATGCACCGAAGCTTCTTTCCAGAGAGGAAGTACAGAAGATCGTGACAGAGCAGTTTGCAGAAGTACTTGCAACAAAGAATAAAGGACAGATCATGAAGACTGTTATGCCACATCTGAAAGGAAAAGCAGACGGTAAGGTGATCAACGAGGTTATCACAGAATTAACGAAATAAGGATACTCACGATGGATCTAACAAGTGGATCAATTACAACAAAAATCATAAAATTTTCCCTGCCACTCATGTTGGGCAATCTGCTGCAGCAGATGTACAATATCGCCGACACATGGGTGGTAGGTCGCGTTTTGGGCGCAGATGCGCTGGCAGCAGTCGGATCGTCCTACACACTGATGGTCTTTCTGACTTCTATTTTGCTGGGACTTTGTATGGGAAGCGGTGTTGCAATCTCCATGCAATACGGAAAACGTGAACAGGATGGCATGCGGCGGAGCGTGTTTATGTCCTTTCTGCTGATCCTGGGCATATCTGTGGTATTGAATATCCTTGTGTATGTGGGAATGAATGGTATTTTGTGGATCCTGCGGATTCCGGCAGAGGTAACGGGGCTGATGAAGGATTATCTGCTGATTATTTTTGCAGGAATTCCTGCAACCTTTCTGTATAATTACTGTGCCAATGTGCTGCGGGCAGTCGGCAATTCCGTTGTACCGCTTGTCTTTCTGGGCATTTCCTCTGTTTTGAATGTGGGACTGGATCTGTTTTTTGTGATCAGCCTGCAGATGGGTGTGCAGGGGGCGGCGCTGGCAACTGTCATAGCGCAGTATGTTTCCGGGCTTGGTATCTTAGCGTATACCTGTCTGCGGTTTCGCTGGCTCCTTCCCAAAAGAGAGGATTGTCACTGGGAAAAGGAAGGCTTGTTGTCTATCTGCAGCCTGTCTTTTCTGACCTGCCTGCAGCAGTCGATCATGAACTTCGGCATTCTGATGGTGCAGGGACTGGTAAACAGCTTTGGAACCGCTATTATGGCAGCGTTTGCGGCGGCAGTAAAGATTGATTCTTTTGCCTATATGCCGGTGCAGGATTTCGGAAATGCATTTTCTACCTTTGTGGCACAAAACTACGGCGCGGGAAAAGATGACCGGATCCGCAAGGGCGTAAAGAGCGCAGTACTGACTTCTTCATTGTTTTGTCTTTTTGTCAGCGGACTCGTCTTTCTGTTTGCAAACGAATTGATGCAGATTTTTATTGATGCATCACAGACAGAGATCGTCCGGGAAGGTGTCCGGTATTTGCGGATAGAAGGAAGCTGCTATATCGGGATCGGTATTTTGTTCCTGTTATACGGTTACTACAGGGCAATCAATAAACCGCTTTTATCCGTGATCCTGACGATCGCTTCTCTCGGAATCCGTGTCCTTCTGGCGTATATCCTCTCTGCGATCCCGCAGATCGGCGTGACAGGTATCTGGGTTTCTGTTCCGATCGGATGGGCACTTGCGGATCTGATCGGTTTTGCGGCAATGCGGAATAAAAAAGCCACAGCGCATGCATGATCTATTATGCAAAGCTGTGGCTTTTCTATACTATGGCACATTCTTTATTTCTGCGTTACATATTCTTCCAGACAGCATCCTTTCTGCCGGATCTCCTTTGCAGCCTCTTTTCCGACATAGCGGTAATGCCATGGTTCATAACCGGTTCCTGTTATACTTTCTTTGTTCTTGGGGTAACGCAGGATAAAGCCGTATTCCCAGGCGTGCTCCGCCAGCCATGCATAGACGACGTCATTGGTGGACTTTGTCTTGTCTGCATTGATATCGACAGCAATTCCAAGCTGGTGCTCGCTTGTACCGGGCGCAGCGACCCATTCCGATGCCATCTTTTTTGCAAGAAGACTGCTGAGTCCTTCCTGTTCATAGGCTTTGATCTTATCGTCCAGAATGGACTGCTGATCGGTTGTGGTACGGAAACCTTCCCGGACGACCGGATAAATGCCGTCTGCCCGCATAGCATCAAACAGATCCTGCAGTGCCGGGTAGATCCGGCTGTCTATCTGTTTTCCGTTTGATAATGTAGTCAGTTCTGTCTGATACCCATCCGGGATCGTATTCCATTTATTGACGACGATCAGTTCCCAGTCCGCTTCACTTGGCATTTTATGAAGTGTCTGCTGCAGCTTATCGCCGCAGAAACAGGCTGCCACAAGGAGCAGCAGAACCCAGACTATGATATGTTTTCTGTATCGATTGCGTTTCTTTTTCCTTCTTCTTCCTGCCATGTCCTTACCCTCTTTTCTCATACAATACCGTATAAGATGAAAGACTGCTTTAAGGAATCATTAAGATTTTTATAAAATGAAAGCTTGACCTTACAATAATTGTAAGGTTTAATATTCGTGTGGGAGGAATGAAGATGAAAAAAGATCTGACCACAGGAAATGTATTTCAGACAATTTTATATTTTGCTCTGCCATATCTGCTGTCGTATTTTCTGCAGACATTGTATGGAATGGCAGATCTGTATATTATTGGGCAGTTTAACGGCGTGGCAGCAACAACGGCAGTTTCGATCGGCAGTCAGGTAATGCATATGCTGACGGTCATCATCGTCGGGCTTGCCATGGGAACAACAGTCACGGTGGGACGTGCCATCGGAGCGAAAAAAACAGATGAGGCAGCATTGGCGATCGGTAATACCGTGACACTGTTTATGATCGTTTCGGTTGTATTTACCCTTGGCTTACTGCTTTTGTTAAAGCCTATTGTTATGCTCATCAGTACACCGCAGGAAGCTGTGCAGGGAACCATGCAGTATCTGTTTGTCTGCTTTATCGGGATTCCGTTTATTACAGCCTATAATATCATCAGCTCGATCTTCCGCGGGCTCGGAGATTCCAGAAGTCCGATGTATTTTGTGGCGATCGCGTGTGTGGCGAATATCGGACTGGATTATCTGTTTATCGGAGCCATGTCCATGGGACCGGTCGGAGCGGCACTTGGCACGACGCTGGCACAGACGATCAGTGTTGTGATCTCGCTTGCCGCGATCAGTAAAAAGCAGATGGGGATCCATCTGACAAAGAGAGATTTCAGACCACAGGTGTCTGTCATGAAAATGCTGCTTTCCATCGGTGTTCCGGTCGCCTTGCAGGACGGGTTTATCCAGGTTGCATTTATCATCATCACGATCATTGCAAACCAGCGTGGCCTAAATCCGGCAGCTGCGGTCGGTATTGTGGAGAAGTTTATCAGTGCGGCATTTATCGTACCGTCTTCCATGCTGGCAACGGTATCGGCACTTGCAGCACAGAATATTGGTGCAGACAGGCATGACAGGGCGGCAAAGACATTGTATACGGCAATGCTTATCACGAGTGTATACGGTATTCTGATCGGGCTTGTGACAGAAGCAGCGGCAGAGTATATTCTGGGATTTTTCACAAAGGATGCGGTCGTGATCGTACTGGGCAGTCAATATCTGCGCGCTTATATCTGGGATGCGTTTCTGGCGGGGTTCCAGTTTTGCTTTACCGGTTATTTCTGTGCTTACGGACTTTCCTATATCGGATTTATCCACAACGTATGTGCGATCGTGCTGGTACGTGTACCGGGGGCTTATCTGACTTCTGAATATTTCCCGGATACCCTGTTTCCGATGGGACTGTCAGCACCGGCAGGTTCTCTTTTGTCTACGATCATCTGTATTCTGTTTTTTGTCTGGATGAGGAAAAGGAAGCTTATTTATGGAAGAAACGAAACTGTTTAAAATCGGAGAAGTAGCGAAAATGCTGCATGTCAGCATGGGAACCCTGCGCCATTATGAGCAGGCGGGGCTTCTGATGCCGGAATATGTGGATAAAAAAACGGGCTACCGGTATTATGGTGCAAGACAGCTTGAAGTCTTAAACACGATCCGCTATCTGCGTGTGCTGGATATGCCGCTGCCCCAGATCGCTGATTTCCTGCAGAACAGGGATGTGGATGTGATGCGGGAAAAGCTGCTCTGGCAAAAAGAAATGATCCGGGAAAAGAAACGGGAGCTGGAGCTTGCAGAGCGAAAGATAGAGCACCGGCTGGCGCGTTTGAATGAAGCAATGCAGGCAACACTGGAAGAGATCACCACAGATAAAATACCGGCGGGAAGGCTTGCCTGGATCCGCGATAAGCTGCAGCTAAGTTCTTATCTGGATCTGGAATATTCGATCCGCAGGCTGGAAGAAAACCAGAAGGAAACACTTGTCTTTCTGGGAAAAGTCGGTGTGGGGATCACGGAGGAAAGCCTTGCAAAAGGCAGATTTTCAGATTACGAGCTGGTGTTTTTGCTGCTGGATGAGGAAGATGATTACGAGGGTGAAACAGAAGAATTTCCGGAAATGGATTGTGTGATGATACGGTTCCGCGGCAGTCATAAGGAAGCACCGGCTCACTATGAAAAACTGCTTGCTTATATGAAAGAGTATAAGCTGGAAGCAACCGGGTTTTCCCGGGAGATCACGCTGATCGATAATGGTCTGACGGATGATCCTGAAAAGTTTGTCACCGAGATCAGGATCCCGGTTCAAAGGATCAGGGAAGCATGATAGCACAGATATGTAAATAAAAAGTCTCAGTACACAGATAAACAGAACTGAGACTTTATATATTTATGAAGAAAATTACTGAACGCTGCGTTTCTGCATTTCGGCTTCGTCTAAAACAGAAGTACACTGCGGACAACGACATGCCTCAATGGAAATCTCGGATCTGCACATCGGACAGATCTTTGTTGTCTTGACTTCTTCCGGCTTCTTTTCCAGAGCGGCGAGCCTGGCAGATGCGGTGTTGATCGCTTTGACGATAACAAATACAACAAATGCCATGATCAGGAAGTTGATGATCGCAGTCAGGAATTTGCCGTAGTTTAAGGTAACTTCTCCTAAAATATTCCAGGACAGCTTATCAAAGTTCATACCACCGAAAAGACCTAAGATCGGGGTAATGATGTCTTCTACCAGAGAAGATACGATGCTGGTGAATGCGCCGCCGATGATGATACCGACTGCCATGTCCATGACATTGCCACGGCTGATGAATGCTTTGAACTCGTTAAAAAATTTTTTCATGATAATCTCCTTCTGTCATATTTTTCTATATTATAACAGAAAAAGATAAAAAATCCTATTGTGAAAACATTTTCTGCGTGGTAAAATGCATTTGAAATGGAAAAGCAATGACGGAGAGAGTAGTGCGGAGGACGCATCCAGAGAGAGCAGCAGGTGCTGGAAGCTGCTTATGCAGAGACTGTATGAAGACCACTCCCGAGCTGTGCGCAGAAGGCTGCAGCCGAAGCGTCACCGTGTAGCTGCGTTATAAGCAAAGAGTAAAACATAAGGTGGAACCGTGTGAGAGCACCCTTAGATATGTGTATGCGTATCGGAGGATGTTTTTTTATGGTTCAGGATCAGGAAAGGAAACGAAAATGGTAAACTTTAAAGAAAACGAAGAGCTGAAGACACTCAACCATTCCTGCGCCCATGTGATGGCACAGGCGATCAAGCATCTGTATCCACAGGCTAAATTCTGGGTAGGACCTGTTGTAGCGGAAGGGTTCTATTATGATGTGGATCTTGGAGATGATGTCATCCGTGATGAAGATATTGAAAAGATCGAAAAGGAAATGAAAAAGGTCTGCAAATCCGGTAAGAAAATTGTCCGTAAGGAAATTTCCAAGGAAGAAGCAAAGGAAATGTTCAAGGATGATGAATATAAGCTGGATCTGATCGACGGACTGGAAGACGGTAATATTACCTGTTATGAACAGGGTGATTTCACAGATCTCTGCCGTGGACCGCACGTAGACAATGTAAAGCTTTGCCGTAACTTTAAGCTGATCAGACATTCCGGTGCATACTGGAAGGGCGACAGCAAAAATAAAGTGCTGCAGAGAATCTACGGTGTATGCTTCCCGACACCGGAAGAACTGGAAGATCATTTAAAACTGTTAGAAGAAGCCAAAGAAAGAGACCACAGAAAGATCGGTAAAGACATGAATCTGTTCATGGTAGACGATCTGGTTGGCCGTGGCTTACCAATGTTCCTGCCAAAGGGCTATACGATCTGGCAGGAGCTTGAAAATTATATCAAAGAAAAGGAAAGAAAGCTTGGTTATCTGCATGTTATGACTCCATGTGTCGGAACCGTCAATCTGTATAAGACATCCGGTCACTGGGATCATTACAAGGAGAATATGTTCCCGGCAATGGAAGTGGAAGGAGAGTCTTTCGTGCTCCGTCCGATGAACTGCCCGCATCATATGATGATCTATGCAAACAGAATGCATTCCTATAAAGATCTGCCGATCCGTATCGGTGAGATCGCGCATGACTTCCGTTTTGAAGCAAGCGGTACGTTAAAGGGTATTGAAAGAGGAAGGCATTTCTGCCAGAATGATGCGCATCTGTTTGTAACACCGGAACAGATCAAAGATGAATTTACAAGAGTAGTCGATCTGATCTTCAGCACATACAAGGATTTCGGTATTACAGATTACCGTTGTGTACTTTCCCTGCGTGATCCGGAGAACAAAGAGAAATATCATGATGACGATGAGATGTGGAACACAGCGGAAAATGCCCTGCGTGATGTTATGAACAGTATCGGTATTGAATATACGGAAGAGATCGGTGAAGCCGCTTTCTATGGACCGAAGCTGGATGTCAATGTAAAGCCTGCTGTCGGTAACGAATATACACTTTCTACCTGCCAGCTTGACTTCTGTCTGCCTGCTAAATTCAACCTGACTTATATTGATAAAGACGGCGAGAAGAAAACACCGGTTGTACTGCACAGAGCGATCCTCGGATCCCTTGACAGATTCATGGCATATATCTTAGAGGAAACAAAGGGTAACCTGCCAACATGGCTGGCACCTGTACAGGTAAGGATCATGCCTGTTAAGACAGACAATGAAGAACTGATGGCCTATGCAAAATCCGTTCAGGAAAAACTGGATGACAAGTATGTGAGAGTAGAGCTGGATGACAGATCCGAAAAGCTTGGCTACCGTATGCGTGAAGGACAGATTGAAAAGGTTCCGTACCTTTTGGTGATCGGCTTTAACGAAATGGAAAACAAGACAGTTTCTTACAGACTGCATGGACAGGCTGAAACAACAACAATGCCTGTTGATGAGTTTGTAGAAAAGATCGAAAATGAGATCGAACAGAAACTGAGATAGTTGCAATAGAAAATAACTCCTGCTGCATTTGCCGCAGGAGTTATTTTTATGGAAATATATCAGTCTGCAGCTACGATCTGTGCGGCTCTTTTCAGGGCATCATCGATATGGGCACAGAAGTTTTCTTTCCCGACTTCTTCGATAAAACCATCCTTTTCCATTGTCCGCATCGGCTGTTCATTCACATGGGAGAAAACGAGCTGTACGCCGCTTTTCTGACAACGTTCGTAAAGCTGCTCCAGAGAACGCATTGCGGTTGCATCAAGTGCCGGAACCCCACGCATACGGATGACCAGACATTTGGTGAAGTCCTTTAACGTGATCTCGGCGATACGCTCCGCAACACCGAAGAACATCGGACCGGAGATCTCATAGACACGCACCTGATGCGGTACCGTCTTGTGATCGATGGAATCGGGATCTTCTTCCTTTTCGTCATAATATACCCAGCCCTTTACTTCTGCTTCTTCGCTCATACGCTTGATAAAGAGCAGGCAGGCTGCGATCATGCCAATCTCGATGGCAACGACCAGGTCAAACACAACTGTCAGCACAAAAGTGGCGGTCAGGACGATGATATCACTCTTAGGTGCTGTTTTGCACAGATGGACAAAGGTGCGCCAGCCACACATATTGTAGGCGACCATGAACAGGATCGCTGCAATGGCAGGCATAGGGATGAGGGCTGCATAAGGCATCAGTACAACAAGTACAAGTAAAAGGACAACGGAATGTACCATGCCGGCAACAGGCGTACGTCCGCCGTTTTTGATATTGGCAGCGGTTCTTGCGATCGCACCAGTAGCGGGGATACCACCAAATAAAACAGAACCGATATTGCCGACACCCTGTGCGATCAGCTCCATATTGGAGCGGTGCCTGGAATTGATCATACTGTCAGCAACAACGCAGGACAGAAGAGATTCAATGGCAGCAAGGATCGCGATCGTAAAGCCGTCTGACATCTCACTCTGGATGATGGCAAGGCTTAAATGCGGAAAACGGAAATGAGGAAGGCTTGAGCTGATCGTATACAGATCACCGATCGTATTTACCTTCATATGCAGACATTTTACAAGCACGATACCAACGATAACGGCGATCAGAGAGCCGGGGATCTTTTCGGAAACAAGTGGCCAGAGGATCAGGATCGCAAGGCAGATCAGACCGACGAGCAGTGCCTGCATATTGATCGTGTTGAAATAACGGCAGAATGCTTTTATCTTATCGACTGTTTCGATCGGCTTTACGCCTGCATCATAGGTCAGACCGAAAAAGTCCTTTAACTGTCCGATCACGATCGTGACAGCAATACCTGCTGTAAATCCGGTTGTAATGGTAAACGGGATAAAGCGGATCAGACTGCCAAGCCTGAATATACCCATTAAGATCAGCAGAACGCCAGCGATCAGGGTAGCGACCACAAGACCGTCCATTCCGTTTTTGGCAACAATTCCTGCAACGATCGTGGCAAAGGCTGCGGTAGGGCCGGCAATCTGGACACGGCTTCCACCTAGGAACGAGATCAGAAAGCCTGCGATAATGGCTGTGTAGATACCTTCCTCCGGACCGACACCGGATGCGAGGGCAAGTGCGATAGACAGAGGCAGCGCGATGATCGCAACGATGATACCTGCCACAACGTCCTTCAGAAACTGCTCTTTCGTGTAAGTTTTCATGACACTGAAAAGCTTTGGTTTGAGTTTTTCCTTATTCATTTTTTCATTCTCCTCATAAGTTCAAAAATGCGTCCGCCGCAACGCAGCAAACGCATTAAAAATAGCACTTTCCGGTAGAAATGTAAATGTACAAATAGTACAAAACAAAATCAAAGCCGAAGGAGAAAAACTACAGATTATTTGTACAGGAATTTTTTTGTACGGGAATTTCGATATAGAGACATAAATGGTACTCAATATATGTACAATGGAACCATCACAGGCAGATGGAGGGTTTATAAAATGAAACATACAAAAGAATGCAATAGGAAAAATGTAATAGAAACGATGGTGATCGCAGTACTTTCCGTTCTGGTGCTCTCCATTTTGTTTTCCATTCATGTGCAGAGCAGGGAAACAGATTCTGTTCTGACCAATACCGCATATTATCAGGAGCAGGAGAAGCAATACCGGAAGGTTTGCCGGCAGATCCTGGATGAATACGGATGTTATGACAGTGGTATTACAATGACAAGGGTGGTTGAAGACAAAGGACGCACCTATCGGCTCACGATCCATAATGCACATTTTGCGGTTATGACAGAGGAAGAAAGAAAAGAATTGAAAGAGACACTTGCAACAGAATTTTTTGGCGCACAGATCCCGCAGATCGGGCTGCAGATCGAACTGACAGGAATTACCACGGAATAGTTTTGATGCAAGAACTAAAACACATGACAAAAAGGGGCAGGTGCGTTATACTTGATACAGAAAAAGATGATAAGGAGTGAGAGATTTGAGAGAAGATCCGAAGCCATTTGAAATTTATAAACACTTTAAGGGAAACAAGTATCAGGTACTTATGCTTGCAACAGATTCCGAGACAAACGAGCGTGCCGTAGTATATCAGGCACTGTATGGAGATTATACAGTATATGTCAGACCGCTTGCAATATTTATGAGTGAGACGGATCATACAAAATATCCGGATGTGGAACAGAAGTACCGCTTTGAAAAAGTAGAGAAAAAAGAAGATGCCGGTGTGACCGAAACAGAAGAAAGTGCCAGCACTTCAGTTGTTTCCGATAAGCTGCTGACAGAGCTTGCAAAGGAAGAAATGAATGAAGAAAATGAAGCGTATAAATCATTGGATCCTTCTGTACTGGCTTTCTTAGAGTCCAAATCCTATGAAGACAGACTGAATATACTGGCATCCCTGCATGATCGTATCACGGACGATATGATCAATACGATGGCAGTATCCATTGATGTGGAAATTGAACCGGGTGATCTGGAGCAGCGCTACATGGAACTGAAGAACTGTCTTTTAATGAAAGAAAAGTTTGAACGGGTAAGGCTGCACTGATGATGGCGTATCAGATTGAAAAGGAGATCATTCCGCCTCTTCTTGCGTGGTATGATGGAGCAAAGAGGATCCTGCCATGGCGCGGGACGACAGATCCCTACAGGATCTGGGTATCTGAGATCATGCTGCAGCAGACAAGGGTAGAGGCGGTAAAGCCTTATTATGACAGGTTTATGCAGGCACTTCCGACCGTACGGGATCTGGCAGGTGCAAGGGAAGCCTATCTGCTGAAGCTCTGGGAAGGGCTCGGATATTATAATCGTGTGCGGAATATGCAGAAAGCAGCACAGATCCTGGTGGAACGGTATAACGGAGAAATGCCGGCGGATGCCAAAGAGATCCTTGCACTGCCCGGGATTGGCAGTTATACAATGGGGGCGATCGCTTCGATCGCATTTCAGCTTCCGCTTCCCGCGGTGGACGGTAATGTGCTGCGGATCCTCACAAGGCTGTACGGAGATGATTCCGATATTCTGGATCCACGGTTTAAGAAGAAAACGGAAGAATCGCTTGCCCGTATTATGCCAAAGGACAGACCGGGCGATGTGAATCAGGCAATGATGGAACTGGGGGCAACGGTCTGCCTTCCAAATGGCATGCCAAAATGCGGGATCTGCCCGTGGTATGACAGATGTATCGCCAGAAAAGAAGACAGACTGCAGGATATTCCGTATAAAGCACCGAAGAAGACACGGAAGAAAGAAAAAAAGACAGTGCTTGTGCTTTGCGACGGAGACAGGATCCTGATCCATAAAAGAGGAAAGACAGGGCTTCTGGCGGGCATGTATGAATTCCCGAATGAAGAAGGCTGGCTGACAGATGAACAGGTGAAGCAGCAGGTGCAAAAACTGGGATATGAGCCGCTGTATCTGGAACGGCTGCAGGACAGTGTACATATATTTACACATAAGGAATGGCATATGCAGGGCTGGCTTGTCCGTGTGGCAGCAGCATGGCCGCAGGAGCGGCGGCAGGAAGATTATCATCTGATCCTTCCTGATGAGATAGAGGCGGCTTATCCGATTCCGAGTGCATTCAGAGCCTATACGGACGGCCTTGATATTGCACTTGGCAATGCACATTTTTTGCGATAAAATAGTCAAAAATACGAAGGGAAAACGGTATGAAACTTTTAACAATAACAGTACCCTGTTACAATTCACAGGATTATCTGGACAGGTGCATGGAGTCGTTGCTTGTTGGTGGAGAAGATGTGGAGATCCTGATCGTGGATGATGGCTCTACCGACCGGACAGCCGAAATGGCGGATGCCTATGCGCAGAAATACCCTGCGATCGTTAAAGCAATCCATAAGCCGAACGGTGGACATGGCTCTGCCGTCAATACGGGGATCACCAATGCAACAGGTCTGTTTTTTAAGGTTGTGGACAGTGATGACTGGGTAAAAGAAGAATCTTATTACGAGATCCTGCAGGCACTCAGAGAATTGATCGCGAGCGGTCAGCAGATAGATATGCTTCTGGCTAACTATGTATATGAGAAGCAGGGGGAAAAGCGGAAAAAGGTTGTCTCTTTCCGACATGCCCTGCCCAAAAATGAAATCTTTACATGGGATCAGGTCAGACATTTTAACAAAACACAGTATATTCTGATGCATTCCATCATCTATCGTACGAAGCTGTTGCATGACTGTGGACTGGAGCTCCCTGAGCATACTTTCTATGTGGATAATATTTTTGCGTTCAATCCGCTTCCGTATGTAAAGAAAATTTATTATATCGATACCAATTTTTACAGATATTATATCGGACGTGCAGATCAGTCCGTCAATGAAAAAGTTATGATCAGCAGGGTGGATCAACAGATCAAAGTCAACAAACTGATGGTAGATTACCTGACAGCAACAAAGATCACAAACAGAAAAACATACAATTATATGGTAAAGTATCTGGATATCATTACAACGGTATCTTCTATTATGCTGATCCGTGCGCGGACAGAAGAAGCCATTGAGAAAAAAGAAGAGCTCTGGGCATATATCCATCAAAAAAATCCGAAAGTCTTTCTCCGTCTGCGGTATGGGCTTTTGGGAAATACCATGAATCTGCCCGGCAGAAGCGGAAGAAGAATTTCGGAATTTTTATACAGGCTTGCGCAAAAAGTAATGAAATTTAACTAAGCTCTGAATCCGTATGATATTTAGGCGCCTGTGCTCTTGCAGGAAGCAGATAAACAGGAATATACAAAATGACGAACAGAGCAAATGCAGTCAGTACATCAAACATGGAGTGTTGTTTGATGAAGAGTGTCGACAATATAATAGCGGTAGAAAGCAATATGGAGCCATAACGGATCGGACGGATGGCTCCGATTTTTTTATTGTGACAGATAGCTGCATTACATGCCATGGAATTAAAACAGTGGATGCTTGGAAATACATTGGTCGGTGTATCGGTCGCATACATTGCCTTAACGAGTGACACGCAGAAATTATCGTGCGCAAAGGTAGTCGGACGGAGCTGGAGACCGTTTGGATATACATAGGATACGATCAAAAACAAAGTCATACCGACACCGAGCGTCAGACACAGCTTATAATAATCCTTCCGTTCCAGAAATACAAAAGTAACGACTGTGGCGGCCACATAAAGGAACCACAGGTAGTATGGGATCACAAAGTATTCGCAGAACGGGATTTTACGGTCAATGCTCATTTCTATAATGTGGATCCGGGAAACAGGTCTTTTTTCCAGATAAAAAAAGACGAGCAGATACACAGGTGCGTATAAGACCGGGAGCAATGCGTGCTTATATTGTTTACAAAATGAAATAATGCGGTTCATGAAAAAATCATCCTTTCAAAAAGCCTGTAAAGCCATGGTTATTATTGAAAATAAAGCAGTCTGCCGTCTGTTGTGGCAGTCAGTTCTTTGTAATGTCCCATAATCTCTCCGTCCGTATGGACACAGAGCGGTCTGGATGTGACAATGCGGACAGATTTTGCACGGTAAGAATGAATACCACGGTGTCCGACATGACCGCCGAAGAGCGCAAGCGGGATCAGCAGAAGAACACGAAATTTGGAAACATTACCGGCAACGCAGATATCAAGCATGCCATCCGTTGCATCCGCTTTCGGACAGAATTTAAAGCCGCCGCCTTCATAAGGCTGCTGCATCATGGTTGCAAACATAAAGTGATGAAAGTGTACGGGCGGTCTGTCATCCAGATACAGGTCGCATGAAACAGGCTTCAAAAGCAACAGCTGCTTTAAGGCAATGCTGACATAAGTCAGTTTGCCGAGCCCGAGCCGGTTCAGTACTTTTTTGGCGGGTGACCGCAATGCTTCTTCGCAGATGGAAGCATCGTATCCAATGCCGGAACTGACAGCAAATTTTCTTTTTTTATGTCCGCATTGGGCAACACCAAGATCTGCAGCTGCTTTGGAGCCTCTTCTGATCGTGCGCATGGCATCTTCTGGTATATTACTGATATGAAGTGCTCTGGCAAAATCATTACTTGTTCCGGCCGGCAGATAGGTAACATAGGTGTGATCCGGATCCAGAATGCTGTTGATGACACAGTTTAAAGTGCCGTCACCGCCAAGGACAAGTATTTTATTGGGAACGGCGTTATGCTCATAAAGGCACGGATCGGTAATGGAGCGTGTATAGCGACAGGTATCCTGTGCTGATTTCGTAAAATGTACGATGTAAGTCACCTTCGACTCTTCCAGTATCTTTTTCAGTTCGTGCCATTTTTTCCTTCCCAGCCCTGTTTTGGCGCTCGGATTCACTATAATATGGTACATGCCGTATGCCTCCTCTTTTGTATCTGACAGAAGAATATGATATGTCTGCCTGTATCGTATCAGTCTATCATAAAGTAAAAATACGTTCTATACTTATTGAGAAAAAATAAGGGAAATTTAATGATTTGGACAGGCTGATATGGGATATCACGCCGGCTGATCATGGTCAGCGGACGTATTTTCTTGTGATATTACATATTTTCATGTATCGTAAAGTATGTTATACTGACTGCGACGAAGCAAAATGCGAGTTTACATGATAAAGATAAGCAGGAGGAGAGGACATGTATTCACTAGACGAAGTAAGAAAAGTAGACCCTGAAATTGCTGAGGCAATTGTAGCGGAACAGAACAGACAGAACGACCATATCGAACTGATCGCCTCAGAAAACTGGGTAAGTAAGGCAGTCATGGCAGCAATGGGTTCACCACTGACAAATAAATATGCAGAGGGATATCCGGGCAAACGTTATTATGGTGGCTGCGAATGTGTTGACGTGGTGGAAAACCTTGCCAGAGAAAGAGCGAAGAAGCTGTTTGGATGCGATTATGCCAATGTACAGCCTCATTCCGGTGCGCAGGCAAATATGGCAGTATTTTTTGCTGTCATGCAGCCGGGCGATACCTTTATGGGTATGAACTTAGACCATGGCGGACATTTATCACATGGTTCACCGGTGAATATGTCCGGTAAATATTTCCATTGTGTACCGTACGGTGTTAATGATGAAGGTTTTATTGATTATGATAAAGTAAGAGAGATCGCACTGGAATGTAAGCCTAAAATGATCGTGGCAGGTGCGTCTGCTTATGCGCGTAAGATTGATTTCAAGAAATTCCGTGAGATCGCTGATGAAGTCGGTGCTGTACTTATGGTAGATATGGCACATATTGCAGGTCTGGTTGCAACAGGCATGCACGAAAGCCCGATCCCATATGCAGATGTTGTGACAACGACAACCCATAAGACACTGCGCGGTCCACGTGGCGGTATGATCCTCTGTAATCAGGAAGCTGCTGATAAATACAATTTCAACAAGGCAATTTTCCCTGGTATCCAGGGCGGCCCTCTGATGCATGTGATTGCAGCAAAAGCCGTCTGCTTCAAGGAAGCGCTTTCCGATGATTTCAAGGCATACGGAAAGGCAGTTGTAGAAAATGCACAGGCACTTTGCAAAGGTCTGATGGACAGAGATATCAAGATCGTATCCGGCGGTACGGATAACCATCTGATGCTGATTGACCTGACTAATTACGGTCTGACCGGTAAGGCAATCGAAAAGCTGCTTGATCAGGCACACATCACTGCCAATAAAAATACGATCCCGAATGATCCGCAGTCACCGTTTGTCACAAGCGGTATCCGTTTAGGAACACCTGCTGTAACATCCCGTGGCATGAATACAGAGGATATGGATCAGATCGCAGAAGCAATCGCACTTGTGATCAAGGGCGGCGAGGAAAAAGTACCGGAAGCTGCAGCAATTGTGAAGAAATTAACAGAGAAGTATCCGTTATTATAAGAAACGATTTAATAAAATATGCATAATTTGCCATAAGATATGCAAAATATGACAGGAAAAACATCGCGAGAATATCGTGATGTTTTTTTTGCCAAAAAGATGTTATTTTTGCCATGTTACAACAATTAAAATAAGCATATGCTATACTTACGCTATGGATCAGCAGATCCAAAATGTGGGATTGATACAGGGATAATCAAATATGTGGGGGATAACATATGAGAAGTATATTATATAGGAAATTAGGCACAGACCAGATGCATAGAAGTTGTCAGGCTGGTTTGGCTTAATGATAAAAACAGCATGCATACGGTTTAACTGTATAACATGCTATTTTTATGTGATAGAAATTACCTGTCACATAAAAATGGGAAACAGGTGGAGGGAGACTACCTTATAGATCCGGCTGGAGCGGATCTGAAAACAGAGCAAAAAAGAAAGGAGAAACTATGAAAAAGACAAGCATTTTTAAAAGAATGCTGATCAGTGTGCTTGCTATTACAATGGTATTAACAGCTATTCCGATGACAACTGTTACCGCGCAGGCAGCACCTACCGCAGTTAAAAAGGTAGTGATCAAGCAGGGGAAAAAGAATGTCACAAAAAAGACAATTAATCTTGCTGCGGGTAAGTCAACGAAGATCAAAGTGACTGTAACACCGAGCAGAGCAAAGAAATCAATTAAATACGCAACAGGAAATAAAAAAGTAGCGACCGTTTCAAAGAGCGGTAAGATCACAGCAAAGGCAGCAGGTACTACAAAGATCAAAGTAACTGTTACCGGCAAGAATAAAAAGAAAAAGACCGCATGGGTGAAAGTAAAAGTAACCGGCGGTACAACAGAAGATACTCCATCTCCACAACCGAGTAATTCTCCAGCACCAAGTCAGACACCAACCCCACATCCAGCACCGGCAATGGTAAATGGATCTGTGCAGTTACCAATTACAAATGCAGTATCATCTGATCCTACTATTGCAACAGTAGATGCAACAGGTAAGGTTACGGCAGGCGCAAAGGCTGGTACAGTAACAATTACAGGTAAAGATGCAAGCGGCAATGATGTCAGCTATACGGTAACGGTAACAAATGAGGATGTGACTGCAGCAGTAGCAGCATCCAGCAAGGTAAAAGTGAATGTGGCAAAGACAGATCTTGTAGTCGGAGAATCTATTGTTGCAACAACTGATGTGACTCCGGCAGGAGACAGCGTTGTATGGGCTTCAAGTGATTCCAGCATTGCAACAGTTGATGCAAATGGACAGATTGTAGCAGTGGCAGCAGGTTCTACACGTATTACCGCAACTTCTTCCAGAGGAGCATCTGATTCAGTTACTATTACAGTTAAAGCAATTGCCGTAACGGGAATTGAGATTGATGGTGACAAAGAAATTGATTTGCAAGTAGGTGGAAAAACAACACTGAATGCAAAGGTATTACCGGAGAATGCAACAGATAGAAGATATGAGTATTCTGTAGATAAAGAGAATATCGTTACGATCAGTACATTGGGTGAAGTAACAGCCATTAATGAAGGTGTGGTAACGGTAACAGCAAAAACAAAAGATGGTGGATTTACTGCTTCGTGGGTAATCACTGTGACACAAAAAGTGGATCCGAATAAGATATCTGCAACATTAACAATTAATAATAACCCGATTAAAGGACAGGCGGATACGGTTTTGGTAGGTGACACTATGAAGGTCACAATAGCAGCGAAAAAGGGAAACCAGCCTTATTCGGGAACAGTAGGTCTTACGCTTGATCATAAATCTGGATACGATTATTACGGATTTGTGAATAATGATTATGCTTCGACCTATTCTGTTACCACAGATTCCAATGGTACTGCCAGCTTTAATATAGCATTAAATAATAAGTATAAGGATTCGGATGGAGACCGGTTTGACGCAACGATTGATAAGATTACCGAAGATGAATTTGAAGATGCTGCATTTGCAAGCTATACTCTGACTGCAGATGTAGATGGTAGTATGACTGAAAAACCGATTGCCTTTGCACAGGTTATGACGGCAACAGAATATGGCTTCAAGACGGATAATAATACTGCTATTACAGTTAATAATGGAAAAGAGATAGACGTTCCGGATATTAAAAGAACAACAGGTGAACTGGATACCCAGATTACAACGGTAACAAAAAATGGGAAAACATACAAAGAAGAGTATGTGGTATCCCAAATGGAGTCCTTTGACAATGAAGACAGACATATAGAACTGGATGCCAGTCCGTTATTGATTATACCTGAGAAGTCGGGAGACAAAAATTCAGGAAATTATGGCACGGATACTGATCCTAAGGTGTACAATTATGTAAGCGGCCCGTTTTCTGTATATTCATCTTTTGAAAATGCATGTACAATTGAGGATGTGCCGGGTGGTTTAAGTGAATTAAATCTTACATTTGACAAGCTGGATATTAGTGATTATACTCAATTGGTTATTCGCTGCTACTATGCAGATACAAATAAGCCTTATACAGATGAAAATGATAATTACTTGCAAGCAATTATAAAATCAGACACTAAACCATCGGAAACTGATGGCAAATATCATAAAACATTAGACTCAACGATTTTTGAAAAACTAAAAAATGAAAAATATATTGATATCAAAGTATTTGTTGAGTCAGCAGGACAGGTAGATAATAAGCATAATAGTGGATTTACACTGAGTAGCGGATATGGTTCATTTAGTAATGAAGTCAGCATTCCTTATGAGATTGTTAAGCTGAGTGATTGTGTAGAATGGAAGATACAATCACCGAAAATGTCAATGCAGACTAAAATGACTGCTGCAGACGCAAAAAAACTGTTAGGTGATAAGTATAATTCAGAATATGAATACTATGTATCGTTGCCAGCAGATCAGGAGACGGGGAATGCATTTATATATGTATCAGCTAATGGAAAAGAAAAGGATCCTTTTGTATATCCTTCTATTGCCAAAAAAAATGCAAATATTTTGTATTCAGATAATTATCCTATTAATTCGGGATATTTATTAACAGATACCACCAATAAAATGGTTCAGTCTCTTTCAAAAGAAGAATATACAGTATCTTATCCGGAAGATGGTGATATCTGTATCGATGCAAAGACAGCAGGATATATGCAGATTAAAGCCAGTATCAATGTGGCAGATAAGGTATCATATGAAGTGCACTCTTCTATACAGTGGTGTCCGGCACCTGCAGTGAAGGAAAAAACGACTACGCAGTTTTATGCTGTAGCAGGTGAATCAGTTAAATTAACAGCAAAGGTTACTTCGAAGAATACTACAAGTACAAGAGATATAGGTGTTGACTGGACGTATGATGATGAAGATATTACCGTAGTAGCAGGTGATAATACCTACAAGACAAATGCAGATGGTGAAGCAACTATTCTGTTGAGAGCGACCAAGGCATTTGATCTGGGAGAGATAGCAGCTAAACTGGGAGATGATTATAAGGATAGTTATAATATTGAGTGGTATGTAGATGGTCAGAAAATTACGACTGATTTTGCAGATATTTATTGGGTAATGCCGGGTGTTTATTATGATAACAGTGCGTTAGTAGCAGGAGATGAGTATTATACAAATCAGGCAACTCAGGATATTGTTGTAGATACTAATAATTACAAGGCAGACTCAGAATGGCTGCTTGGCGTTAAGGTTGTAGGAACAGGTGTTGATGATCAGGTAAATCCGGGTGATGAGATTTATGTGGAACATGATATCACGATTTCTAACATAAAATTAAAATTAAACAATGTGTCAACCTCTGAATCACCTGATTTAGATACCAATGTTAAATGGACAGAAAAGGGAAATGGTACGTGGCTGTTAACAAATGCCGTTAAAGGCGGCTCTCAGGAAACAATTAGTATAACAGGTAAAGCTGATACAATGAAACCATGTATCATTACAATTGACGGAGTTGATTATACAAGTGTAGGTATGCTTAGTGATGATAATAACATTGCAATAGCCAAGAATCTGATTATTCCTATTACATGGGGAGTGACAGAACAACAGACGCTTTCTATAGAAACTCCATCAGGAAACATCTTTAATGTTGCAAATGAAAAAGCCCCGGTTGTTTATTTTAAGGTTGTAGATAATTCGACAGCAGTTAATCCAGTTGCTGGTGTAGAAGTTGCTTACACATTAAAAGATGATAAGGGAATTACACAAAAAACGGGCACAGTAACAACGGGTGCAAAAGGAATCTGTGAATTCCACTTTACAGATGATGTGAGACCTGAAGAGAGTATTACAGAAGATGCTACATGGACATTGTCAGCAGCTATTAAGGATGAAGAACCAATTCAGAAGAATATTATATTTAAAGTAGCAGATAATAAAGAATTCGGTCTGAAAAAGGTGGTATCAGATGGTGCTAATCAGAAAGTTACAGTCACATTTGAAAATGGTATCATCGGTTCTACAGATAAGATTTATCCATCCATGTTTAACATGAAAGATGAGAATAGTGATGTAGTGAAAGTGGTTAAAATTGAGAAGGATGAATACAATGATAATGTTCTGATTCTTACTACAGAAAAAACTTTCTCTGGTAATGTTAGCTGTAAGATAGAAAATGAAGTTGTTGATGAAACAACAGGTTACACAATTCAGTTACTGGACTCAACAGGACATTTATTCCAGTCAAATACAGATATTGATACTCTATCAAACGATTATGATGACGATGATGCATCAGACGAATATGAGGGCTTAGAAGAAATTGAATTCTAATAAGTAATCGCGTTTAATGCTATTAAGGCGTAATAGTAGAAAGAGAGCCACACTCCATGACAGAGATGTGGCTTTCTGCTATATAGCAGATTTGCACTAAAAAAATTGCACTTGCTATGTCATATGGTGTCAGGTACTTTTTTATGAAATCTGAAAAACAGAAATACCATACAGAAAGCAGCGAAGGCAGGCGTGACTGCGGCTGTATTGTATTTCTGTTTCCTGATAAAAAATAAGAAGCTGATGGCGTCTCAAAAGATGACAGAAATAGGGGCAAAGAAGCTGCAGGGAATATAAAAACAAAAATCACATGAAAAATTTAGTAAAGAAGTGTGCAAAATGTGCCAAAAAACAAAGAAATTCTTGCATTCCTGTATATTCTCCGTTATACTGACCTAGGACAAGCGGTTCTTTTCGCTTGTTTTCCATAAAAATACATCTTTCAGGATGAATCATGTGGTCTCCAGTCTTCGGAGTCTGAATTCTCGCCGGTTCGGTAATTTTTCAAACACATCTAAAGGTAATCAGGATCTTCTATACATATCTGAAAGTCTGCTGGCACATCTGAAAACATTAGGGGGGAGATAATCATTTCGTATGACACTTTTCAAGTGGACAACAGATTTGTCCTGATTGTATGTAGGTCCCGTTTAAAATCCCAAATTTTCTCCAACTAAAAAGACTTTGATCCGGCCGACATGACCGCTTCTTCTTGTAATGACGATCTGGTTGCAGATACAGTCCGGTGAAAGACAGTTTTCACAGCTCCCTGTAACGGTGCAGGGCGTTTTCTTGTTGAGCCGCAGTGTGTTTGGCGGTGTAGCGATATTTTGTACGCGGGAAAGACCGGTGCCGATATCGGTAACAACTTTATTCATGCCTGCAATGATGAATACCTGTTTCGGACCCTGGATCAGGCAGGCAACACGATTGCCGTTGCCATCGATATTGATCAGCTCACCATCTAACGTAATTGCATTTGTGCTCATCAGGTAATAGTCAGCCAGAACGGATTTTGCAAAGATCTGGCGGGATTCTTCCGGTGATCCGGCGGCCGTGCGGTCGATCATTGTATAGCTGCCGTTCTTCTGCAGCGCATCCATAAGCCCGCATTCGCCAAGCGTCTGGGATCCGCCCCATGCAATGGAAGATCCTTCTTCAAACATCGGCAGGATCGTATCAAGAAGTGCCTGACTGTTTTCACAATAAAATCCTTCCATATTTCTTTTCTCAAGATTTTTGATTATACTCTTTGCTTTCAGTGCAAAGGCATCTGCTACATATGACATAAACATGCTCCTTTCTTTTCTGAACGATATTGATGATAGTATTTTATCAATTTCTGCGACCGGGTACCAGTATTATCTGCAAAGATATGCAAAAAACTACATAACGTGACAGATAAAATGACTGAAAAAAGAATATAAAAGCATATTTAATCAAAATATGAGTATAATGAAGATGTAAAATATAATAAAAAATATATATTTTGAAAAAAGTTAAAAAATAAAAAGAAAAATGTAAAATTGTGTTGACAAATTAAAGGACAGACTATATAATAAGATCATACAAAAGAAATTCACATAGATGCTACAAAATCTATAGAAAGAGAGGTACACTCCACCAGAAACATAAGTAAAGTACAAAAGATAAAATTATTTATCCGGTTTGTACAGGAAGAAAAAAGTCGTAATCGAGTACAGTAAGAGAAGCAGCAACGGACAAATGACAAACGAAGATCAACCTGCTGCAGTACAATCAGTACAAGGGAAAAATGGAAAGAGTTACAACAGAATATGGAGGTAGGTCCAATGGATCAGGCAGTTATTTAGCGGGTATCAGTCGAAAAGGATTGATACCCGCTAAGCTTTTGTGATAAGATAAACATTACATATATCTTATCAGTTTCAGACGGGAGGTTTGTACGGTGGAATTTGAATCTGGCGGATTGAGTCGGGAAGAGATCAGAAAGAAAAGAAGACAAAAGGAAAGAAAACGTGCGTTACTGGTGTTAGGCGGCATTACAGCAGCTGTCTGTCTGGTGCTTGGCATCGGGATCGCTGTACTTGTACATACAATTTCTTCTAATCATGCACAGAAGCAGGAGGCAGCAAAGCAGGCTGTGCTGGAACAGCAGGCAGCAGAAAAAGAGACAGCCGCAGCTCTGGCGGAAGCAAAGAAACAGGAAGAACTGGCAGCGCAGGAGGCAGAAGAAGCAGAGAAAGCGGAAGCGGATCCTACGAATGCACCGGAAGAAACAGATGCGGCGTCGGATGAAGTGACAGATGCAGACAGTTCGGACGATACGGCATCTGATCAGACAGATGCGGCAGAGACGGAAGATGCAGAGGCGGTTCTGGAAGAAATGGTTGCTTCACAGATTGCGGGAATGTCTATTGAACAGAAGGTGGCTGCACTTTTCTTTGTGACACCGGAGCAGCTTCTTGGAATAGAAACTCCTGTGACGGAGGTAGGCAGCAGTGTCAGTGAAAAGCTGAACCAATATCCGGTTGGCGGTATTGTGCTGAAAGCGGATAATATTGCAAGCGCGGAAGGATTGTCGGAAATGGTATCCAACCTGCAGGTATTTACACAGAACTCCCTGTTTATCGGTATCAGTGATGAAGGCGGCGGGGACAGTCCGTTTATTACATCCGGTATTTCGGAAAATGTGATCGCTTCACAGAAGGAGATTGCAGAGTCTCTGGGCAATACAGGGGCATACAGTGCAGGTATTTCTCTGGGCAGTGAGTTAAAACAGTTCGGCTTTAACGTGGATTTCGCCCCACTTGCAGATGTTTCTCTGAAAGCGGGCAGCATTGCAGAGGAGAGAGGATTTGGAAAAGATGCGGCAACAAATGCGGAGCTTGCCAGAAATGTAGTGAAAGGTCTGACAGATCAAAGTATATTTGCCGGTGTAAAATATTTCCCGGGATATGGGGATGCGACACAGGAAGGAAATGGTGGACAGATCGTTTCACAGCGTACGAGAGATGACCTGAAAGAGGAATATGCACCCTATCAGGAAGCAATCGACGCAGGAGCTAAATTTTTAATGATATCCCATGTCAGCCTGCCTAAGATCAGAGGCGATAAGAGACCGGCTTCTCTTTCGCCGGAGATCATTACGGATATCGTCAGGGAAGAGTGGGGCTATGATGGCATTGTGATTACGGACTATATGGATAAGTCCTGCATTTATCAGAAATATACTTATGCAGAAGCAGCAGTTGGTGCGATTGAAGCAGGTGCAGACATGATCCTGTCTACGAAAAACTTTGTAAAGTCCTATAATGGAATCCTGGATGCGGTCAAGAAAGGACAGTTGACAGAAGAACGGATAGACCAGTCCCTGACAAGGATCTATAAAGTTAAATTTGCTTCAAAAGTAGCGGGATATTAAGCCTGCGGAAAGTGATGCTTTGAACGGATGCAGCGTGAAGGAAAAATGATTGTAAAAAAGTTTGGGAAAACGGTTGACAAAAATTAAGGAATTATGTATTATATATCTTGCCCGCTGAAAAGCAGGGCAACATGCGCGAGTGGCTCAGTTGGTGGAGCGCGACCTTGCCAAGGTCGAGGCCGCGGGTTCGAGTCCCGTCTCGCGCTCTTATTTTTACACGAAAAGGATATCCCTTAAGGATATCCTTTTTTCGTGTAAGAAGAGCCTGAAAGGGCTCTTCACAATGGCATGAATTAAAAATCATGCCAGGTTCGAGGTCTCAGCCCACATGAAGTGGGCTTCGGTCCGCGCAAAGCCGAGGTCCACCGGACTTCGTGCGCCGTCTCGCGCTCTTGTATTTCATGAAAAGCATGGCGGAATGTGCAAGAGCACATGAAATATAAGTTGTCTCTGTCTGCTATTTATGTTAAACTGACTGCAAGCAGAAAGTCAAAATCATATTTTATATGGGATGGCTGCCATCTCATTTCTATTTATCTGAAATATTCTAAGAAACTTCACTGCTTAAATTCCACAAACAAACGAATAGCAGGGAGGTTTTAGGCTGGATCAGAAATAGATTCTAATGTGATCAGATATGGTAAACCTCCCCGAAGAGGAGGACAAAATGACAGAAAAACAGAAGAACATTTTATACGAAGCCACACAATCAAGAATAGTTAATTTCAATGAAATTGGTATTACAAATGATTTGATGTTTGGCACAGTGTACAAAGATCCGGAGTACTGTAAGGAACTTTTACAGCGTATCCTGCAGATCAATATTGTTGAAATTGGAATCGTTGAACCACAGAAAACAATAAAAACAACAATGATTGGAAAAGGAATTCGGATTGATATTTATGCAAAAGACAATCAGGGGAATGTTTATGATATCGAGATGCAGTCAACAGAAGAAACAGATTTGCATTTGAGGACACGTTATTATCACAGCGAGATGGACAGCTACCAAATCCG
>DJNY01000097.1:544-843 GCA_002441865.1 Lachnospiraceae bacterium UBA6452 | reverse complement strand
TTTTAGAAGATAAGAGATTGACCTATTTCGTAAATATTTATGGAAGCCGGGATGGGATTAGCAGGAAAACAGTAGACCTTCTGGATTATTTTAAAACTGGTAAACCGACAGATATTTATACAAAAAACATTCAAGATCAGGTTGAGATAATAAGAGATGATAATGAATGGAGGGAAAATTATATGACGATTGAGATGAAACTGGATCAGAAATATGAGGATGGATTGAAGCATGGTAGAATTGAGGGCGAAAAGTTCGGTAGAATCGAGGGTGAAAAAATTGGCAGGACAGAAGGAGAA
>DJNY01000097.1:318-464 GCA_002441865.1 Lachnospiraceae bacterium UBA6452 | reverse complement strand
GAAGTGACCGGTTTTGCGGAGATCATGAAAATTGTAGAGCAGTGTGAGATCGTACGGTTAGGGCTTTCCGACGGAGCGTATCCTTATATCGTGCCAATGAACTTCGCTTATAAAGTGGAAGGTGAGCAGCTTTATCTGTATGTCCA
>DJNY01000097.1:0-229 GCA_002441865.1 Lachnospiraceae bacterium UBA6452 | reverse complement strand
TTGAAATGGACAAGCCGCTTTATATGGATTGTATTACGGAAATGAAGGATGTTACCATGCGGTATCTGTCAGTGATGGGAAAGGCAACGGTAACTTTTTTGGAGGGAGAAGACAAGAAGAAAGCAGTCGATGATGTGATCATGGCAAGGCATGAAGAAACGAGAAATTTTATATACAATGAAAGCGCGCTGCCAAGGACGGCGGTGATGAAACTGACGGTGACGGAAAT
>DJNY01000207.1 GCA_002441865.1 Lachnospiraceae bacterium UBA6452 | reverse complement strand
CTGATCGCACTTGCCTGTCTGTTTGTTTTTCTGATCCTCGGGCAGACCACAGAGCCCAAAACGCGGCAGTACATAGATACGATCAAGGGGCAGATCGAAACAGATTATTCGGAAAATATGTTTGATTTTATCAGACAGATACCGTATACTTTACCTTATGAGAAAACGAATGTTAAAGGATGAAATCCTGTTAAAAATCGAAAAACCGGCCCGCTATCTGGGCGGTGAAGTCAATTCAGTCATGAAAGATAAGGAAAAGATCGACATCCGGGTTGCCATGTGCTTCCCGGATGTTTATGAGATTGGTATGTCTCATCTTGGGATCCAGATCCTGTATGATATGTTCAACCGTTATGAAGATACCTGGTGCGAGCGGGTGTATTCTCCATGGACGGATCTGGACGAGATCATGCGCAGAGAACATATCCCGCTTTTTGCTTTGGAATCACAGGACCCGATCAAAGAGTTTGATTTTCTGGCGATCACGATCCAGTATGAGATGTGTTATACCAATATCCTGCAGATCTTAGACCTTTCCCGGATTCCGATCATGGCGTGCGACAGAACAAAAGAGGATCCGATCGTCATAGGAGGCGGACCATGCACGTACAATCCGGAGCCGATCGCAGACTTTTTCGATCTGTTTTATATCGGAGAAGGCGAGACCATGTACCGCCGTCTTTTAGATCTGTATAAGGAATATCAGGCATCCGATATGACAAGGGCGCAGTTTTTACATGAAGCAGGGAAGCTCCCCGGTATTTACTGTCCGCAGCTTTATGAGACAAGCTATAAAGAAGATGGCACGATCGCAGCATTTACACCGCTTTACGACGATGTACCGACTAAGATCGATAAAGAGATCGTGACAGATCTTGATGGAGAGGTTGCGGTTTATCCACAGGCGCCTGTTGTGCCTTTTATCAAGGTAACACAGGATCGTGTTGTACTGGAGATCATGCGCGGCTGTATCCGCGGGTGCAGATTCTGTCAGGCGGGGCAGCTTTACAGACCGCTGCGGGAACGTGATGTGGACGAGCTGAAAGAATATGCCTCTACCATGCTGAAAAATACCGGGCATGAAGAGATTTCCTTAAGCTCATTAAGCTCGAGTGATTACTCCAAGCTTCCGGAGCTCATCGATTATCTGATCGAAGAATGTGACAGAAAGAAGATCAATATTTCCCTGCCATCCCTGCGTATCGATGCATTTTCGCTGGACGTTATGAGCAAGGTGCAGGATGTCAAGAAGAGCTCCCTGACCTTTGCCCCGGAGGCAGGCACACAGCGCATGCGTGATGTTATCAATAAAGGTCTTACGATTGATGATATCCTGGGCGGTGCGACCACAGCATTTCAGGGCGGCTGGAACAAGGTGAAGCTTTATTTTATGCTCGGTCTTCCGACAGAAACAAAGGAAGATATCGAAGGCATTGCTGTTTTATCCAATGAGATAGCCAAGGCTTACTATGAGACGGTTCCCAAAGAAAAACGGAACGGAAAGGTTCAGATCGTTACAAGTACTTCTTTCTTTATTCCTAAGCCTTTTACACCATTCCAGTGGGCGCAGATGAATACAAGAGATCAGTTTTTAGAGAAGGCACATATTGTCAGGGATGCAGTCAGGAGCCAGCTCAACCAGAAGAGTATCAAATACAACTGGCATGAGGCTGACGTTTCCGAACTGGAAGGCGTTTTTGCACGTGGTGACAGAAAGCTTTGCCGTGTCATTTACAATGCTTACAAAAAGGGCTGTATGTTTGATGCCTGGAGTGAATATTTCAAAAATGATGTCTGGCTGGAAACCTTTGCGGAGGAGGGCATCGATCCTGCCTTTTACACGACCAGATACAGAAGTGATGATGAAATTTTCCCATGGGATTTTATATCCTGCGGCGTAACAAAAGCATTCTTGCTCCGTGAATGGAAAAAAGCAAATCAGGAGACCGTATCTCCGAACTGCCGTATGGCATGTCAGGGCTGCGGTGCTGCCAAATATGGTGTCGGTGTTTGCAAGGAGCCTAAAGCAGGAGGCAATTTATCAGAATGAAAGTCAGAATTAAATTTTCAAAATACAGTTCTATGATCTTCATCGGACATCTGGATATGATGCGGTACTTCCAAAAGGCGATCCGCAGGGCAGAGCTGGATATTACGTATTCCACAGGCTTCAGCCCGCATCAGATCATGTCCTTTGCCGCACCGCTCGGTGTCGGTATGTATTCCAACGGCGAATACATGGATATCGGAATGGATTCCTTTACGGATGCAGAAGATATCAAAAAAAGACTGCAGGCACAAATGGTAGAAGGTGTGGATATTCTTTCCGTGACTGCATTGCCGGAAACAGCCGGAAATGCCATGGCAAGTGTTGCAGCTGCCCGCTATACAGTCCGTTTCCGGGAAGGATATGAACCTTCCTTTGAACTGTTTGACCATCTGGAAGCATATTACAGTCAGGAAACGCTTCCGGCGATCAAGCAGACGAAGAAAAATACCGTGGAATTTGATCTGAAGGAGGCAATTTACGAGCTTACCTGGGATAAAGAAAAGCAGGAGATCTACATGCTTGTCAATGCTTCCAGCAGTGGTAACGTAAAGCCCGGCTTTATCATGGAACATATTTATCATTATCTGGGGCAGGAACCTTCTGAATTCGCTTTTGTGATCACAAGAGAAGATACGTATACGGAAGATGCAGACGGAAACCTGATCCCGCTGGATCAGATTACGGTATAACGGGAGATGAGAAGTTGAAAGATCAGTTATTGCTGACAACTTATATGGAATACGAT
>DJNY01000156.1 GCA_002441865.1 Lachnospiraceae bacterium UBA6452 | reverse complement strand
CGCCGGCCAAATCCAAAAGGAGAGCCAGTTGTCCACCGACTCTCCCTTCTATCTTACTTTTCTATCCTACTTCTTAATTTTTACCTTAGAAGACTGCCCCTTCTTTTTGAGGAGGTTCTTATATTCTCCCAGCTTCTTCTTCGGTACTTTGATCGTTGCTTTTTTGTAAATACCCTTCAGTGCGTTTTTGCCCACTTTGTTCAATACCGTGGACTGGATCTTGATCGTTTTCAGCTTACTGCAATTATAGAACGCTTTACTTCCGATCGCTTCCAGCTTCTTTGGAAGTGTAATAGCCTTCATCGCCTTACATCCATTGAATACACCGTTTCCAATCGTTGTCAGAACTGCTTTTTTATGGAAAGTAACCGTCTTCAGTTTACTACAGCCACTGAATGCACTGTTTCCGATTGTTTTTACAGGCTTCGGAATTGTGATCTTTGTTAAGGATTTACAATTCTTAAATGCATTTGCCCCGATTTCAGTGATCTTACCCGGAAGCTTCACAGATTTCAGATTTGTACAGCCGCTGAACATATCCTTTGGAATACTTGCTACATCTGCCTGGATCGTAACATTCTGCAGCGTCTTATTGTTCTTAAAAGCACCTTCTGCAATTTCTGTTACCTTGCAGGTTACGCCATCTACGACAACTGTTGATGGAATTGTTACATCTGATGCACCATCTGCGGGTTTTGTATATTTTACTTCGCCCTGCTTTGTTGCACTTCCGGCTGTTTTCACTGTCACGCCTGCACCGGTACTGTCCTTTGTCTCTGCGCCGTTCTTCATTGGCGGATATGCCACGGTGCAATTTACATATCCCTCTACCTTGTCACCATCCGGTGTTATGACCGTAGCTGTGATCCTTACAGTCTGTTTTTCCGCTGTTACACTCTGCACCGTCACATTTCCCTGTGCATCTACACTAAGCACCTGTGGTTTATCGGATGTATAAGTGATCTTATTATCCGTCAGTTTTGATAATGTTCCCAAGTCATTCTTTGCTTTTGATACTGATCCATTCAGATAGGTTCTTACGCTATTGAGGACATTGAAAGTATCTCCCGGTCTGACACCAGCTGCAAATTCTGTCGGCATTGCCAGTGCTATGCTCTGGATATCCGCAACCACATTATATGTAAGCGTTACAGTCTGATATGGGCTTCCTTCCGGATATACCTTGACAGTTGCTGCACCGGGCTTCTTGGCAGCGACACTGAAGTATCTGCCTCTTGTTGCTGCAGATGCTGTTGCCGTATTTGCATTGTAAGCAGCAGCTTCCACTTTCCACTGGTTTGTGCTTCCCGCCACCAGTCTTGCACCGCCTGCAACAGTAATTACGTTCGGATCACTGCTTTCAATGATCAGGTTACAGGTATTCGGTCTTGACTCTGAAGCCTTCAGATTTTTCAGGTCAAAATAATAATTCTGACTATAATTTGCTTTCTTTTTACATACACGTATTGTCTGTGCCAGTGTTGCTGTTCCGTTTGCTTCGTTTAAAGCAACGTTCTCTTCCTTGGTTCTGGCTGAATCCATATACAATACCGGACGATATGGTACATTTGCCACATTGATATTGTAGGTTGTTGTAAATATGCTGTCCAGACTGGAAAGCTTCACTCCCTGCGTTCTGTTATTATTATCTCTTACAAAAGAAATCTGTGTTGCAATACTGAACGGAACCGTCTCATTATCCCGCATAGGCTTCAGTCCTGTGATCTTGATCGTTTCCACGGTCTGGTTTGCATCTGTCCGGAATGTGATCGCATCCTTTGCATTTGTAAAGTAATCACTGCCTACCAGATACGCCGGATCTCCTACCAGGTTGTTCTTTTTATAATAGTAGGATGACACACGTCCTTCTACATACATATATTCATCAATTGTATCCGGTGAATCTTTATCTCCGATCAATAAATAAGTAAACGCCGGAGCATCCCCTTTTACATAAGTGGTCACATAATATGGCAATGTTGTTTCTCCGCCGATACCGATCGTTGTAACCGGTTCTGTCGTAACATCGATCGTCGGTTTCTTTACTTCACCCGTAGAGTTATACAGATCGCCAATTGCCTGTGTTTTCCACTTTCCATTGAATACAGATACAGCCGCAAATGCCTTTTTGCTGATCGTAGTCGTTGTGTAAACCCTGAGTGTTGTCAGTCTCGGGCATGCTGCAAGACTGTTGTCCGCAACAAGATTAAAGCTGTTTCCGAGTTCTACGCTGTCCAGTTTCGGACAATCTGCAAATGTATAGTTCTCCAGTCTCTTCATCTTGGTATTCTGCAGATCCGCCTTTCCGATGCTGGAAATATAAAACGCATGATCTCCAATCGTCGCCAGATTCGTTGCCTGTGTAAAATCACAATTGATCGTGTCTCTTACCTTACCGTTTGCCTCCGGATAACTTGGAAGTACAGTACAATCATAGGATGCCTGGTTAATCGCAGGCTGGATATATAATCCCTTACTATCTGTATAGTCATAATCATAATGACCGATTGTTTCAGAGAATGCATATTTACCAATCTGATTCAGCCTGGAGCCAAAAATAACCGTATCCAGATTTTCACATCTGTAAAATCCATAATCACCGATGCTCTCAAGACTGTCTGGAAGACCTGCTGTCACAATTTCCACTGATTTTCCTTCCGCCGGATTCTGAACTGTTGCTGCACCGTCTGGTTTAAGACTCAGTGATGCACAGCTTTGGAATGCATTATTTCCAATTTCTGTCAGTTCTTCGCCAAATTTAACAGTCGTAAGCTTTGTCTGTCCCAGGAAACAGCCCTTTCCGATCTTTTTGATCTTTGAAAGGTCGATCGCCTGCATCTCCGCCGGCCAGATAACATTTTGTGGTGTACCGCTTCCTTCAATATCACTCTGCAGGTTTACGGAAGCAAAACAATATTCTCCCAGCTCCGTAATATTTCCAAGATCCACATACTGCAGTGTAGATGCGTATCCTGCGGAACTGGTTATCTTACTATAAAATCCTGTAAAGAATGTATAGTTTGGCAGCTTTGTAAGCTGTGGTGCCATATATGCGCTTTTCAGAGTAAAACACTCCGCAAATACGCCTTCTCCCAGTGTATCCAGCTGTGTATACGGTCTGAGATCCACAGTGTTCAGCCACATACATCCAAGAAATGCCTGTTCTTTAATTTCCTTCAGATCCGCTACCGGGAGCAGACACTTTGAAATATCCGAAACGCTTGTTGCATTGAACATGCTGTGTGGGATATACGTCCATGGATTTTTTTGGGTTTCTGTATACTGCCAGTGTGCCTCTTCAACCGCTGTCCCCGAGAAAGTTCCTCCCAGGCAGGATTTATTCGTAACATAATCGGGAATACATACAATGCCGTCTGTCTCATATTCTCCCTTTACCTGCATTGTATTAAATCTGCGTGCTCCCCGCATCAGATATTCTCCAAGTTCCAAAGAATCATTTTCAATATCTGCCGGTAAAACCAGTGTTGTTACACTAATGCTGCTATACTGGCTTGTACGGATTATTTTCCCTCTCATATCCCTGTAAGCCAGTGCATAATTTCCAAGCCGTTTCAATTTTGTGTAAGCAGAAAGATCCAGTGTATCAAATGTACTTCCAAATAAGGCAACATCATCAATTTCTTCCAGATTTTTAGCTGTACCGGCTGTTGAAAAATCATTGATGCCGCAATCATAGAAAAGTCCCTCTTCCAGTTTTACCGTTGCCTGTGGCATAACAGCCTTTCTGAGTGATGCACTGTCCATAAATACATAAGTACCGATCTCAGGCATAGTGCCGTCTTCACGATCCTGAATGATCACTTCTTTCAGTCCCGTTGTGTCATATGCATTATCTGCAAGCTTTGCCAGAGTCTTAGGGAATTTGCCATTATAGGTTGCTTCTCCCTCTAATTTTGAAATTGTATCAAGTGCCTTACACTGAAGAAATGCACCCTTATCAATTTCCAGGCTTTCTCCCATCTTCTCATTATCCGGTAAAATTGCCGTTTTCAATTTTTCACATTCTCTGAATGCTTCGGAATTGATCTTGCAGGTTACTCCCTTTTCTTTTCTGCCACTTTCCATTGTAACGCTCTCAAGGCTGTCACAATTATAAAATGCACGGCTTTCGATCACTTCAACAGAAGCCGGCAGTACAACCGTCTGCACCTTACTCTCTGTAAAAACTTCCGATCCGAATTTTTCATTTTTCTGGATATAATTCTTTTTATAATCCGGTTTTTTGATCTTTATATAAATATTGCTCTTCTCTCTGTCATCTATACTATCCAGATGCTGTTCCTCACCACCGATCCGTTTCAGGTGGTTCATCTTTCCAAGGAAGCTGGCATCCGCAAAACCTGTTCCTCTGAATGCACAGGTACCGATGCTTTCTGTAGCACAGTCACCATCCTTTGTTGTACTCTGGGTTACTGTCGCAAGATTTTTACAGGCATTGAAAGCGAAGTCACTGATTGTCTGAATACTACTGCCAAGCACCAGTGCATTCATTGCCTCATTTTCCGCAAATGCTCCAACACCAATAGATTTTACATAATCTGGCAATGTCACCACCTGGTCAGCAGAATTTCCCGCATACATACTTACAAGCGGAGCCTGATAAAATGCCTCTTTTCCGATACTGAGCTGCAGTTCATTTCCCGCTTCATCCCGGATCAGTGCAGCAAGTTTAATCTCTGTCAACGGTTTCTTTGCATTTTTCTTTGCAAAAGCTCTTGCATCGATCGCCGCGAGATGGGTACAGCCTGAAAGATCCAGACTGCTCATATTGGCACCTTCAAAAGCTGAATCCATGATCTTATCCAGTTTGGAACCTGCTTCGATCGTTACTGTCATACCTGTTTTTTCATTACCGCTTTCATAAAAACAAGCATTTGGAATTGACTGAATGCTGCTTCCAATCTTAACTTCACTCAATGATGTACAATTTGCAAAGAGAGAAGATGCTTTTTCCAGAATTGTTCCGGTTTCATAACTCGGTATTGTAATTTTAACAAGTGAAGAACATCCGGCAAATGCATTGGTTCCAACCGTTTCCAAGCCATCCGGCAATGTATCTGCGATCACATCTTCTTCATTTAACAACGTATTTACATATGCCAGTTCTGAGCAGTTGCTAAATGCATATCCCCCAATCCCGATAAGCGATACAGGCAGATCAATTCCTTTTAAAGAGCTGCAGCCCGCGAATACATGATCTTCCAATACTGTCAATGTCTGGGGTAATTTTATCTCCGTAAGTGATGCGCAGCTGCTAAATTCATAGGATGAAATTTTTGTCACATTAGTGGTACTGATATCAATCGCACTGACACTTCTTGCATATCCCAGCCCTGTAATATCTGTAATATCCGAAGCAGACATATCTTTTAATTGCGTAAAATCAAAAGCTCCCGTATAACTTTTGATCAGCCCGATCGTCAGGTTACTTTCCGAATATTTATCTGTATTTTTCGCCATATTGTAAAGCTCTACAACTGCCGCTGCCAGCTTTTTATCTGCATACCTTGCAAAAAGCTCGCCATCATTTGGCATTTGTAATGCTTCATCTGCATCCAGATCTTCCTCTTCGGCTTCTGTTTCCTCTTCATCAGTCGTTTCATTTTCATCATCCGTCTCTTCCGGATCGGATATTGTTTCTTCCTGCTCCGCCTCAGATGTGTCATTTGCAGATACAGCCGGAGCTGTATCTGCATCAATTTGTTCTGTTTCCTGTGTCTGTACGTTTTCCTCCCCCGTTAATCCAGCAGTCTGCGCAAGTGCCTGTATTCCCGTCCCTCCTGTACAGATTGCTGCTGAAAGCACTACTGCAAGTGTTTTCGTAAGCAAGTGTTTCTTTCTCATGTTTTTCCTCCTTTTACATGCTTATTTCAACTTGGTTGTCTTATCATATTTCTTCTTGAAAAGCTTTGTATATGCTTTTTTCTTTGCCTTTGGCAG
>DJNY01000081.1 GCA_002441865.1 Lachnospiraceae bacterium UBA6452 | reverse complement strand
TGCATTTGTGCCTGCAACTGCAAGCGTACAGGCAGAGGCAAAGACCAAAACAGTTACAGCAAACAAAAATTACAAAAAAGCACCTGCACTGAAACTGGGAAAGACCTACAAGGTAAATGTCAAAGATGACACACTGGTAAAATTCACAGCACCGGCGACAGGAACTTATAAGGTTACGATCAGCAATATTGTGACTGTTCCAAAGGTAAAAGGCAGAGCAGATCACAATCTGGGTAATCTGTATATCCGCAAAAAATCATCCTACGGAAGCTATTTCATGTCCCAGACTGTAAAAACACAGGGTGGTAAATACTCCTGCTTATTTACAGCGACAAAGGACAGCTACAATGATTTTTACAGAGGTAAAAAGGTAACTACAGGCACTTATCTGGCAAGCAGATATGGAAAGATCAAGCTGAAAAAAGGCGAAACAATTTACATGGACTACTTCTTTACCAGTAAAGGTGGTAAATGCACTTATACAATGAAGGTTACAAAGTAAGAGTTTGAAAATTATTGTCAATGCTTTGCAGTAATGGTATAGTTATTGCAAAGCATATTTTCTTTTCGGAGATATTCTACCTCCATGAACCATATCTTTATGATGCTGTGTATTTGCGCGGCATATCTGTTCATCTTTTAGAAAATCCATGCTTGTAACGAAATAAGAGCAGGGATTTGTGAAAGATAAGCGTGTTCCTGCTATGCAAAGAAAGGAGCAGCTTATGAACAATGCTGGCAAAAACATGTATGAGAAACTGACGATCCGGGACAAATTTATGTTCGGAAAAGTGACAAAGAACCCGGTGATCGCACAGAAAATGGCGGATTTATCGGAAGTACCGGAAGGGATCAGAGAATTTCTAAGTTATATTGAGAATGAAGATGCGGAGGATGATTTCACAAAATTACTGGATAAGGAAGTAAAAAATGCGAGACTGAATGAGGAATGGAGGTCGGAATATTTGAAAACTTATGTGAATGATATGGATATGAGACGTGAAGGCTATGTGGAGGGTGAGAAGCGTGGCAGAGTAGAAGGCGAAAAGCTGGGAGCAGATGCTGCTCAAAAGAAGTTACTGAAAAATCTAATGGAATCTCAGAAGATTACCGAGACAGAGGCAAGAAAAATGCTGGGAATTTAATTGAAAAAATTCATGGAAACACTTGACAAATAAGGGCGTGTACCTTATTATAATATGCGTGTGTTTACATTAGACTGTCCGTGTCCGGCGTAATGTGACACGTTACAAACAATAATTGAACATTACATGGGAGGTGTAGATCTTGGCTAACATCAAATCTGCAAAGAAAAGAGTATTAGTTACAGCAACTAAGACAGAAAGAAACAAAGCAATTAAGTCCGGTGTTAAGACTGCAGTAAAGAAAGTTTATGCAGCAATCGATGCAAACGACAAAGAAGCAGCTAAGGCAGCATTAAACGATGCTACAGTTACAATTGATAAAGCTACTTCTAAGGGTGTTTATCATAAAAACACAGCATCCAGAAAAGTTTCCCGTTTAGCTAAAGCGGTTAACAAAATGGCTTAATCGAACATAAATGAAAATGTAAAGGCATTCGGATCCCGTCAGTCCGGATGCCTTCCTTTTTGCATAACACCCAGACCGCCTTCATAGGATGTAAAAAGAAGTCTTGGGATGGTGACGGATGAATCGTAAAATGCGTATGATCGGAAAAAGAACAGGGAGACTTCTGGTAGTTGTGACCGGATGTCTCTTTTTTTTATATATTGGTGCCTGTGGACTGCCAGTTTCCATACAACTGCATTGTCTGATGCTGCCCTACAGTATGCAGAGGGAAGATGCGGAGAAAGGCATTTATAAGGGGATAACGGACTGTATGCCTTTATACGCCTATGCAAAGGAACAGGTGGAAGTAGAGGGACAGGATCTTGCCACAACCTATATTTTGCTGGAAGGCAGGGATGAGTCACATGAGGTGTTGCAAGCAGAGCGTGGATCAGAAGAAACAATAGACAAAAATATAAGTGAAAGTAATAGCGATGGGCAGATGGATCGTGAAAATGACCAGCTGGTATCAGGTGAAACAGCAGGGGGTGGAACAGAGGAAAATACACGAAGCATACAGGCAGAGCAGATTAGTAATTCGGATGTGGAGGAAGCAGTAGAAAATAAGGAAAATACACAGAGGGAGCAGGATGAAAGTTCTGGCACAGGAGAAGACCGAGAAAACGTAGATATAGATGCTATGACAAGTGAAAACCAAAAGGCAGTTATGGATCAGCTCATGGCAGAACATGCAGGAAAAGAAACACTGGATCTGACGCCCTATCAGGATTTTGATACGTTGCTGCAGACCTTTTATGTACTGGATTCCACGACCTATATTGATAATACAGAACTTAATATAGATAAATTATTGAATCAGAATTTAACTATTTCAAAAGGAGGAGATGAGCCGCAGATTCTGATCTATCATACACATGCTCAGGAAGGGTATGCGGATTCAGTGGAAGGAGACTTGTCTACAACTGTGGTGGGAGCGGGAGACCAGCTTGCTTCCCTTTTGGAAGAGAGAGGGTTTTGTGTATTACACGACAGGGGGATTTATGACACAATCAGGGATTATGCCTATTCGGAAGCAGCACCGGCACTTAAGCAGATCCTGGCGGAACATCCTTCTATCGAAGTGGTCATTGACCTGCACAGAGACGGTGTAGGAGAGGGTACACACCTTGTGACGGAATACCAGGGCAAAAAAACAGCCCAGTTCATGTTTTTCAATGGACTGAGCCGTACCAGAAAAGCCGGGGAGATTCCGTATCTGGTGAATGAAAACAGAGATGCTAACCTTGCATTTTCATTTCAGATGCAGCTGAAGTGTCAGCAATACTATCCGGGGCTTGCCCGCCGGATCTATCTGAAAGGGTATCGGTATAATATGCAGTACCGGGCAAGGAGCCTTCTGGTGGAGCTTGGGGCACAGACGAACACGCTGGAAGAAGTTCACAATGCGGTTCCTCTGCTTGCTGATGTGATCGCAAGTGTGCTGGAGGGAGAGTAGTATCTGCCTCCGCAGCTTTTATCCGCATTCGTTTGTTATGCCGCTTTTCAAAGATGATCGTAAACAGGAAGATGATCCAGGCGATCAGTGTGCCAACAATACATGCAGTCAATCCGTAAGGACGGAAAGTTAAATGGACTTCATGTGTTCCGGCGGAAGCTTTGATCATGCAAAAACCATTTGGTGCCGTTTCTACAAGGGTTTCTTTTTTATCGATAGTTGCGCTCCATCCGCGTTCATAAGGAATGCTCAGATATATGTAACCATCTTCCGGCAGCGTGATTGTCCCCTGAAGAGAGGTATTGTCAATTTCTGGTGTCTGTAAGCTATACGCAGAGGCATTTTGATAAAATGTAGAAAACGCATTTTCACTGAATCGTGAAATGATTCCGAAGCCGTTTGCATCACTGCAGGGAAAGTCAAAATCATATTGTGTTCCGGCATCCAGACGACCTAAATAATAATAATTGGTTGATCTGAAGTAATACGTTCCTGACTTGGCCGGTGTGAATGAAAGTTTTTGCCGCATACTATTGTCAGTATCATAGTATACTTTTGTAGAACTGTTTTGACTTTTATCAGAACTATTTATTTTAACAGAATCAGTGAAGATGGGTGATGCATCATAACCTGCTGCAATCTGGTTTGCATACTCTTCTGAAAAGGCTGTCTGCATATTTTTTAAATTTTCTATTGTTATTTCCGGAATATAAAATCCAAATCCCAAAGTATCAGTATTTCGTAAAATAAGAATATCATCCTGAACGGAAATAGGCTCGTAGTGGTCAAAGTCTATATAATTATCAAACGAATATGTTCCTACAAACATGTATCCTGTATTGGTAACGGCATTTGTAAAAGGTGTCGTGTTACACGGGTCTTCCAATGAGTTGGTAGAGGTCAAATAGCCCAGTGAAAGTCCGATGGTATGTTGATACTTTGAAAAGTATGAATTAAATTGTGTCATTGCGTTTGTACCAACGATCATATTTATATTTGAAAATGGCATACTTACGTAAGAAACCCTATCCGATAATGGGGATGTACAGAGTTCATTTTTATAATAGGCAGAAGCTGTATCATATTGGTTTAATATAAGTCCGGTATCGGTGTCTTCCTGAGAGAATGTGTAGATACAATTCAGGCATAACTCCGTTATTACAACAAAAATGATTAAACGTGTACTGATACGAAACAGCCTCTGATGGTACATGCGTAAAATAAGTATACTTGTATAAAGGACAAGAAAAACGATTGCAGCTATTCCGGTCGCCGATGTAAATGTGATATTGGAAAAGCAAATGGTAACCAAAATAAGCAAAACTGATGCTATAACAGCGATATAAATTTCGCGCTTTTTAAAAGAATGAAAATTTACGATAACATCAGCTCCAAGATCCAATATCATGAAAATCAAAAGAAAAGAATATCGGTTTGGTACTTTTGACTGATAGTGAAGTCCGTTCCAAAAATAACTGAAGAAATTGCTGTTACTGCTGAAGAAGATAAAAGCAATAAACAAGAGTTTCAATATCTTCTTTTTCGTATTTTTTAAAAATAAAGCGAAAAAGAAAAGTACGATACATATAATTCCGCAATACAGGTTAATTGCACCATTTTGGTCTGTGATCACAACAGCCTGTGAGAATGGGAACAGTTGTTTCAGGCTATTCCAGTAACTTTGATAAAAGGTAAAAGTTGGGAATACTGAATCTGATGACTCGTATGCAGTATTTTGGAAAGTCAAATATGTCGGCAATATCATAAGTATGGAAATGCCCGCACTCAATAAAGAAGAATATGTAAAAAGAATTCCCTTTTTGATAAAATCTTTCCAGTTTGTAAAATGGTATGTAAAAAATACAAAGATTAAATAAATGCAGATAAAAAATGCAATAAATATATTAAAATAAATGGACAGGGCTAAAAGGATAATATAGAATACCTTTTTGCCTTCATACATCAGTCGATCCATAGCCAAAATAATGAGAGGGAATAATAAATAAACAGGATTCCACAAAATATTGTTTCGGAAATTGATGATATATGCGCAGAGGCAATATGCGGTTGACAGTATCAGTATACGTGCATCCGTTGACCGGAAGGGTAAGCTGTTTTGCCGGTGGGTCATATAATAATAAAAAGTATATCCGCTGAATGAGATACAAATAATAGTAAACATTGTAAAAAATGAAATAATGGAGTCCCGGCTGATAAAACGCAGAAAATAAAATAAAAAGGCACATGGAGAGGTATAAAAAAAGTTGGTACCGCCTCCGGAAATCCAGGAAAGCAGAAGACTATTGTGTTTTACCTGATCTTGTGTCTGGAACATGGTAGGGAGAGATAAAGAAAGACCATCTCCCTTAAAAAAATTGTTAGGGCCAAACGGTGCATAACCGTTTAAGACACAGCAAACAACTAATGTGAGAAAAGGAATAAAAAAGGATGCAAGAGAAACACGATGACACCATAACCAATTTGATACCTTTTCCAGATATGCAGGGTTATAAAGGCGTTGTTTGATCCAGGATAAGGTTGTTTCCGGTTTATTTATTCTGGATGTAAAAAGTAAACAGATGGCAATTAAGGAGATAAACAGCCCTATATTGAAAGGAACATAATTAAGTTTGACTGTAATATAATGTGTTCCGGATGGCACCTGTAAGGATACAGTGTTATTCGGTCCCTGGATATATGGTGTATTCTGCTCGTCGATGTGAATGCTTAAAAAGGCAGAGTAGGGCATATTGAGGACAAGCTGCCTGCTCTCTGATGTCTCTGTCAGAACAGAAAATGAAAAATTATCATATTTTTTTATAGAAACAGAAGTGGTATTAAGGATTTTTTCGATAGCTGTGATAACATTCGGATTCAAGTAAGCACCGTAGATCCATTCGTTGCTCCAGGCATTCGTAATGGTTTTAAAAACATATTTGTGCGTGAAAGACTGATCCTTTTGAACATCTCCAATACAGGTAAGCTCACCTGCCTGTAAGTATAAATAGCCATCCTGATCGGGAGTAATTGTTAAAGGGAAAATATTCTGGTTGTTTTTTGCCTTTGTGGTGTCAGGCAGTACACGAAGTGTCAGTATATTATTTAAAGACAGATTTGCCTCTATATCAGATATGTTCTGATAGGTGATATGCAGATCGGCGGTTGTAAATAGATCTTCTTTTGCCCCCAGACTGTAGGCAATTTCATTTTGCTCTTGAAATACTGTTGCATATACGCTGTTTGTATCTGAAAAATCCGGAGAAAGAAAATAAGCAGCCGGAAGAGTAACATTATTATCCATCTGAATAGTGAATGCAGATGGATGGTATGCCTGTGGTTCCTGTTCAAGGGAAATGACAGACTCTTTTACAGGCTGTGTATCAACTGTAAGATAATTAAAGTTTTGATGCACATTGATGACTAATTCCAGCATAAAGGCAATAAGGAGAATGGAGCGGAATACTGCCCGGTTTATAGAGCCGAATATGTAAAACAAAACAAGAAAAGAATAGACCACAAACATGATCAATGTAAAACTGATAGAAACAGAGCTGCTGTAATAGGTAGATTTTAAAGAGGCGATTATCATAATTGCCAAAGGAAGTAACAGGGCAAGTATATTTTTGTATGCAGTATTGCTTCGAAAGTGATAGAAAGCATCTGAACTGATCGCTAATATAAAAAATGGGAGAATGAAGCTGTAGCAGTTAAATGAACTGGTTGGTGAGGAAAAAAGATGGAATACGTACTGAAAAGACACAATGTTTGAAATCAGACATAAAAAGGATACAAAAATAATATTCCTCATACGGTCAGAGAGGCGGCATTTTCTGTCTGCAATATATACAACAAAAAGGATAACCGCAAAAAGACCACAGTATATATTGTTTCCACAGTATGGGGTAGAAGCATACGACCCAAAGTTTTTCGGCATAAAGCTGCCATAGAAGCTGAGCCAGTCCGTAACAAAAGAGAAGTCAGGCGCGGAGCTGGTTTGGATCTGTGTCTGATAAAGAGAATAAAATCCCGGAATAACCGTAACAGCACTTGTTAAAGCTGCAAAGATCCCTGTAAATAAATAATTGATGCATTTAGAAACAGAATTTGTAAAATCTCCCTTTTTTCTTGTCAGCACATAGAAAAACAGCAGCACAAAAATAATGGCTGCCATATAGAAGTTGCAAAAGAAGCAAAATGCCAGTAAACCATAGAAATATTTATAAGTATCTTTGTAAAGGAAGTGCTCTAAGGCTAAAAACAGAAGAGGAAACAATACAACACAGTCCAAATACATAAAATCGTTGTATTGTACCAGAAAATATCCACTGAGTGAAAAAGCAAAGGAAAACAGCAGTACACTGTAATCATATTTGGAATACCGATATCCCTGCAGACGGTGTGTCAGATAGAAGGTCATGGTAAAGCCGGCAAATCCGATCTGCAGTACTGTAACAACGGCAAGCAGGACAATGGCTGTTTTCTGTGAAAAGAAACAGAGCAGAAGATGGAGTGGACTGGTTAAATAGAATACGATCGTGGAAAAGTATTCTTTGCCCAAAACACCGCCTTCCATGAAAAAGGAAAAATTGCCGGAATGGAGCTGCTCTACAAAGGCAGCAAAATGCGGCAGATTATAGACCGAACCATCTAAAATAAACAGATTTTTATCGCCGAACGGTGCAAATCCGTTGATTGCCATCAATGTAAATAACACAATAACAGGAAACAAAAAAGATATAAGATAGAGCAGGTTATTTCCTAAAAATGCAAGAGCCTTTGATGAACCTGTGTAATAGGGCTTAAATACTGGAGCAGGTTCCGGTGCTCTGTTCTTTTTTGAATTGTCTGGTAGAATGTTGATCTTCATAAATTTCCTCCATGATCTGTCTGATAGAAGACATAAAAATATGGATACAATTATACCATTATTTCTTGAAGAAAACTACCGTTTTATGTTATACTTGCAGGCGTGGTATGCGTAAAAGATACCGGTATATGTATATGGTTGATATATAAAGTGAAACACGGAGGAACTACATGACACATATAGATCAGAGTAAAATCAGAAATTTTTGCATTGTTGCCCACATTGATCATGGTAAATCAACACTGGCAGACCGTATCATTGAGCGGACAGGGCTTCTGACTGAGCGTGAAATGCAGGCACAGGTGCTGGATAATATGGATCTGGAACGCGAAAGAGGTATTACGATCAAGGCGCAGACGGTCCGTATTATTTATAAAGCAAAGGATGGAGAGGAATATATATTCAATCTGATCGATACACCCGGTCATGTGGATTTCAATTATGAGGTCAGCCGTGCACTTGCTGCCTGTGATGGGGCAATCCTTGTCGTGGATGCTGCACAGGGAATTGAAGCACAGACGCTTGCCAATGTATATCTGGCACTGGATCATGATCTGGATGTTTTTCCGGTTATCAATAAGATCGACCTGCCAAGTGCGGATCCGGAGCGTGTGAAGGAAGAAATCGAGGACGTGATCGGGATCGAAGCGATGGATGCACCTCTTATTTCAGCTAAAAACGGAATCGGGATCGATGATGTGCTGGAACAGATCGTCAAAAAGATCCCTGCGCCGACGGGAGATCCGGACAAGCCGTTGCAGGCACTTATTTTTGATTCTTTATATGATTCTTATAAAGGCGTTATTATTTTCTGCCGTATCCGGGAAGGAAGGGTAAGAAAAGGTACCCCGATCAAGATGATGGCGACGGGTGCACAGGCAGATGTTGTAGAAGTCGGTTATTTTGGACCAGGGCAGTTTATTCCGTGTGAAGAGCTTTCCGCAGGCATGGTAGGTTATATCACCGCCTCTATTAAAAATGTCAGGGATACACGCGTGGGTGACACGGTCACAGATGCATCCAATCCGTGCAGCGAACCGCTTCCGGGCTATAAGAAGGTAAACTCCATGGTATACTGCGGACTGTATCCTGCAGATGGTGCCAAATATCCGGAACTTCGTGATGCACTGGAAAAGCTGCAGCTGAATGATGCTTCCCTGAATTACGAGCCTGAAACATCAATCGCGCTCGGATTCGGATTCCGCTGTGGTTTTCTGGGACTTCTTCATCTGGAGATCATTCAGGAACGACTGGAGAGAGAGTACAATCTGGATCTGGTTACGACAGCACCGGGCGTTGTTTACAAAGTATTTAAAACAAACGGAGAAATGATCGAACTGACGAATCCGAGTAATCTGCCGGATCCTTCGGAGATCGAGCATATGGAAGAACCGATCGTCAGCGCGGAGATCATGGTCACGACAGAATTTATCGGACCGATCATGGAGCTTTGTCAGGAAAGACGAGGCGTTTACCTTGGCATGGAATATATTGAAGAGACAAGAGCACTTTTAAAATATGAGCTTCCGCTCAATGAGATCATCTATGATTTCTTTGATGCCCTGAAATCCCGTTCCAGAGGCTACGCATCCTTTGATTATGAACTCAAAGGCTATGAGCCGTCAGAGCTTGTGAAGCTGGATATTCTGATCAATAAAGAAGAAGTGGATGCCCTGTCCTTTATTGTGCATAAGGACGGTGCTTATGAGCGTGGCAGAAAAATGTGTGAAAAGCTGAAGGATGAGATCCCGCGTCACCTGTTTGAAATTCCAATCCAGGCGGCTGTAGGCGGCAAAGTAATCGCCAGAGAGACTGTTAAGGCGATGCGTAAGGATGTACTTGCGAAATGCTACGGTGGTGATATCTCACGTAAGAGAAAGCTTCTGGAAAAACAGAAGGAAGGCAAGAAGCGTATGCGTCAGGTCGGTAACGTGGAAATCCCGCAGAAGGCATTTATGAGTGTCCTGAAACTGGATGATAAGAAATAGGAATGAGAATGACAGATAAGACGAAACGATAGAAACGAGTATAGCATGGAACATAAAGAAGAGTTAAGCCTGTATATCCATATCCCTTTTTGCGTACGAAAGTGCGGCTATTGTGATTTCCTCTCTGCACCGGCAGATGAAGATTCGCGGGATCGGTATGTACAGGCTCTTCTTATGGAAATAGAACGTTATCGAGGAACAGAAACAGCGGATAGAAAGATCAGGACGCTTTATATAGGTGGTGGGACACCGTCTATATTATCAATCAGGCAATTAGACAACATCATACAGAAAATTAAATATACATTTAACTTATGTGAAAATATAGAAGCATCTATGGAAATGAATCCGGGAACTGCGTCTAAAGAAAAGTGCAGGGTACTTTATCAGATGGGGATCAACCGGCTCAGCATCGGTCTGCAGTCTACGAATGATGCGGAGCTGAAAGCACTTGGACGGATCCATTCTTATGAGGACTTTTTAAATACCTATACATGGTGCAGAGAAGCCGGTTTTCAGAATATCAATGTGGATCTGATGGCAGCACTTCCATACCAGACTATAGAAAGTTATACAGATGGACTTCGCAAGGTTATCGGGCTTGCACCGGAGCATATTTCTGCTTACAGTCTGATCCTGGAAGAAGGAACGCCTTTTTATCAAAAATATAATAGCGGATGTTATCCATTGCCGGATGAAGAGCAGGAACGCCTGATGTACAGAGAAACGGAGCAGGTATTGGCAAAGGCTGGTTATGAGCGGTATGAGATTTCCAATTATGCAAAAAAGGGCTATGCCGGCAGGCATAATCTTGTATACTGGCAGGGAGGAGATTATCTGGGACTGGGACTTGGCAGTTCTTCTTATATGGATGGGGCACGGTTTCATAATACGACTGACTTTGAAACTTATGTAAACCAAAATGCGAATGAAGATCGATCTGCCGGTCGTAATGATGAACAGATGTATGGACAGGAGAAAATGCAGATAGAAAGATCTGCTGAAGAGCAGAACATACAGCTTCGTTGTGGAAAATATGTCGAAGATTGGGAAGAGCTTTCTGTACAGGCGAAGATGGAAGAATTCATGTTCCTGGGGCTGCGTGTGATGGAAGGCGTATCCGGAACAGAATTTGAAAAACGCTTTGGGAAAACAATGGAAGATGTCTATGGTGCTGTTTTATGGAAACATGAAGAAGAGGGTTTGTTACGGATAGAACGCAGGGAAGATCGTAAAGAGGATCGTGAAGAAGCAGCTACGACAGAGCCGGTAAAAAGAAAAACAAATATCGGAAGAGTTATGTTGACTAATAAAGGCATTGATGTCAGCAATTATGTATTTGCAGATTTCCTGTTATAGTCCTTGCACTGGCTGCGTTTTCTATGTATAATAAAAATTGGTCGTTACTTTAACCAAACCCTGTGCATACAATGGTATAAAACGTATTTGGGAGGCTTCCCTTGCAGACCTTTCAAAAACCACTTTCTGACGAGGAAGAAGCGTATTATCTGCAGATGCTTAAGGGGGACGATGTCAAAAAGAGTGAGGAAGCCAGACAGATACTGATAGAAAGAAATCTGCGGCTGGTCGCCCATATTGTGAAAAAATACCAGAATGTGGAAGAGGACGCAGAGGATCTGATCTCCATAGGGACGATAGGACTCATTAAGGCAATCCAGACATTCGATGAAGGAAAAGGAAGCCGTCTGGCAACTTATGCGGCCAGATGTATTGATAATGAACTGTTAATGATGCTCCGCATGCGGAAGAAGACCGCGAGGGATGTTTCATTGTACGAACCGATCGGAACAGACAAAGAGGGGAACGAGATCAGCCTTTTGGATGTTACGTTATCCAAGCAGGAAGATTTCGCAGAGATGATCAGCCGGCGGGAGGATATCAGCAAAGTCAGGAGGCTGGTGTCTACAGTTTTATCTGACAGGGAAAAAGAGATCATCATGATGCGCTACGGGCTTTTGGGTGAGCAGGAGCTGACGCAGCGGGAGATCGGGGAAAAACTGGGTATATCCAGAAGCTATGTGTCACGTATTGAGAAGAAGGCATTACTGACATTGAAAAAGGCTTTTGAAGATATGTAATGTATAATTCCGGTTTTACGCCGGAAAGAAAAGAGAGGTACAATTAGTATGGAAAGTTTAGAGGAAATACTGCACGTTGCCTATGAGGCAGGGGCATCCGATATCCATCTGACGGTTGGTATTCCGCCGACAATGCGTCTGAATGGTCATCTGGTAAAGATGGATTATCCGATCCTCAGACCGGAAGATACACTGGAGCTTTGCCTGGATGTATTAAATCCGGTGCAGCGTGAAAAATTCGAGGAACGTGGTGAATACGACCTTTCAATCGCATTTGCCGGAATCGGTCGTTACCGTGTCAACGTGTTCAAGCAGCGTGGCGCGATCGCACTTGCACTTCGTACTATCACAGATGAGATCCCGGATCCTGAAAAGCTGGGTGTTCCGAAATCAATCGTAGATCTGTATCAGAGAAAACGTGGACTTGTCCTTGTAACAGGGCCTACAGGTAGTGGTAAGTCAACAACACTGGCATCCATTATCAATAAAGTAAATGAAAACAGAGACGCTCATATCATTACACTGGAAGAGCCGATCGAGTATGCACATCATCATAAGATGTCCATGGTAAACCAGCGAGAGATCGGTCAGGATACATTGAGCTTCGATTCCGGCCTTCGTGCAGCACTTCGTGAAGACCCGGATGTTATCCTCGTCGGAGAAATGCGTGACTTCGAAACGATCAGTATCGCCATCACCGCAGCTGAAACAGGACACCTGGTATTCTCCACACTGCATACAGTGGATGCGGCAAGTACTGTAGACCGTATTATCGACGTATTCCCGGAGCATCAGCAGCAGCAGATCCGTGTACAGCTTTCCAACGTTATTGAAGCGATCATTTCCCAGACACTGATCCCTAATGTTGCAGGAGACGGCCGTTGCGCGGCTTTCGAAGTTATGCACGCTACATATGCTGTCCGTAACCTGATCCGTGAAGGTAAGTCGCATCAGCTTGATTCCATCATCCAGACAGGTAAGAAGGAAGGCATGATGACGCTTGATGATTCCCTGCTTGCTTTATATATGCAGAGAAAGATCTCCAAGGAAAACTGTATCCAGTTCTCCCGTGATCCGGAGAAGATGAAGACAAAAGTATTCTAAATCTATTGTTCAAAATCTAAAATCTGTGACCGGGCAGGGACTCCTGCCCGGTCATCTAAAACATTTCATTCATGATTTCAAAACTATCAATTAAATAAATGCTTCATAAATAAAAGCATTAGCAGTTTATTTATCATATCAATTCAAAAAGGAGAACACATCTATGTACAAATCTATTCTGTCAGGGGCTTTTCATGGCATGGAGAGCTTTCTGGTACAGGTCGAGGCTGACATTTCCGACGGGCTTCCGTGTATGGATATGATCGGTTATCTTTCAAGTGAAGTAAAAGAAACAAGGGAACGTGTACGCGTTGGCATCAAAAACAGTGGCTATCAGTTGCCTATCAAGAGGATCACCATTAATCTGTCTCCCGCGGATATCCGAAAAGGCGGCAGTGCATTTGACCTGCCTGTGGCACTTGCACTGCTTGCGGCAAGCGGGCAGGTGGACGAGATAAGCGGGGAGGAAGAATTTCTTGTGCTGGGCGAGATGGGACTGGATGGCACGATCAAACCGGTAAGAGGTGTATTTCCTATCCTGATGTATGCACTGGAAATGGGAATCGGCAAGTGTATTGTTCCGATCGAAAATCGGGAAGAAGCAGAAGCAGTGGACGGGATGCAGGTCTGGGCAGTCAGGACGCTGGCAGAGGCTGTAGCTGTATGGACAGGAAAGCTGGATGCGGGTGGATCATCAGATGACCGGAATGCAGAAGCAGAAAGAGAAAAAACAGAAAATGATGAAAACTGTGGAAGCAGGATGATAAATTGGAAAAATAAAAAAGATTTTGTGGATGTATGTGGACAGGAAATGGCGAAACGTGCAGCAGAGATCGCTGCTGCGGGATTTCATAACCTGCTGTTGGTCGGACCGCCGGGCAGTGGAAAGTCCATGATCGCAGAGCGTATTCCTACGATTATGCCACTGATGAGCAGGGAGGAAAGCATCGCGGTCACAAAGATCAGCAGTATGGCGGGCAAACTGCAAAAGGGAGAGGGCATGGTATGGCAGAGACCTTTCCTACAGCCGCATCATACAACTACTGCACAGGCACTTGTGGGAGGCGGCAATATGCCGATGCCCGGAATTGTGACGCTGGCGCATCGCGG